>DATBJG010000234.1:0-5996 GCA_036556585.1 Vicinamibacterales bacterium
CCAGTCGTACTGGTCGAACAAGGCCAGCGTGACTTTCGTGAACACGTTCGCCTGCACGACGCCGCCTTTCTGGAGAATGCAGTTTCGCGCGCGCAGCATGAACGGTTCATCTCCGGAGATCCCGCTGAGCTTCAGCGCAAAGTAGGCCTTGACCGAGGCGCTGATTTCGGAAGGGCCGCCGTAATAGATCGGCCAGCCTCCGTCGGGCAGTTGTGCGGAGCGCAGATATCGAACGGCTTTGCGTTCCCGTTCAGGGTCGACACGATCCAATAACCGCCGCAGCATCAGATATTCCGACGTCAGCGTGGTGTCGGCTTCCAGCTCCGCGACCCAGTAGCCGTCTGCATGCTGCCGCGACAAAAACCAGGCTTGACTCCGTCGCACCGCGTCGTCGATGGCATCAAGCTGGCTGCCGGCTTGCGCGGTCGCACGACGGGACGACGTGTCGACCACAGCAGCCGACTTGTCGGAGACTAATCGTAGCGATGGGGGCGAGAGGGGTTCTGGATTGAACCTGTCTGGAACCGAAATGAACAAGCTATCGGACAGGCGGTCGAGGATGGTTCGGATCAGATTCATGGGATCTTGACAGGGGGCACACCGCCGTCGCGAGAACCCGAGACCTTAGATGGTTGCCTCTGGCCCCGCGGCGCAGGAAGACGTGTGGACCCACCACCACCCATTTCTGGTTCCCGTTCGAGGGGATATAGCAGACGGTCTCACCGAAGTCAAGCAACTGAGTGCGGAAGTCCTCTGAACTACGAGGGTTTTTCCCTGCTTTGCCTCAGGCGGGCTGCAAATCGCTCAAGCGGACAGACACGAGTTTGGAGATCCCAGGCTCCTCCATGGTGACGCCGAAGAGCGAATCGGCAATTCCCATTGTCCGCTTGTTATGGGTAATGACCATGAATTGCGCGCCATGCGCCAGCTCGCACAGCACGGTGGTAAAGCGCCCGATATTCTCCTCGTCAAGCGGGGCATCGATTTCGTCGAGGATACAGAACGGCGTAGGACGAATGAGAAAGCTCGCAAACAGCAGCGCCATGGCGGTCAGCGTCTTCTCTCCTCCCGACAGCATCGCAATATTTTTCAAACGCTTTCCCGGCGGCTGGGCCACAATCTCGACCCCCGGCTCTTGGGGCCCCTTCTGCTCCGCGTCCTCCTCCGGCGCCGCCTCGACCAACTGAAGCTCGGCGCGGCCCCCTTGAAAAAACTTTGTGAACACTTGCCCGAACTTTTCCTGCAATTCAGCAAACGTCGTCGCAAACATATCCTTCGTCGTGCGGTTGATTCGCTGGATGATTTCCTTCAACGAGGCAATGGAGTTGGACAGATCCTGTTCCTGAGTCGACAAAAACTTGTAGCGCTCCTCCAATTCCTGATGTTCGTTGATGGCCGCGAGATTGATCGGTCCCATCCGGTCGAGCCGCTCACGGATTTTTTGCAGTTGCTGCCGCAGCTCGTCTTCCGTCGGCATGGCGGGCGACTTGTCACTGGAGAGCGGGATACTGGCTGATTCCACGAGCGCCGAAGGATCCACCTGATAGGTTCCGGAGAGCGTCGATTCCACCGTTGCCAGCTGCGTGCGCACTTCGGCCCGTTTGACTTCGATCGTCAGGCGAGCTTCCTGGAGGCCGGAGACGATCTTGCGTACCTCGTCCAGGCCGGCCTCGGCCTTCTGGGCCTCTGCCATCTCCTGAGCTTGCCGCTCCTGAGCCTCCACCAACAGCGCCTTCAATTGTCCTATCGAAAGGCCCATTTCACGGCACAAGGCCTCCTGCCGTTCGCGTTCCGCCCGGCTCTGCGCCAGGGAGACCGCCAGGCTTTCCTCATGCTGAGTCAAGCTCTCGATCCGACCGTCCGTGTCCTGCTGTTCCTGACGGATGCGCTCAAGGTCGGCCTGGCGGTGTTCGCGGGTACTGCGCGAACTTTGCACGCTCAACTGCGCTTCCGTCAGCTGTTGCTGGAGCCGCTGCGTTCCCTGATCCAGCAGCGCCACTCGCGCGCGCACAGCCTGCAATGCAGCTTCCTGCCCCGTTTTTTCAGCAATCCATTGCGCCAGCTGCGCCTGCGCCGACCGGGCTTCCTGCTCAAATCTGCGCATTTCCAGAGAGCCGCGTTGCGCATCACCCATCAGTGTTTCGATCCGCTGCGTCAAATCTCCAAGAAACAGCTGCAATCCTGATGCATCCTTGTTGAGCGACAGCGCCTTCATTTCCGACTCGCGCATGGCTTCGGCCAGACGGCGTCCTTCCTCTCGCGAGGACTGACTTTGCCCCTGCAGGACTTCCCGCCGCTCCCGTGCCTGCTCGACCGATGCACTTAACGCCGTTCGCCGCTCCTCCAATTGGATGACCTCACGTCGGCGCTGCAACAGTCCCCCCGTCGCCCCAGTCTGTCCGCCGGTCACCACACCGGCTGCGTCCAAAATTTCTCCGGCGCGCGTCACGAACGTCGGTCCTTCAAGGTCACCCCAAGGCCGCTGCTCCCATAGAGACATCGCATCGTGCAGGGTTTCGATGAAGACGACCCCGTCGAACCAATAATCCCGGGCCGAAGCGCGGGGACCATGGACTCCAATGAGATCGACCGCTTGTCCGATGACGCCGGGACGGCCTGCAAGAACCGCCCGCCACTCGTTCGGCCGAGCGTTGACGCGCCACCGCGGGGTCTCTGGAATGAACGTCCCTCGGCCAAGCTGCTTTTCCTCGAGAAAGGCAATCGCTCCTTGAGCGGAGTGGGGCCCATCGACGCACCATCCGCGGAGGCGTTCGCCCAGAAGGGCTTCCACCGCGCGGTCCAGCCCAGGCGGCACCAGCAGCCATTCGGCCACCGCCTCATAAACACCTTGACACGTCTTGAGGGCCGTCGCTTCTTCCTCCCCCGGCCGGCCGTACCCCATATCTTCTCGCAACACGCCCTCCAACGCGCGCAGATGCGAATCGACCGCGGCCAATTCTTCCGACTGCCCGGAGAGGGCCTGCTCGACGGCGGTCAACTCGGCCGTAAGGCTCGTCGTACGCCGCTCCGACTCTTCATGCCTTCGGCGGAGATCCTGCACGATCTGCTCCGCCGCCTGACAGGCCTCCTGGAGCTGTTGCTGTTTCTCCAGGGCGGTGTCGTGCTGACCTTGAACGTCTTCACGTTCCCGGGCCAACCGCCCGTCGCGAGCCGCCACTTCCTCAGTGCGTGCGTTGACCTGCGCCAGACCTTGCTCCGCGTTCGCCACCAACACCGCCAGGTTCAACACGTCGGTCCGGCCCCGCTCCTCTTCTTGAACCGCCGCCGCCCGCTGGTGCATCAGACCCTTCAATTCGTGATCGAGGGCGGCCAGCGCCTGCTCGCGTTCGTTGCATTCTCGCTCGAGACGTTCGAGCTCGCTGAGCAAGGCCGCCTCGGCATCTTTGGCCCGCGCCTGCTCGCACAACAACTGCTCGCGATCCTCTGTCGCCTGCCGCTGCTGTTGTTCGTACAGCTCACTCCTGCTCCGCTCAACCTCGGCGGCGGTCAAGGCCTGAGCCTGCTGCTGCTCCACCTGCGATAGCTCCTCGCGCCGTTGATTGATTGCACGACCGGCGTCGGCGATCGCCAATTTGATGCGTTCGAGTTCCGCATGAAGGCGGGCCTGGTGAGCCGCCTGCTCGACTTCTTGTCCGGCCAACCCATCGAGCTCCCGTTCGATCTCCGTGATCGTCGCGCGCAACGTTCGGAATTCGTTCGTCAGCAACTGCACTTCGAGCGCACGCGCTTCCTGTTGCAGCACCTGATAGGACCGCGCCTGACGCGCCTGGCGTTCCAGCGAGTTCAGCTGCTTTTTGACCTCGGCGATGATGTCGCTCACGCGCAACAGGTTCTGCTGCGTCGCATCTAATTTGCGCAGAGCCTCAGCCTTCTGCTTCTTGTACCGGACGATGCCGGCAGTTTCTTCGATCAATTCGCGGCGGTCCTGCGGCGACGCGTTGAGAATCTGATCGATCTGTCCCTGGGCAATGACGGTGTGCCCCTTCGTCCCCGCCCGGGTGTCCAGCAGGATGCTGCGAACGTCCTTCAATCGACATTGCGTCTTGTTGATCAGATATTCGCTGTCCCCATTGCGGTAGAGACGGCGGGTGATCATGAGATCCTGGTATTCCGACAACTGGCTCGACAGGCCGCTTTGCCCGTCAACCTTTACCTGGTCGAGCCCGCTGATCACCAACGAGACCTCCGCCATCCCCAACGGCTTTCGCAATTCCGTCCCGTTGAAAATGACGTCTTCCATTTTTTCACTGCGCAAGGTCTTGGTGCTCTGTTCACCCAGCACCCAGAGAATGGCATCCACGACGTTGCTCTTGCCGCTTCCGTTCGGGCCGACGATGGCCGTGACGCCGTCGGGAAACTCGATACGCGCTTCGGCGAACGACTTGAACCCCACCATCTCAAGCGACTTGAGATACATGCCCTGCTCCTTTGATGGTTGATCGGAATGCGACAAAACCAGGCGAGATCACGGGTGCGTCTTGTAGCACAGCGCCCGAGAGAAATCAAAGAAAAATACCGCTGGTAGTGGCAGGCGGTGCGGTCAGCTACAACATTTGGGGACGAGACGGAAGCCTAGCGGGCGGGTGTTGCGACGGATTTGTTCGCCGGAGCGATCGTGATCAGTTCCCTGGGGAGGAGAAACTCAACGTCCTCTTCGATGACAGTGAGATCTTCGACTTCGGCCGTCCCATAAGTCTTCAAATAGGCGACCACTTCTTCCACCAGCACCTCCGGCGCCGAGGCCCCGGCGGTGATGCCCACGGCTTTGACCCCTTTCAACCAGGCCGGATCGATGTCGGCGGCCGAATCGATCAGATAGGAATCGATTCCACAATGCTCTCCCAATTCGCGGAGACGATTGGAATTGGAGCTGTTGGGGGACCCGATGACGAGGATCACATCGACGAGCTTGGAAAGTTCCTTGACGGCGTTCTGGCGGTTCTGCGTCGCATAGCAGATATCCTCCTGATGCGGTCCCTTGATGTGAGGGAACCGCCGGTGCAGCGCCCCGACGATGTCCCGGCACTCGTCGACACTGAGTGTCGTCTGAGTCACATAGGACAGATTCACGGTGTTTTCGACATGCAGTTGTTCGACGTCCTCGACCGAGGACACCAAGTGAAACTTGTCCGGTACCTGACCGAGCGTACCGATCACTTCAGGATGGCCGGCATGGCCGATGAGGATCAGCTCGTATCCCTGCGTGTAATCCCGGTTCACCTCGTTGTGCACTTTGATCACCAAGGGACAGGTGGCATCGATCACGTGCAACCGGCGGCGATTGGCTTCCTCCCACACGGCTTTCGCGACTCCATGTGCGCTAAAGATGACCACCGAGCCTTCGGGCACCTCGTTCAGTTCTTCGACGAAGACCGCCCCTTTCTGGCGCAACGAATTGACGACGTGGCGGCTATGGACAATCTCATGCCGGACATAGATAGGGGCTCCATACTTCCTGAGGGAGAGATCGACGATGTCGATGGCGCGATCGACCCCTGCGCAAAAACCCCGTGGATTGGCGAGATAAATTTTCATGGGAACCCCTGTGTTCTCCAACCTTACGTGAGTGTATGAGGCTCCGTCAACAGAATAGCCCCAGAACTAAGGGGGTCAGGAACCATTTGCGCACAGCGCCCTACGGGTCGTTCCGACAAATGGTTCCTGACCCCGGGCCCGCGCGCTTGACACCGTCCGACTTGCCCCTTACGCTGATCTCACCCTCCATGGCCAGTGCCGCCGCCAAAAAAATCCTTATTATCGAAGATGAGCGCGATATTCTTCAGTTGGTCAAGCTGTACCTCGAAAAAGAAGGCTATCGCACCATTACGGCAACCACGGGGAATGAAGGGTTAGACAGCGCGAAACAGCACAAGCCGGACCTCATTGTGCTGGACTTGATGCTGCCGGAAATTGACGGCCTTGAGGTCTGCAAGCGCCTGCGGTCGGCGCCGGAAACCGCCATGCTGCCGATCATC
>DATBJG010000235.1:0-4100 GCA_036556585.1 Vicinamibacterales bacterium
AATGCTCGGACCGAGTTGCGGAAGCCTTGTCGTCTTGGGTCTCCCGAGTGCGGGAAGCTCGCCGCGCTGGAGCACGAAGACACGGTTGGGACTCTCGGCAAAAACGCTCTGACCCGCGCCAAACGTCCATCCCTCGTGCCCCGGAAGTGACGTCAGGGCCTTGGGCCAGCCGGTCACGGGTTCATACGGTCCGAAAATATCCTGACCACCCTTTTCGCCTGGCACAGCCGCCATCCGCAGTTCGGACGTCGCACTGCGCTGCTGGGCAGACGCCCAGGGAAAGTGCATGAGGCTGCCGGCAACCAGGCCCGCAATTCCCGTCAACACGAGCGAAATACGCGTACGCATCTGAGACCTCCCCAAAGTAGGCTTTCGGCTCTCGGCTTTCGGCTCTCGTGGGGCAGAGGGTGGCTCAGCGCCGAACCCGTCACGCGAGCCGCAAGCTTGAAAACCGAAAGCCTAAAGCCGAAAGCCTAAAGCCGAGAGCCGAGATCCGAAAGCCGAGACCCGAAAGCCGAGAGCCGAAAGCCGAGAGCCGAAAGCCTTATTTTGGTACCAGCTCGAAATACTTGTTGTTTTCGTTGCAGATATATTCGAGAAGTTCAGTGTCCGGCTGAAATGCGAGCGGTTGGGTCACCGTCCACTTCCGCGTATACGCCTTCGGATCGTCGATGGTGATCTCGATGTCCATCCGACCGAAGTCTTTGCGGATGAAGCGCTCGGTCACACGCAGGTGCTCGGTTGCCGGTTTGCCGGCATTGTCCAGCCACCCTGTGTCGTTGAAACCAGCCGTCTCGACGACGAAGACATCGCCCTCCCATCGACCGACTGAGTACCCAAACCACGTGGGATTCGGATCCTTGGGAAGCTCGCGCCCATCAGTAAAGATCTGACGGTACGAATGGACTGCCTCATAAAGGATGACGACCATGCCGGGAACCTGGAGGATTTTGAACGGATAGCCAACCAGATCCGAACGCGGCACGCCGCCAACAATGCAGTTGGCGGTGGGGTCATCCTTGCTGTTGTTCGCACGCCGTTGCTTGTACAGCTCCTCTGCCCAAGGCTGAAAGGGCACTTCACCCGGCTTGAGGTTTCTCGCGATGTCGCCAACCATCCCCGGCGCGGGACGCCAGAGTCCGGCCAGTACGGGCTTGCCGTCTGGGCTTCGCGGGAACGGCGCCGCCATATCAGGCTTGCCGTCCTCCGTGCGCGGGATACCTGCCGTCGGATAGTTGAGCCACTGCGCGGCAGGCGCCGCGGTCATCATGAGTATCGCGGCAATGATGATCCGGTACGTGTGCATCCTACCCTCCACGTCGGCTGTTGCTGGAAACGAAGGTAGTCTAGTTCCCGGTCGGGGCAACGTCAATGAAGGGGTGGAGGCGACGGTACACCCAGCAGTTGGGTCTTGATGTCCTCATTCTTCCAAAGTGTGATCGGATCGGACGAGTGCACAATCGTTCCCTTGCTCATGACGTGGACGTAGTCGGCAACCTTGACGGCAAATGCCGCATTCTGCTCGACGAGCAGAACGGACGTGCCCTCGTCCTTGAGGCGGCGAATGAGCCGGGCCACTTCTGCGACCAGAGCGGGCGACAGACCTTCAGTGGGCTCATCCATGACGAGGAGTATGGGATTCGAAATGAGCGCTCGCGCAATGGCCAGCATCTGCTGCTCGCCTCCGCTCAATTCGTTGCCCCGATGATGACCGCGCTCGGCAAGGCGTGGAAACAGGGAGAAGATTCTGTCGAGCGTCCACCCGCCCGACGAAGCATCCTGCGCGATGGCGAGGTTTTCCCGCACGGTGAGCGACGGGAAAATACGCCGACCCTGCGGGATCAAGCCGACTCGCATGCGGCAGATTCGATAAGGGGGCATGCGCGTGATCTCGGTGTCTCCCAAAATCACGCGACCGGCACGGGGGGGAGTAAACCCCATGATCGAACGGCAGAGCGTGGTCTTGCCCACCCCATTCCGCCCGAGGACAGCAGCCACTGTCCCTTTTTCGACGCGTACAGTGACGTCCCGCAGCACGTGGCTGTCACCGTAGTACGTGTGGATGTTGAGGATCTGAAGCATGGCACTAAAGCAGACGGACGCCACAGGCATCGTCGAGCGACCGAAGGCCGCGAGGTACAGGTCGCGGGCGTGGGGCCTCGCGACAAACCAATAAAAGGTCAAGCACTGTCTGTGCCCAGGTAGATCTGCTGCACGACGGGGTTCGCACTGACGTCGCGCGAATGACCCTCAGTCAGGACCCGACCCTGCGCCAGCACCGTTACCCTGTCTGCAAATCCGAATGCAATGTCCATGTCGTGCTCAATCAGGAGAACCGCCGTCGCGGGATTCAGTTTCTTCAAGAGTCCCTGCATCGAGCGGCTCTCTGAAGCCGAAAGGCCTGCCATGGGTTCGTCGAGGAGCAGCAGGCGGGGTTTTCCCGCCATGGAAAGCGCGACCTCGACCTTCCGTTGGTCACCGTACGAGAGATGGCGCGCACGCTCGTGCTGCAGCGGGAACAACTCGAACTCGTGCAAGACGGTTCGGGCCCGTTCCACCAGGTCGGTACACGTCGAAAGAGGGCGATGCATCGTGAACTTGCGTGGATCGAGCGCTTCTGATGCCAACAGCAGGTTCTCGAGGACGGTGAGGTCCCTGAAGATTCGCGTGATTTGAAATGTTCGCGCCATCCCGCGCGCGGCGCGCTGGTGTGGCGCCAGCCGGGTGATATCTGCGCCGAACAAGGTGACGGTGCCTCGTGAAACCGGCAGCTCGCCGCTGATCAGGTTGAAAAGGGTGGTCTTGCCCGCACCGTTCGGCCCGATGAGCGCATGCCGCTCCCCGGCGGCCAGCGTCAAATTCACCTCGTCAACTGCCTTGAGGCCGCCAAATTCACGGGAGACGCGATCGAGTACGAGGCAGGAGGCAGACGACTCGCGCACGGCCTAATTGGTTCCGTAGCGTCGCGAGTACAGCGGCAGTCGCAGGTAGTCAGCGGGGTTGTATTTCCAGAATTGTGAGACGTTCTGAAAGGTTTCGATCACCGTATTCTGCAGCTCGCCGTTCACGCGTTCGACTTTCCGGATGTAGACATTCTCAATGGGGTTGCCGTACTCGTCCAGTTCCATCGGGCCCCGTGGCAGGTCCGGCAGCTTGACGTTGTGCAGCGCATCGACGAAGGCCTCGGAGTCTTCAACGCGCCCCTGAACGAGCTCGATCGCTTTGACGAACCACTTTGCGCCCGAATACATGCTCTCGGCATAGTAGCTCGGCACTTTCCGGTATCGCGCCCGGTATGCCGGTGCGAACTTCCGGTTTGCCGGGGTATCGAGGGCCGCACTGTAGTGGAGCGGGCTGATGACTCCGATGGCCTCGTCACCCATGAACGGAAGGACATGCTCGTCGGTCGTCGTTCCGGATCCGATGAGGAGCACGCGCTCTTTGAGTCCGAACTCCCGATACTGGCGCATGAACTGAAGGGCCGAACGCCCGAGAAACAACGCGTACACCGCGTCCACGTTTCGTGAAACCTGAGCGAGATACGGCGCAAAGTCGTGGACCGAGACCGGGCACCAGATCTTCTGCACGATCGTGCCGCCCTCGGCTTCGAACGTTCGTTGAAACCCGCCGACCGATTCCCATCCGAACGCGTAGTCGAGGGCAATGATCGAGACGTTCTTCAACTTCAACACCCGGTGGGCATATTCCCCAAACGCATGGTTGGGCTGACTCGCGCTCCATCCGGTGCGAACAATCCACTTGCTGCGTCTTCGTTGAGTCAGATCGTCCGCGGAAACGACCGGATACAGCATGGGAATCTGCATCGAGTCGATGTACGGGGCCAGGGCGTACCCCGTTGAAGAGAGCAGGGCGCCCGTCATCAAATGCACCTTGTCGCGTTCGACCAGCTTGCGGGCCTTCGTCAGTCCTACGGCGGGAATGGCCTCGTCATCCTCGATCAGGAGCTCGATGCGTCGGCCACTTGCCTTATAGCCAATTTCTTCGAGATACAAAAGAAAGCCGTTCAGAATGTCTCGACCAGTCTGAGCATAGGGTCCGGAGAGCGGCGCCATGAACCCGACCCTGATCGGGTTATCTGT
>DATBJG010000236.1:0-13055 GCA_036556585.1 Vicinamibacterales bacterium
CACCCAGGTGGAGCCGCCGCCATGACGCCAGGCCTCAGCCGGCCAGGTGTCCCCGCCTGGTTGACCTGGCTCGGGGACGGTCCAGAATCGCCAGGCTTTCTGTCCGGTGTTGACGTCGAATGCGTCGATGAAACCGCGGACACCGTACTCGGCCCCCGCGATCCCGACAATCACCTTGTCTTTGACAATCAGGGGAGCAACCGTCGCGGTGTAGCCTCGGGCTGGATCGTCGATCTGAACATCCCACACGACGTTGCCGGTTCGGGTGTCGAGCGCCAGCAGGTGCGCGTCGAGCGTGGTCATGTAGAGGCGATCGCCGCGGATCGCAAAGCCTCGATTGACGCGGCCGCAGCAAATGTTCAGCTTCTCGGGGAGTTGTCTCCTGTAGCGCCAGATCGGCCTGCCCGTGCGCGCGTCGAGCGCCCACGCGTGATTGTCGGGCCCGGTCAGGTACATGATGCCGTCGACGACGAGCGGTGTGGCCTCGAATGCACCAGCGACGCCAGTCTGGAACAGCCACTGGACCGTCAGTTGGCCGACGTTGGCTGGTGTGATCTGAGTCAATGGACTATGCCGTTGCGCAGAGTTGTCTCCCGAGTAGGTCGTCCACGCGCCCTCGGTCCCGGTCGTCTGTGCCGACGCGTTTGCACCCGTGCAAAAACTGAGAGCGGTTGCGAGGCATGCGCTTGCAACTGTGCGTGTCATTGACGTGTTCCTTCCAACTTGTGAGCGGCATAACGGCCGAAATCGTCAGAGCCAAGGGCTTCTTCATTGATTGAGAGATCTCAAGTACCGAATCACGTCGTCGAGCTCGCCGTCGGTCAACCGTTCGCGAGAGTAGTCGGGCATGAGCGAACGCGGTTCAGCGATCACTTCACGCAGATCGCTCCGATTCAGAGACAGGATCTGTTCGTTGGTGTCCATCACCTGGACTGAAAACGGATCTTCGTTCTTGCGAGCCGCTCGAATGCGACGACCGTCCCGCATGACGACTGTCACGGGCCAGTATCCGTCCGTGAACGATTTACTCGGTGTTCGGATCTCGTCGAATAACGCCGTCGACGAGCGGGCAGCGCCAATCCTCGAGAGATCCGGCCCGAGGCGTCCTCCGCGGCCACGAACCATGTGGCATTGCCCGCAAGTCGCCTTGCCCCAGAACACCGTCTCGCCGTTCTGAGCGTTGCCGCGTTGTTCCTCAGCGGACGTCGGACCGCTGAGCGTTCTGAGATACGCGATGAGGGCCCACACTTGATCGTCGGTCGTGTTGCTGATCTGCGCTCCCGGCATCTCCGTTCCAGCAATGCCCTGCATTATGGTCTGAAACAACTGGGCATCAGTGCCGCCGCGCGACCATTGGCCGGTCGTGAGATCGGGGCCGCGCACGCCTTTGGCGTTGAGACCGTGACAGCTCGCGCAGGAGAGCCTGAACAGCTGCTGGCCCTGGTCGATCGCTTGCGCATCTCCGGTGAACGGGTTTTTGACTTCAGCTTGCTGCGCGAAGCCCAAAGGGACCGCGACGAGCAGGATAACGATCAGCACTGCCGGTGGTGTCACCTTGACCACGGCTTTCCTCCATGTCGTCGATTTGTGCGTGAGATGGTATACGAGAGCCGCGGCATACCGCGCGAGAAAAAGCGATTCCTTGGATTCCCGACGGCTCTCGCATAGACTCCTCGTCCAATCGCACCTAATCCCGGTGTGCACTTGACTTGGCGTAGCCATCAGCCATCAGCCATCAGCCGTCAGCTATCAGCCTTTAGCCCACTTTCGTTGCGAATGGCTGTCGGCTGAAGGCTGAAAGCTACGTCAAGACAAGCGGAGTTCGGGGGCTTAAGGAGGACGTCATGCGAAGGACCGCGAGACGGCTGGCAGTGGTGGCGCTCGTCGCTTTGGTGTTTCTGATATTGCCAGCACGAACTGATCGAGACGTCGTGGTGGCTCAGACGGGGCAAACGATTACGGTGAACCGGATCTATACCGGTCCCGATGGTCAGAGCCATGCCGAAGAGCTCCAAATGAAGCTGAATGGCAGGACGTCCGAGCTGATGAAGGCCACGGGCGTGCAATTCAGCCGGACGCCGGCCGGGTACTTCAACGACTGGCATGTCGGTCCCCGCCGACAGTTCGTGATCACGCTCAGCGGCCGAGGAGAGATCGAAGTTGCCGGCGGCAAGAAGATCTCGATAGGTCCCGGCCACATCAATCTGATCGAAGATCTGACCGGCAAGGGTCACACGACGAGAGTGGTGGGCACGGAGGATCGCATCACCGTGACGATCCCGTTGGCCGACCAGGCGGTGAAATGAAGGTCAAAGGTTAAAGGTCAAAGGTCAAAGGTCAAAGGTTAAAGGTTAAAGGTCAAAGGTCAAAGGTCAGTCGGCTCTAAGGTCTCAACACGTACTCCGGCGCGGTCGTGTTTTGCCCTTTGAAGCAGCAATCGCCGAGGAAGTTCGGGCGATACGGATTGCTGAAGCTGTTGAGACCCTTGGGGAGCGCGCCGATCTTCGCTGGCCCGTTGATGCGGCCGAGCACCCGGTCGCGTGCCTGCTCGATCTGGGCGAGCAGCCGATCGATGTCCCAGCCCACGTGCTGCCGTTTCCAATACACGACCTTTCCAGCAATGAGCACGTCGCGGACGTGACTCGGGGTCATCATCGTGACAATCGTGCCCGGCACGTTGTTCATCGGCCAGGTGTTGATGTGCCGCGCCTCGAGCACGATGATGTCGGCTTCCTTCCCGGGCGTCAGCGTGCCTACCTTGTGCAGAATGCGATTCGACGCGGCGCCCGCGATCGTGGCCATCTCGATGACTTGCCGTGACGTCACCAGTTGCGGTATCGGCAGACCGCCGGGGTTGCTCTCCGGAAAGGCGAGGTCGTTGGCCAATGCTCGTTGCAGACAGTACGCGCCACGCATCAGCGAGAACGGGTCGGTCGTCATGTTGGTGTCGACGTCCGGGCTCAGGCTGGGGAGGATGCCGTGGTTGAGCGCTTCCTGAAACGGGGGCATCCCGTGCCGCATCTGCATCTCGATGAGATTCGCAATCGAGATGTGCGCGCCTCGCTCGCGGCAAATGGCCCACGCTCGTGATCGGAAGCCGCCCGGGTATCCTGATTCGCCGGAGCCGACCTGCGCGCGCGGCGAGTCCTGCCACCTGGTGGCATGGATAAAGGTCACATCCGACCAGTCTGTGCCGTTCCTAGCATCGGCTGCCGCGTTGACGATGGTCATCGGGTTACCGACGACGTGGTTGTGAAGGGACGCGCCGAACGATCGCCCGAGCTGCCATCCTGTGTACTCGGCACCCTCGAACGCGGGCGCCGCACCGCCCGCGAAGCCGAGCGTCACCAATTGGTCTTTGGAGCTGAAATAGGTCTTCGCGATCCGGCCGATCCCCTTGGTGGTGTCCTTGAGGGCACCAGGGAACTCGAATGGCATGCCCTCGGCACTCCGATTGATTCCCCCGCTATAGGCGAACACCATCCGCCGGCCCGACTCCATCAACCCTTTGATCATCGCGTCAGTGTGTTCGGGCGTGTGGTTGGCTTGAGAAGTATCGGTCCCGGTGGTAATGCCCTGACTGATTTCGCTGAGGCATGCGACGAGCTGCGAGATGTAGCAGTCCTCGGGATCGTAGGGTGCGCGTCCCAGGTCCCAGATCACCCTGCCCGGGTTCTGGGGATCCGCGATCCGTCCGGCGGTCCAGATGTTCTGAACCACGGACAAATAGGTCTCCTGCGGCCACGCGCCCTGGAGGATGCCATCCGCGATGATGCTCCGCTGCAGCGACTCGTACTGATGATGGTGCGTCGTGATGAAGCCGGGCATCACGATCGTGCCGGAGCAGTCGACTATTTCGGCGTCGCCGGCTGCGACGTTCGGCGCCACCTGGGCGATCGTCTTTCCGTCAATCAGGACGTCGGCCTTCTCGAAGTCGCCGAGCTTCTGGTCGAGCGTGAGCACGACGCCGCCGCGCAAGAGAATGCGGCGCTTTGTCCCGTCACCGACAAGCTGCGGCGTGCCTGCAGACGACGCGGCAGGCTGCCCGACGACCTCAGCAGAGCCACAGGATGCTGCGGTGAGCCCTGCGGCGGTCGTCGCGAGCGTCAGGAACTCCCGGCGGGACGGGTGAACACACGACCGACTCGTTGACATAGTCGCCTCCTTCGAGTCTCCGGCGAGGAACCTTGAACGCTCTGAAACGGGGACTGATGACGGCCCTAGTATGGGCCGACGTGGGTGCTCCTGCAACGTCACCGGGTGTTCCACCGCGCCGATGAGAAACACTCGCTGCAAGTAGACCAGGGAGATTGAACCTTCACGCGGCGGTTGCACTGTGGGTGTATGCTGATGATCGCTTGTGGTGGTGGAGTCCACCCTGAACCGCCGACTCGACTAGCCGGCCAATGACTCCTACGGGACGTCGTCCGTAGGAGTTTTCCTCACGACTACCCCAACCTAGCTGGTCACTCTCGAGGTCTTCACATGACATGGCTTGCCATCGCTATCGGCGGTGCGCTTGGATCCACCGTGCGCCACGCCGTGAATCACGTGCTGCATTCCCACTGGCTATTTACGCGGTTCCCGGTCGGCACCGTCGTGGTAAACATCACCGGATGTTTTCTCGTCGGGTTACTCGCAGGACTCCTGGCGTCGCGACGCATCGCCCTCGACTTCTACTGGCGAGAGTTCCTGTTCGTGGGGGTTCTTGGTGGATTTACGACGTTCTCCACCTTCGGGCTCGACACGTTCATGCTCAACCGCATACATTCGACCGGCTTCGCCATCCTGAACGTGGCGGTCCACATCGTCGGTGGACTCTTCGTCTTGTGGATGGGCTACCGTGCCGGGTTGTGACCACACTTCCGATTCGTGTCGTAGCCGCGGACTCTGTTCGCTCTGCTTGCCATGGCCTGGTCCTTCAGATCAGGCCTGCAACAGGGTGATGTCGTTGAACGCCTCACAGACCGTGCATTGGAACACGAAGTTGAAATAGGTCCGATGCATGGCCTTGATGATCGGCGCCCCGCAGTTCCCGCAGCACATATCGGGGGCTGAAAGATCCGAGCCGGTAAACAGGAGCGTCCCAACTCCCGCCGAGCGGACACCGCGAATTACGTTCAGGGCCACGAGCTCACTAATCCGGCTGCCGCTTGCGTAGAACAGCTCGAAGCAGGCGGAACGGGCAAGACCGTAACAGAGATTGCTCCATGATCTCTTGTTTCCTCTGTGTCCGTGACCTGTGGTGATCTTCTCTTTAGAACGCCTGGAAGATTGCAACCGCTGCGAACCCTACGATCGCCCCGAGGATCACATCCACCACATAGTGATAGCGCCCCGCCACAGCGCCGATCGCAATTCCGGCGGCAACCACCCCAAGGGCGAGCCCGGCGGGCCACCACACGCTGAATGCACTTGAGGCGGCCGCGACGGCGACCGCTACGTGACCGCTCGGGAAAGTGTTCAGTTGATGACTGACCCGGGCGAGCACCGCAGTGTTGACGGTTGCGAGCCGGAAGGGAGCTTCGCGGAGGGCAGGGGATTCTTCAAAACGTTCGAGCAAACGAGGGGGGCGGCTCGGGAGCCATGGCAAGCTTCCATAACAGGTAAACCCAGCCGCCAGAACCGAAGCCCAGAATCGCTCCGCGTCAACCAGAGTCCCCCAGGTCCAGACCACAACAAAGGCGGCCGGCAGAGCTGGATAACACATGAGGTACGACAGCTCGGCAAAGTGTGTCGTCCAGCGAGGCAGCTGGGGCAGATATCGGCGAACGTGCAAATCGCTTCGCTGCAGCCAGGATTCAAATGCCGGCGAGCTGGCAGCGCTCACGAGCACAGCCGGGAGCCAATATCCGGCCACCAGATAGGCGTGGCAAAGCCACATCCGTGCGGTAATGGAGGCCATCGACGCGATAAGGATGACGCCGGCGGCAGACCCCGACGCACCAAGAAAGCCTCGCCAGCGCCGGAGGCGGCCCGGCGCTACAAGCACCGCCGCCGCGAACAATGAGAAATAGACGACTGCCAGGCGTTCGGAAGGAAACATTCGGCCTCATCTTCTGCCATCCAGAGGCGGCCTCGATCGTGGAATGCGCAGAATGTAGCTGCGTCGGCTCAGCACCAGAAGTGTCGTTCCCGCTGGCATCGGGTGTGCAACAAGACGGCTTCGCCTGGCGTCTAAATAGTACGGCGGGTCATGCCGTCCTATGCGGGTCTGCCGGAGACGAGGGAGAGATGGTAGCGACCTTTTGTACGAGCGGTGAAAAAGAAGGGCTCAAAGGCAGTGTCCACGCGGCCGCCTGTGGGCTGGCCGTGATCATGACGATGTACAACGGCGCCGCGTGGTGGCATCGACGCGAGCGACATCTGGGCATCAACAGCGTGGTCTATGCGACGGCCGCGGCGTGGGAAGTCGTCCAGGTTCGCCGTCACTGGTCACGTCTTGCCGCGATGCGACGACTGCGGATTTCGAGCACGTCGGACTGCAAGCCGCAGCCCAACAATCATCGGGCGGCCTGATGCGGAGTTCTCAGTTGTCAGTTTTCAGTAGGGTCTTACCCGGCAAACTGAGAACTGAAAACTAGGCTGGCAGCTTGTGGAGACGGGTTTCGTCGATGAGCTGCCGAAGCCAGGTCATGTACGGCGTGCCGCCGGTTCCTCGTGGGTCCTCCACCCGGCGGTTGATGTACTCCTGAGCCCAGCCGTAATGCACTTCGCGAAACGTGGCCATGGCTTCGAGCACATCGTTGTAGACCAGTGGATCAGCATTCTCCCGGATTGACGGCAGCGCCTCGACTTCTTCTATTAGCCGTCGATGCGCGGGTGGCATGAAGCGCCGCATATCCGCCAGATGGTCGGTGAGCACCGACTGGCAATGCTTGATCTTCATGAACGCGACGAGGGTCGGCATGATGCTGCTCTGCGCGCCGGTCTCGCCACGGAAGCTCATCGGACGGTCGGTCACACCCTCATACGTCACGTTTTCAAAGAAGCGGATATACGGGCGGAACGTTCGATAGTAGAGCGCAGGATCCATCCGTTCGGGGATGCGTCGCAAGACGGCGACCTGTTTCCAGACCGACTTCGCAATGTCGCCAAGTGCCTCGGTTGTCGTGTCAGCCTTCCCGTTGCCCTGGGCGCGCGCGAGACGATCGATGGCCGCAAGAATGTCCGCGGCGATGGCCTCGATCTCCACGTGCACCAGGATGAACCAGTGCTCGTCGTAGAGAGGGACGAAGTTTTGCAGCGTCTCGATGTTTCCAAGCGCGATTGGTCCGCTCGGATCCAGGCGCTTCCAGTTGTACAACGCGTACCCGTCGTAACTCAGGATTGGCGGCCGACCAAGCAGCTCGCATGCTCGACAGAGCGGAACCGCCAGGTTTCGAGGCAGCAGAGCAACGGGCGGCTGGGAGACCTGGTTGATGTACGCCGACGCGAGAAACCCCACGCGCACGTAATAGAGCTGCAGCTCGCTGAGCGTTTCCTCGCGCACGTGGTCTTCGGGCCAGTCCGGAATACGCAGTTCGCGCAGGCACTGCCGAAACTCCGCAGCTTCGACGCGCCTTGGCAAATCCCGTCCCACCTCATCGAGAATCGAAAGCTCTGATCCCGGCGGGAAGGACTGGGCGGGATCGTGTGCTGGGAGAAATCCTCGCCGGCCAAAAAAGGGTGGGATTGGACTCACTCACTTACTTATCGGGAGGACCGGCTGAGAGAGGTTAGGGAGGGTCAGGGAAGTCAGGAGGGGTTAGGGATCATTTACTCGCACAACTGCACAAACTGTCATGTCTGTAGTTGGTCACGTGTGGTCCGATAACAATTCCGTGCATTGGATATTTACACGCCACGATCAGATGTGCCGGCTGGAAACCTCGTACGATCCGGACGGTCGGCGGTATCTGGCCACCATGCATACGCCGAACGGCTCAACCGATACCGAGTGCTTCCAGGATCCGGACTTGTTCAACATGTTTCTGGCGCGCATGGAAAGTGCTCTGGAGCGCGCCGGCTGGCAGCCCGCCGTGCCGAATCGTCCGCTCTACATGCCCGAGTTCACCAGGAGCCAGCCAGATCTTCAGGTGCATTAGTAGCCGTCAGCCTTCGGCCTTCAGCCGTCAGCCTTCAGCCGTCAGCTTACCTACGATAGCAGCGTCTTCGAGAGAAATGTGGCCGTTTCGGGCTGCGCGAAATAGTTGCAGTGATGCACCTGCGTGTTGGTGCCGAAATCCTGCACCCGTGAGCGAGGAATATCCGATCCCACGAGACGCGTCATCGACCCCGCGTCGACAACGAGATCGTTGGGACCGTCGAAGATGGGATCGATGGCCATTCTGGCCAGGCTCACGACCGGATGTCGCAGGCGTTTCCAGAATCGCCACGCAGGATCTTCTGCGTTCGCCGGCTCGAAGTCCGATCGCACGGCAAAGCACGTCGCCTTCGAGGGCCAGTCGCTCTCGTGAAGTCGAATCAGTTCCTGGTTGTTGCCGACACGAGACTGCGCTGCCAAGCCGGCAACGATGGCAACCCCGGCATCGAGCAGCGGCGATCGGGCCCCCAGCGAGAGCACGCCACCAAGAACCTGCATCAGTCCGGATGCCACGGCTAACAGAGGCGCCGCCGGCGGCACGAAGTACCCACCAAGCGTTGCCATCTTGTGTGCCGCATCGGCGATGTTGGCAAGGGTATCCAGCGAGTCCTTCAGGCGTGCCGGCGACGCGAGACTGGTGCCCTCGAGCGGGGTTGCGACGAATACGACTTTGCCGACCTTCCGAAGGCCCGTTCGCAACCACCAGGCAGCGACCAGCCCGCCGCGACTATGGCACAGCACGTCAACGGTTCCGGCATAGCCGTTGAGCGCTTGCTCCAGATCGAGCGCGTTGAGCATCGGGCTCACCGACAGCGTGGGATGGTCGAAGGCCAGCACTTGCTTGTAGTGCGCGGCCGCCTTGTCCAGGAATGTTCGGCCCTCCGGGGTTGACGACAGCTCCTCGAAGAGCACATCGCTTTTGCTGAAGGAGCCGTGCACGACCAGGAGCGCTCGCGGCGTTGTTGCTGGTCCCCGTACCGTGCTGAGCTTGCCCGCGTGCCACCGCCGCAGTCCCTGATTCGGCGTCAGTTTCCTGTCCAGATCCTCCAGCCTGCTTACGATCCTGTTTGGAGGCACTTCCCGGAACCCGAACGAGTACACCACCTCGGCTCCTACCAGACTGCCGGCGCGACGTGCCCTCCGAAGTCCGACTGCCCGCGGCGGGCGATGGTACGCCCATCGGAGCATGCCGTCGACGCGCACCAATGACACGCTCGCGAGGTTACTGCCGCGGGCCGTGCCGCGACGTCTGCGCCGAAGCGCAATGGGCTCCGGTGGTTCCAGCGGCTCTTGCTCCGACAGTTCGAGCTCACGCACCACGGAATCGAGTATCTGCCCGAGGATCACGTCGGGAGGGTTGAGCGGGATCATAGGGGCGACTCCGTCAGCGGGAGCGGCGTGATCCTGTCAAAGCGAGCGCTCAACACGTCAATCATCGAATGAAACTCCCGCCGGGGTCTGAGGTTTTCCTTGCCGGCTTCGACGGCAGCCCAGAATCCACAATTCTCGGTGAGCTTCACCGATTCGATTGGCACCAGATTGCCTTGATCCACCTGCCGGACGATCTCGTCATAGGCCAGCCGTCCCGAGATCCAGCGTTCGGCCTGCGTTCCGGCCACCACCGTCCCCCGTGGATCGATCGGTTCGTCCACTCGCGCTTCCTGGACCTGCAGGAACTCCTCATGTGCTTCGTCACTGCGCCAATAGCCTGGAAATGCGTGGCCGTCGAGCAGGAAGATGACCGGATAGATGTCGACAAGTTCCAGGCACGCGGCCATCAGCAGAGTGAGATCGATACACGTTCCACTGCGGCCGGCCAGGACGGCTGAGGGTGTCCTCAGGCGCTGGGAATCCAGTCCCCGGCTATACGTCGGCGGGGGATTGATGTACCCGAGTTGCCACTCGTGCAGGATGGCGGACCAGAGAGCCTGAACCTGGAGATCAACCTCTTCGGTAGGATCCTCGCGGGTGGAATCGACGCTTTGGTATCCGTCGAACCCGGCTCCTGGATCGTCCCGAAGGACCCGCACGTACCGATGGGCTTTCTCGACGAGTGCGCCAACCGCCGGGTCCCGCGGAAGGACGAAACAGGGCAGCCAGATCCGATCTTGATTGGTGTCCCGCCATTGATCGGGTGGAAGGAGTCGAACGCGGTGCGTATCCCTGTACAACACCTGATCGTGCCACGTGATCTCGACAAACAGACTCGTGCTGACACTCTCCCGGACGGATCGCACGAGGCCGGCGGTGAGGGAGGCGTGGATCTCGCTCTTGAGGTCCAGCTCGTCCACCAGGTCGCACTGACGGCGGAAGGGGAAGCTCCAGGACCCGGCATTGAGGTCGACCGTGACGGACAGATTGGTGATACGCCCGCGCTTGCGCTTGACGAGCTTGAAATCCTCGAAGAGCGGCCGTCTGTTATGGAGAAGGGAATAGTTCAGTTCTTCGATCGGTGTAATCGTGAGGGTGACAATCTCGGCAATCTGCTCGCGAGCCGGGTCGAGCACGAGCTCGTCATCGCGCTCGACATCTTGTTTCATCTGGCGCGTGCGCACCGCCGTGGTTTTCTTTTCCGCGCCCGGGGCGACGAGCGCATCTTCACTCCACAGCACGATACCGGTGCCAACGAGACCGGTGGGATGCTGCCGAAGCTTTTCCCAGGCAGCGATAAATGCGTCTCGAAGGGTCCAGCTTTCGTGCCGCAGATGTCGATAGAAGCTCGCAAAGAACGATTCGACCAGCTCGTCCGCAAACGAATCCTGGAACCCGATTGCCGCCGCTGCACCGGCGGCAATCAGCATTGGACAGATTCGACTGGCGGAGTTCCAGAGACTGCAGCTGACGAGGAGCGGCTTGCTGGGCGCGGCGCACACAATGGCCGCGAGATCCTCTGCATCGACAGGGTCGATGGCTGTCGTCTCACCCGCGAGGATGTAGCCGTCTTTCCTGGTGGGTTCCACGTCGGTCGTGGTGGCCGGCCCGTCTTCGTCTTCAGATTCGGCGGCTCGAATCAACTGCAATCCCTGATGGGTATCGAATCCCGCCAGGTGCACCACATCCGGTTTGAGGCGAACGATCTCCCTTTTAAGCAGTGGCCGCGTAGGATTCCTCAACTCGTGCCAGCTGACCTCTGACCCAATCGTCGCCTGCACGAGGGCACGCTCCGAGTCGAAGCTGTACTCCTGTGCAAGGGCACCGGGGGCACTCTCGACATAGAGAATCGATTTCGGCGACCTGGCGGCGTGATGGGTCGTCGACCCTCCGCGCGCGAGCTGACGCAGAATCGTCAACGGTTCGCCGCGTCGCACGTCGCGCGTGGCAACGCTCAGCACGAACTCCCAGGGGAAGACCCGCAGTTCCCATCCAATCTCCTCACGCAGGTAGGGGATCACCACCTGCGCGACGCGCGATTTTGCGATCTCCAGGAGTTCCCGGGCCCCGATTCCGAATTCTTGCAGCAGCGTCCTGGCGCGGGCTGCCTGTTCCTTGACCAGAGACTCGCGTCCGGACCAGCGGCGACGGTTTCGGGAGATGTAGGACCACTGCATGGCCGCGCGTGGAAATGACGCGCCGGCGGTTCCTGCCTCGACGTCGCGCGGTTTCAGCGCAATGGCGCGTGCTGGCAGAGCGACGACCGCAAACCGGCCGTCGTGTCCGGCCCTGGACCGCGTGGGCGGACGCGTGGGACGCGGACCCGGGCGGCGCCGTGAGGAGCGGGTCACAACTGCTCCAGCCAGCCTGCTTGAGCGTGGCTCGTAGGAAGCGCCAGCACCATTGCCGGCGTCAAACGCAGCACGTGATACGCAATCGATCCTGGTCGGGATCCGAGCAGCCCCTCTTCACCGCGCAACCTCATCACGATGAGCTGGACGCCTCGTGCGACGGCAACTTCGGAAATCTGTTCGGGCGGTGACCCGGCAATCACCAGTTTCTCGACCCGCTCTGCGGCTCCCGCTTGGGAGATGAGCTGGTCCAGCTGCTGTTCAGCCCGATCGATTTGGGCGCGGTTATGCGTGTCGAGCTGGGCGCGGAGTCGATCGAGGCCCCTCAGCGGAGCCACCACGTGCACGAGAAGCAGGGGGGCGCGAAACATCCGCGCGACACCTGCCGCAGCCCGCACGGCCTTGACCGACCCGCTCTTGAAATCTACAGGCGCCAGAACCGGATCCTGGAGCCCTGATGTGCGATGCGTGGGTATTTGATCCGGCGGGGGCGCCACGAGCACCGGAACCTCGGTGGTCCGCAGTACCGCCTCGGTCGTAGATCCCAGAAACATCTTTCGGTAACCGCTCAAACCATGGGTCGCAATCACCAGGAGGCTCGCACGTTCGCGTTGGGCGAGCCCGACGATTTCGTGTGCCGGATCGCCGGTCAGGACGACACCGTCAAACGGAGCGTGGCTCGGGCCCCGCTCGGTTGCCACTTTTCGAACGAATTCCCGCAGCTCTGGCAGAACTTCGTCACGCGCCAGGTCCGTGTCGAAAGCGGCCGCAGCGGCGCTCGCAAGCAGCGGCTCGATGACCGTGACAACGATCAGCCGTCCCGAAATGTGTTCAGCCCAGGCCAGGGCCTGAAACAACGCCGCCCTGGAATGTTCCGAAAAATCAATCGCACAAACGATCGTGTGAGTGGTAGGCATGACTGCTGTCCTTTGCGGTGCCTCGCGGCAGGCACCATCGTATGCTGATTCGCGGGCCGTGGGCACGGACGCCAACACTCCGTGAGAACTGGCAGCCGCCGAGTGGGCCTAATCTCGGGACGCGGATCACGCGGATTAACACGGATTCACGCGAAGCTTGGATATTCTCACTTCTCACGGGGTGCGTGGCTGACTCGGGCCAACGACCGACTGCCGGTCGCCCGTTCCAATCTGTGTCGATCCGCCAATCCGCGTCTCGTGATGACGGCAACGAGTGGTAGGAGACTCGCAGTGGGACTTGATTCGCGCGCGGATAGCTTGGCCCCGACG
>DATBJG010000237.1:0-7650 GCA_036556585.1 Vicinamibacterales bacterium
GGCGGACCATGACCAGCAGATTCCTTAATTTAGGACTTCTGGATGGTCCACGAATACACCAGCGGCACCGTGCGATTCCCCGACGGGACCGAAGCGCTGACCGGATAGAGCAGGAGACATGGACGACGACGACAGCACGAACCCGTATCACGTGCGTGGACGTACCGCTGCGCTGATCACAGGCGACGAGGATCGACGATGCACCGGGACGAATCGTGCTGGTGAACGCTGCGGCAATTCGCGCGTGACCGGATTGGCAGCGGACGAATACAGCTTGTTGGCGTCCCCAACGGGATTCGAACCCGTGTTTTGGCCTTGAAAGGGCCACGTCCTAGGCCTCTGGACGATGGGGACGCGTAGGGCAGAAGCGTGAAGCGACCGCTAGAGCGGCGCCATCGACGCCGTACCAGCCGGACATTTTAGCACGGAGCTTCGCGGAAACCTCGTGATCGACCCCAGATTCAGGGCCTGCGATTGCATCGTCTCGACCACCTGTGATGTGATGGGCCGACTGAACCCGCCCATCCTGATCAATGCCTTTGACGCCTGACGAGCTCGAAGCCCTGCTCAAGTTTCTCGATCACCAGTGGCTGCCCGAACTCGTGCAGCAGGCGTACGACAAGCTGGACCACGAACGACGGCATCAACAGACGGCCGAGACGCGTCTGTCCGATCTCGAGCAGCGACTCCGCGACGCCGCCGAGCTCGCACGCCGCACCCCACCGGCGCCCAGCCTGGAAGTAGAAACCGACGGCTCCCTCCCACACGCCGAAGACTGACGGTGCGCAAAGACTGTATAGAGAATAGACAACCGGTGAGCGGGGTGTCGCGTCTCACTCCCTGCGGGGCTGTGGCCTGACGACCGACCGACGACTGACTGACGACTAATCGACCGTCGACTATCGACCGCCGACTGACAACTGTCGACTGAAGACTGATCAGACCACTGCAAACTGCTCTAATATAGGCACCGACATGCCTGGGCGGGTCTGGTACGTGATGGCGCTGCTCGTCCTTGTCGCCGGCGCGGTTGCCGCTGGTGTTTTCGTCTACATACGCCTCGACGGTCTCGCCCACCAACTGGTGCAGGTAATTGTCCCGGGTGAGGCCGACCTCACCTTCCACGAGCCTGGCACCTACACGATCTACTTTGAGCCGGAATCGGTCGTCAACGGACAGATCTATCGGACCACCGGCGACATCGCGGGACTCGTCGTCAAGCTCAGTTCGGCGAGTGGAGATCCGATCAATCTGGTGCCACCGTCGATCAGCAGCAACTATTCGATTGCCGGGCGCTACGGCGAAGCCGTATTGACCGGGACGATTGAGGAACCAGGACAATATCGTCTGTCGGCCGCCTACGTCGATGCCAGCAATCAATCAGAGGCAGTCCTCGCCATTGGCTTGGGGGTCCCGGCCAAGATCTTCACCGCGATCCTCGTTGCCCTCGGGATCGCGATTTGCAGTTTTCTGTTAGCCGTTCTCGTCGCTATCGTGACATTCGTGAGGAGACGAAGAGCGACGAGGCGTGCGTCGGCGCCTCAACCGAGACCTGTGCCGTCTTAGTGTTCGTACACCGACACTTTCCGGGGAGGGAACCATGATCTGTCGTCGTCTTCCGCTCGCGCTCGCGTTTGCCTGTGCGTGCGCCCTGATCGTCGTCAATTGCGGGACCAGTCAGGATCCGCCCGTGACCGTCGATCAACAGGCGCCCGCGTCCAGCCAGCCAGCCGCCGAGCCACCGCCTGCGGCGCAGCCTGCTGCTCCGCCGGCACCCGCGCCAACCACGCCGCCGGCAACCGAGTCGACGCCGCCACCTGACGCGTCGTTGCCCGCGACGAGCGGTACGGCCGGGTCGACCACGCCAGCGCAGCCAATTGCCGTCGAAGATCACGAGGTCTCCGGCGTGCAGGTCGCTCTCATGGACGTCAGACGCACGAGTGGCGACACTGTCACCGTGCGCGTGCAGTTCCGCAACACGACAGACAAGCAGCTGACAAACCCCATCTTTTCGAGTTCGAACATCGTCACCGACATGTACCTGGTCGACGGGACGAGCAAAAAGAAATATCTGGTGGTCCGAGATGCCGAGGACAAGCCGGTCGGCTACTACGGCCCTTCTCAGACGGTTGCGGCCAAGGCCGTCCTCCAGGTATGGGCAAGATTTCCGGCGCCAACATCACCCAAGATCATGATCTCGGTGCCAGGTGTCCCACCGTTCGAGGATGTGCCGATTAACTAGGGACCTTATGGCCACACACCATCGCTTGCACACGGGACTATTGGCCTCGGCGATCGTGCTGCTGTTTGTCGGACAGCCCGCCCGCGGCCAGGAGCCGCCCAGCGATCTGCCGTCAGGATCGTTGAAGCGCGTGGTCCTGGACCTGTCGTACCCCATCCGCGACCTGAAAACTGGCGCGAGCGACACAGCGGGGAAGGTCGAGGCGCTTGCAATCAAAGAGACGCCGACGGAAGTGCGCATAGAACTGGCGGCCGATGTTTTGTTTGATTTTGACAAGGCCGCCATCAAACCTGAGGCGGGGTCTGCGCTCAAGAATGTGGCGGCTGTTCTCAAGGACAAGGCGAAGGGTCCGGTGCGGATCGAGGGGCATACCGATGCCAAAGGATCGGATGCCTACAATCAGAACCTCTCCGTCCGACGAGCCGATGCCGTGCGGCAATGGCTTGTGGAGAAAGAGGGCCTGAAGGGGCGCAATATCACGACACGTGGGTTCGCGGCCAAGAACCCTGTCGCTCCAAACACCAAGCCGGATGGTTCTGACAATCCGGACGGACGACAGAGGAATCGACGGGTGGAAATCATTGCAGGAAAGGGGTGAGCGGGAACCCAAACGGTGTCTACCGCGTCTGAATAGGTTATGGGCACTACCACGAGGACGATTGTGAGTTGGGGCGGCGCTCGAGCGGCGCGGCGACTGTCGAGGTCGATGCCGTGGATCGGCGGGGCGATCGCCCTCTTGACGATAGCCGGCGCGATCCGCCGCAAGGGACTGATCGGCGGCACCGTCGACACGGGGCTCGACGCGATCCCTTTTCTCGGAGCCTTCAAGGCCGCTGTCGAAGTGGCGCGCGGGCGCGATTTCATTCCCGACCGCCCGACACGATTTGCCAAACCGACGCTGGTGCCGAGTGCCGGCGTGCGGACCACGCAACCCGGTCAGTGACACTGCCCGGAGCCTGAATCCGACAGGCTTCCTCCAGCCACCGACAGAAAGTCCCAGTCATATCGGCCTGGCCTGAGCGTCAGCCTCAGCACACCCCACGCCCCGGCTCTCGCTTCGCTGTTCGGCCGGATCTGCTCGAAGGGCCTCAGCGAAGTTCCTCCCGTTCCCACCACGAACTGTCGGATGCCACGCTGCGGATCGTGTCGCCCGAGATCGTCCTGTGGCGCAAAGCGTTCGTAGTTGTGATCGTGACCATTGAGGACGACGTCAACGCCGTGCTCGAAGAGGACGCGCCAGATCGGCAGCATGTGCGGATTGTTACCGTGGGCGCCAGAACTGAAGACCGGTTTGTGATAGTAGGCGAGAGTGCACTGCGTTCGGTTGGCCGTCAGGTCCGCAGTCAGCCAGCTCAGTTGCGCCGCTCCTGGATCGGTCCCTGCCTCGCTGTTCAACGAGACGATGTGCCAGGATTCGAGATTGAAGCTGTAGTACCCGAGACCCGCCGGACCGGCGTTGGCGCCAAAGTACGCGTAGTAGGGAGTCGCGCCAGGGGAGTCGTACTCGTGATTCCCCGGAGATGGCCGCGTGCGGTCGCGAAATCGGCCCCACGTCGGGTGATAACAGTTCTGATAGTCGTCCGCCGAGCCCAATGGGTACGCGTTGTCACCGGTGGTGAACACCGTACCGGGTATGTTTTCGATCAGTTCGGCAGTGGAGGCTGGACCACGCGACCCGCACAACCCGATGTCGCCTGCGCCAACAAATACGGCATCACCGGAGCTAGGCGGCTGCGATCCCGGTGGCCCGATAGGACTCGGATTGGTGGGACCTCCGCACGCCGCAGCGAAAAGGAGCAGCACGACAACCGGCGGGACGAAACGGCTCACACGGTCAATTGTGAACTCATCTTGGGCTCCTGGCCACGTCCTGACGGACAAAATCGGCGCGAGCGCGCGCAAATGCCAGAAGGTGCTGAATCGCGGTTTCGAACTGCTCGTTTGTGAACGGCTTGAACGGGTCGGCCAGCGCAGCCGCGTGAATCTGCTGGTACTCGCTGGTAATTTCTGCCTCGAGCCAGCTCTGCACAGGTAACGCCTCGTCCGAAGGATTCGGCGGGGCAGTCAACCTGATGCACTCGAGCAGGGTGTCGAGATAGACAGCGCGCAGCTCGGAGAACCGCACCGCACGATCCATCAGCCGATTCCGCATCCAGGTGGGCACATCGTGAACGTAATGCCAGATTGGATACTCAGGGCCGCCCGTGAACGCCTCACTTTTGTCCCAGGGAATGAACCTGAACAATGTCGTACCTTCGAATTGATACAGATAGAAGTTGTTCATGCCGACGTAGGTGCCCACGATTCCGTCCGTCTCGCCAAGAAAGTTTTCGACCGCCACGTACCTCATGAACTGCGCAAGGTCGAGGTACTGGCTCACGACCCCCAAGAACTGCGCCTCCGGTGTTTCGTTCACAATTCGGATGAAGTCGACCAGGGGCCCGGGGTTTGGATCCAGCTCGTGGGTTTCTGGATGAAACAGCGGCGCGTAGAGCGCAGGATCGGGCCCCTTGTAGTCAAAGAAATAGGAAGAACCGTCGAGCGGGTAGTCGTACCCGTAGAGATAGCCGTTGTCCTGTCCGAAGTGGCGCTGGAGAAAATTCTTGTCCACCGCTTCAACCACCGTATAGAGGCCCGCGTATGCGCCGTTGACGTGCAGCCTGGCGTGCGCCTGGCGCGATGCGGGAACTCCCATCCACGCGAATACCTTCATCGCGAGCCGTTCGTGGAGATTGCTCGGATCCTGTGTGTTGTTTCGGAGGACGACCGACTTCAGTCCCAGGAATCTCTTCGTCAAATCGTACCGGTTGAAGTCGATGCGGACACCGGGCTTGGTGGCGCTTCGGCTTGCCGCGCCTCGCGACCTGATTCCCACGTTCTGTACGGTGACGCCGTTCCAGGTGACGTGGGCAGGGTAGTAGAGGTTCAGTTGGAAGTTGGCTTTGAGCTCGTCCCAATCCCTGGGGTTGATCGTCAGCTGGATGGTATGGATGAACGTGTCATCGAAAGGATCGATCTCCGCGGGGACCGGGGCCTGAGCTTCGGCCGAACGGACAAGTGCGATCAGCAATACAAAAAAGCCTACCAGGGCGAGTGTTCGAGGGGCACGGGCGCTCATATTCATTGCCCTAGAGCGAGAACTGCAGCCGGCACACGTAAATCAGAAACGGCTCGATCACTGCGCCGGTGTCGTCGCGAAACAGACTTTCGGCCCCATTTTCGCGAATAGCATTCAGCTGAACCCTTACCCAGCGGTTCACGTACCAGTTGACGCCGACGGTCACCAAGTGGTCGCTCACAGACGTCAGTCGGGCTGCTCGGGGGTGCAGAGCAGGTGCAACACCGTCGGCGGTTTCATCAAAGCCGCGACTGCTGAAGCCGAGTGCTTCGTAACGCGCCGCCAGCTCAATGGCGCCAATCCCACCCCGAAACAGCGGCCGCCGTGGTTCCACGCGGGAGGTCTTTCGCTCCCCGGTTGCGATCCAGGAGCCGCTCACATACCACCCGTTCGAAACGATTGGAGGCAGGTCATCGCCCATGAGACCTTGACCCCGACGCTCGTCCTCGAGTCGAATGAATTCGCTCTTGAAGGAAATCGGACCCGGCGTCCAGCTCAGATCCATTCCTAGTCGAGCGCGCCTGCCATTCACGTAAACCGGTTCGAAAAATGTTTCATCGAACGTCGTGCGGCCTCTTAGCCCGTGCAATCCCTCCGGGATATTGCCCACGGTCGCATTGAATCCCAGTTCGAGATTTCTGACGGCGCCCTTGGTCAGCGGGCGGAACGGCCGGGCGGTCACACGCCCTGCCCAGGTGAGGTCAGCGCCGGGGTTTTCCTGGAACCGGGCTTTCTCGCCGTCGTGTCGAAACACTCCGGTTTCGTAGCCCAGGGCCCGGCTCCAGAAGCGCCCGTGCACGGCCATCCCGATATCGCGGCCGGGCGACAGCAGTTCGCCAATTCGCGAGCGATACACGAAATCCAGCCGCGTCGGATTGGTGAGTTGGTCAAGGCCGAACGGGATCTTGAATTTCCCGCTGCGCAGTTGCGCATTTCGGAAGTACTGAAAGTCGACAAAGACATCACGCCACGGATCGTCCCGGCGGATCTCGCGTTCGATCTGGAATTCGAAATGCTTGAGGAACGTTCCTTCGACACCGATCCGCCGTCTGGTCAAATTGAAACCATCATCGTCGGGGATCAAGCTGGGGGAGAGCTCGTAGAAGTCGCTCTGGAATTTCGCAATGAGGTTGACCTGCAGGTCGTCGCCAGCGGTAAAGGCCAGCGGGTTGTCTGTTGCCGCTCTGTCGTCCGCCGCCTGGGCGGCCAGTGAATTTGGCATCAGACTACAGGCGCATCCGAGTACGATTGGCCCAAGCAGTCTGGCCCTCACGTTCAGATACCTTTCTTTGGGGATTCCCAGGACACCGACTTGATGCCCGCCTCGCTGTCGTTGAGCAGATGCGTGCTCACGTCCTCGAGCGACGCCTCAGGGTCGAGCACCGCACGGTACCGAACCGTGGTCTGATCGCCGTGAGAGATCTCGAGTGGCGAGACCCGCACGTGATGCGCGGCAAACAGCTTCAACACGCAGTCTTCGGGGAAGGACCGGCCGTCCATCACGAGCGCGACTTTCATCGACCGCGACACCTCGCGGCTGGTGTGGTGCATCAGCAGCAGACAGGCCGCGAGAAAAAGCGTTCCGATCCCCGCGACGCTCACAAAGCCGAGACCTGCTGCCATCCCGAGCGCCATCAGAAGAAAGAGGACGGTGACATCACGCGGGTCCTCAATGGGCGTTCGAAAGCGGATGATGCTCGCTGCGCCGGCAATGCCAAATGCGCGCGCCACCGAGCTGCCGATCACGATCATCGTGAGCGCCCCGGCAACGCACAGCAGGATGTGCGCCTGTTCCATGGAGACCGTCAGCGGCTGATCGCGGCGTGTCTGTCGTTGAACGAGGGTAATGACGATGCCAATGAATGCTGCGGCCAGAAGCTTGGCACCGTCGGCGAGCGGGTGCACGGCTACGGCGTTCGTATCGCTGACAGTGCTTCCAAGGCTGTTGAATGACTGTGAGGCATGGATAGCTGGCGAGTACCAGAAGCTCCCCAGCACCAGCAGTGTCGTCAGGGCCAGGCTTCCGGCAAGCAACCAGCTTTGCCTGACGTGACGTCGATGAGAAGCATTGGCCATGGGCTCATTCCTTCACCCATAGTCAACGCGGCGGGGCGGTCAAGCGAACAGTCGGGATTCGGGGTTCGGGGTTCGGGATTCGGGGTGCGGGATTCGGGATTCGGGATTCGACCCGAATCCTGCGAACCCGCACCCCGAATCCCGAACCCCGAACCCCGAACCCCGAATCCCGACCCGAATCCCGAACCCCGCTTCCCGAATCCCGAGTAGAATG
>DATBJG010000238.1:0-8639 GCA_036556585.1 Vicinamibacterales bacterium
GACGCACTCCACACCCATCGACCCTGATAGGGGAATCCTTCGCCGATGGGGAGCATGATGTCGCGCGCCTCGTGCGCCTGGAGTGAAACGGTCTGTTGAGCACCCATCGACCGTACCGTAACCGTATTCTGTACCGGACCATTTGCCAGCGTTACCGCCAGATGACCCGCAGGTTCAGCGCTCTTGATCAAAATGTCAGCCCGGGATCGTCCCCTGACCCAGAAGCTATTTCGCTCCCGGTCGTAGGCGTTGTCGTCCAGGAAATAGATTTGAAACCGCGGGCGGTCGCCAAACCAGATGCGCGCCTTCTTCGGATCGGTATTGACCGGCAACTCATTGACCAGACTCAGTTCAATCGGCAGCAGGCGGAGCAGGCCGCGTTTGGCGTGCTCGGCGGGATAGAACGATGAGAAGAACGGATTCAGCGTGATTTGTGCCGTAAACAACGCACCCACAATCCAGGGCACCGCCGCCCACCGCACAGAAGTTATTGGAGGCAGCAGGAACAGAAAGGCGCCGTAGGTCGTCATGAAGTAGCGATTGCCCAGCACACCTCCGCCGCCAAAGTAGTTGTAAGGAATCGTAATCAGCAGCACCAGGATTTCAGCGATGGCTACCGCCAGCACCAGGTACTGCCAAAGCACACGTCTGCGCGCAAAAGCAAAAGCGCCAAGCGCAAAGAGCGCTGGGAAGAAGTATGGAAGCAGTCCGGAATACCGCCCCACCACGAACCACCAGGCGTTATGCCACAGCACAGTCCAGAAGTCGCCGCTAAAGACAATCTCGGTCAGGAGGCGATCTGTGGCCCTGTCGGCTCCCGTTGCCTCGAATGTGTGCTCGGACGTCTGGAAAGGATACGCGCCGTAAAACGTCCGCCGGTCGCCTCCCTGAAAATTCCATTCGCCGGCAATTGCCATCGTCAGCCCGAAAGCCGCTCCCACCACAGCGGCAAACGTCACCGACGTCACGAGAGCCTGGCGCCATTGACGCCTGAAGGCCATCAACAGTAATGGTGGCCCGACGAGCAGAATGTTCGTGGGTTTCGAAGCGGTGGCCAGCCCAAGCAGAATGACTGCGACAACATCCGACCCGCGGCCGAGTAGCCAGCGGTGCCATCGGGGAACGATGGTTTCTGTTGCGACCTCTTTGTAAAGCCAGCAGAAGTATCCCAGCAGCACGACTGCCAGGTTGAAAAGCTCTGGAGTGATCCACACGGCGTAGGACGGTGCCACAGTCGCCAGGATGAACGAGGTGGCGAGCAGCAGCGCGACCTCCGACGAGGAACGCGCATGCAGGAACAGAAACGCTGCCCATACCATCAGCCCGAGCAAGAGCGCATGGAAGACAATGAACCCGTTGGTGCCAAGCGCGGCCACAAACGGAGCCGCGAACAGGGGATACGCGAGGGACTTGCCGTAGTACAAGCGGGTCTCGTCGGGATCCGGTCGGCTGTCCATGCGAACGAATGGAAAACTTCCGCTGAAGGAGAATGTCAGGTCGCGTCCACGTTTGAGAAACACGCCCGATGGCCCGCTCGAGAAATCCTGCCAGACGCGCTCCAAATCCGCTCTCCGATACGTCAGATCGCCATCGCGCGCCAGGCTGTAGGTCATCATGTAGTACGTGGACTCATCGCTCTGCAAGCCAAAGGCTACCTTCGGGAACTGAACCGAGAGTCCCAGGCCCGCGTAAAGCACAAAGACGACGATCGCGGCAATGAACCCCGACCGCACTCCGCCGGCCGAGCGTTGGGCAAACTCGATTTTCGAGGCTTCGTGGCGCAGTGGTTCGAGGAAAACGGGGTCGACTCTCGACAACTTGAGCGGGACGGCCGGCTCTTTCGAACGGTCGCTCACTTCCGGGGAGGGGGGCCGAATGCTGCTCATGCCGGCACCCCGGCGTTCAGAAACGACAAATCGGCCTCAAGGACGCCCCGGCGGTTCGTCGCTCTGGACACATCGTGGAGCAACAGGTAGAGGCGCTCCATCTTTCTGACAAACGTGGCGATATCGTACTGACGTGCCGCCTCGCGAGCACCCTGCGCCAGGCGCGAACGCTCGACCGGCTGATCAATGAGGTCGATGATACCTGCTGCCAGCGCCTCGGCATTGCGTTTGGGGACAATCCGGGCCGTTTGACCTCCGACCAGCACGTCGAGCAGGCCGTCGGCATCGGTCGCCACGATTGGACGGCCCGCCGCCATTGCCTCGAAGACCGTGAGCGGTGTTCCCTCCCATAGCGACGGAAAAACGCTCAGATCAAAAGCCGCCAGCGCACCAGCCACGTCCCGGACGAACCCCGCAAACAGGAAACGACTGCCGAGCCCGAGGGCCTGCGCCTGCGCTTCCAGGGCCGGCCGAAGCGGTCCCTCACCGATCAGGCAGAATCGCGCCTGCGGCCGTGCTCTCAGGACACGCGCGGCTGCGTCGACCAGAAATGTGTTTCCCTTTGATTCGTGCAGTCGCGTGACGGTACCCACGACGAAGTCGGTGGGGTTCAGACCGAGCGCGAGTCGAGTCGCGGAGGCCTCTTCGGCGGTTCGAACACGGCTGAACTCGTCCAGTGGTGCTCCCAAATACACGATCTTTACTTTTTCGGGCGACACAAGGCGCGCGTTGATCACAAAGGTTGCGGTGCTTTGTGAGACGGCGATCGCCAAATCCGTGTACCGTTCCAGCAGCCGATCGGCAACCTTCTGGAACCATGGCGTGTCGGTCAGATTGGCGTGTTCGTGAAGGATTGCCGGAACACCCCTCATCGCCGCGGCCATTCGACCGAACGTGGTGGCGCCATAGCCATGCAAATGCAGAATGTCGATGCGCTTTCGGTCGACCACCTTGAGCAGCGCGGGCAACGTCGACGGATCGAACTTTGATTTGTGGAGATATGTGATATCCACGCCAAGCGCCTCGAGTGTCTCTTCGGAGAGATCTTTCTTGCGCAGGCTGACCAGAGAAACGTCGAATCGGGCGGGGTCGAATCGCGGAATCATCCAGGCGAAAAGCCGCTTGACTCCGTGCATCCGCGACCCTTCCCACCCGAGATGGTCGCAGACCTGAAGGACGTTCAGCTTCCGTTCGCTCATGCGCGCGTTCCGACAATCCGGGCAGGCACGCCGACGGCTATGGCTCGTTCGGGCACGGACTCGCGCACGACCGCGCCTGCGCCCACGATGGCCCCAGCCCCGATGCACACACCGTCAAGTATTTTTGCTCCAGCGCCCAGCCAGGCACCGTCACCAATCGTAATCCCCTTGGCGGACCGTCCCTGATGGAGCACCGGCCGAGCCTCGTCCGAAAAGTCGTGATCCCCTCCGATGACATAGCAATAGGCCGCAATCAGCACGTTTGCCCCTATGACCACCTGGCCCGCCGAGAATATCTCGCAGTTGAATCCGATGTTTGCGCCGTGTCCGATATCGATCGCACCGTTCTTGCACGACAAGATGGTGTTTCGTCCCACGAATACCCCATTGCCAATGCGAATTCCGGCGTTGTCGTTTCCCTTGGCGTCGATCAAACAATGATCATCCACAACGACGTCCGAACCGATCCGAACCTTGTGCGGATGTCGCAGCGTGACCTGTTGGCCGAAGACCACACTCCGGCCGCAGTCACCAAGCAACAGAGGATAGAGGAGACGACGCAACGCCAATCCGAGCGATCCCGGGACGCTGTGCGACAGCATGACGACAAGCTCGTAGCGCAGGAGCGCCCCCCAGCCAGACTGCCCCACCACAAGGGCAGAGTACTTTTCCCGGGCGGACTGCCGCTTGTCGAACAGCTGTTCCTGGACTTTGGGAATATCAGTAGCCATCAGCTTTCAGCCATCAGCCGTCAGCGATAGCTGTACTCACAGCCATTTCAGCTCGCGATAGCCGGTCAGGGTGCGTCGAATGCCCTCCTGCAACGAGACGGCGGGCATGTAACCAAGTTCTGCCCGCGCTTTGGAGATATCGAACGCCCGGCTCTTCGTAAAGAAGTCTACACGGCGGCGATAGAGCGGCGGCTCGAGGCGCAAGGGCACGCAAATGGCTTCGCAGACGGCGCCCGCCAGCCACACGGGCCAGACAGGCAAATGTAGGGTCGGCGGCTTCACCCCGGCCTCGCGTGCGATCATCTCCACAAGCTCATTCAACGTCGTCACTTCACCACCGCCGATGATGTAGGTACCGCCGGCCGCCTGAGGCACCTCACCGCACAAGCGTAACCCTTCGGCCACGTCGGTTACGAACGTCAGGTGATAGAAGATCTCGCCGGAACCAAGCGTGACGAATCGGCGACGCGCGACACCCCGGAACAATTTCAACAGACGGCGATCGCCGGGCCCGTAAATTCCGGTCGGCCGTGCGACTGTGTATTCGATGCCCACCCGTGCGGCTGCCTGGCGTCCCTCCTGTTCCCCGTCGAGCTTGCTGCGTTGATACACATCACCCGGGCGGAGCGGGGCATTCTCGTTTGCCGGCGGATATTCGATGTCTCCGTGGACGCCGACCGTGCTGCAGTGGACGACCCGCGAAGCGCCGGCAGAGCCGCCCGCCTCAACAAGCGCGCGCACAGCTGCGACATTCACAGCGTAGTATTCCGACGCCGGAATGGCTGCCTGGCGGTACGCAGCCGCCACGTTATAGATCACTTGCGCACCGCGCGCGGCTGCCTGCAACGACGCGCGTTCGGTGAGATCCCCCGGAACCACCTCCACGCCGGCGTTGCGAAGCGTCTCGGCTCTCGTAGGATCGCGAACGAGCGCGACCACCTGATGACCGCGTCTGACAAGCTCTCGAGCCAGCTGCGATCCGGTGAACCCGGTCGCCCCGGTGACTAGGACGCGCAACGCTCCGCCACAACTGTGACCGGTGAGCCTGCAACCCGCAGGAGTCCCGCGGCCGCCAATCCACGCTCAAGCGTCAGGGTGAACGTGCGAGAACCGACAAGCTTGTGGAAGGCGATAGGCAGCACAAACTGCCGATGGACTGTCAGTATGCGAAACCCATGTCGCTCGACTTCCTGACGAACCGCGCGAGAGCTGAGCACGCGATACGCTTCGACCTGCCGCCCGGCTGCTTGAGTCAGGCGGCGAGTCACGGCCTGCACCGCCGCGGCGCTGGCAAGCGCCGGAAAATCAAAGACGACCCGGTGCCGCGTCACTCGGCAAAGTTCCTCGAGACATCGCTTCCAGTCGGGTGCGTGCATCAACAGCCGCAGACTGACGGCATGATCGAAGACCTGACTCGCAAACGAGAGCGCATGAGCGTCTTGCCGCTCGAATCGGATGGTCAGGCCCGCTGCTGTCGCGCGCGAGCGGGCTGCCACGAGCATTTGCGCAGACGCGTCAATGCCCGTTACCTGCGCTCCCCACCGAGCGAGCGCAAGCGCCGCACGGCCAGTGCCTGTGCCAACGTCAATGACGGGCCGGCCCGACACGTCGCCAAACGCGTCTCGGAGCACGCGTTCCTGCTCTTCAAGCAACAGACTCCCAATAGGCCCACCAAATCGCACGCGATCGAAGCGTTCGGCCATGGCCGGGTCCGCATAGACCGCGTAGCTGTAGTGGGAACGGGCGTTCATACAGGCTGGCTGTTGGCCTTGGACTTGAGACTCTGGGCCGGAAGGTCGGCCGTCAGGGCCGCACATGCCTCGCGCGTGCGGTCCAGGTACGCGTCGTAACTGTAGCGCGTCTCGGCCAGCATGCGCGCCTGTTCCCCAATACGTCGCGCCAGTGCGTCATCGCCAAGCGCGCGGACGATCCCTTCGGCAAACGCCTGCGGAGTGGGCTCGGTCAAAATGGCAATCTCGTCGGTCAGTACCTGGGTGTGGGTCAGCAAGCGCGTGGCAACGATGGGTTTACCCGCACGAAGATACTGGTAAATCTTGAGCGGCGTATTCGTGCCAGTGCTGCGCGGAGAGACCAGGACGTCAGCCGCGTCGAGGTATCCCGGGATTTCATCGGCCGGACGCTCGCCCACCACCAGAACTTTGTCCGACAGTCCGAGCTTCTCCGCCTGAGTTCGTACGTGAGCGGTCTGTTCGGCATCGCCGCCAACCAGGACGTACCGCGCATCAGCAGTGACGTCCTGAACCAGCTTCGCCGCGGCAAGAAGAAGATCCAATCCTTGATATGGCTCAAACGTCCCCGTATAGAGGACCACCGGCGTCGCGATCGGAAGTCCAAGTCGTTCGCGAACGCCCACCCCAGCTCCTCGTCCCGATACTTCCCCTGCTCCCGGAGCGTTTTCGATCAGCACCGTCCGTGCCCCCGGGTCGATCGCCCGGACAATCTCCTGCAGGTGCGAGCAGATGACGATGGTGACACGGGAGCGGCGGATGACGAAGCGCTCGAGTGCGGTAAAGAGTTGACCTAGGAGCCGCGAGCGACTGAAGGCAAAGTTCGACAGTTGTTGCGGCAGACTGGAGTGCATGTCGTAGAGATGGGGCACTCCGAGCAGCGCGGCGAGTCCCACGCCGATAGCACTCCCCTCTTCGTGCGAGTGCACCAAATCGTATCGATGCCGCAACGCCTGTCGTAGTGCCGTGATTGACAGTGCGAGGTCGAGAGGTACTTTCGCGAATGACGGTCCGATTCGAACGCGTGTGACCAACGGCGGACGGAGGCACCGGACGATCCGGAGCCCGGACATTGCCACGTCGCGACCGAAGGGATAGGTAACGAGGTCGACCGTATGTCCGAGGTCCAACAGCGCACGGATCCGGTGGTACTCACTGAAGGGCGTCCCGCGCGGCTCGAAGAACGGCTCGGGCGCGATCATCAGGATGTGCATGAAAATTCAGAAGACCGAAGACAGAAGTCAGAAGCCCCTAGATTCAGCCTCTCACTATTCTGTCTTCTGTCGTCTAACTTCGTCTTGTTAGGGTAGCAACGCGTCGCCTTTGAACCGTATCCTGACGCCCGCGCCGATCTGGAACCCGCCGACACGCACGTCAACGGCTTGATCGCCGGCCGAGACATCGGCCGTCGGCCCTCCGCTGAAGCGGGCAAATGCGCCAGCGCCAATCTGCGGCGTGAACATATACGTCCAGTCGACGCCCACGTTGAACCCAAGCGCCGTTCCATCACCCTGACTGACCTGCGGGGTGACAACCGGCGTAAACGGCGGCGCCTCAGGCAGAGGAATGGTGACGCCACTGACGAGATCCTGATTGACCATGAAGATCGACGGACCGCCAAACACGGCCAGGTCGGTCTTTTCGGAAAGGGGGATCATCCAGAGGGCGAAAATATTGATTGCCACCTCGGAATGCTCCAGCCCTGCCGCCGCGGTCGTTACGTTGCGCGGTTGATCGAAAAAGACAGGATGCGGAATCGACGCCTCAACAGGCACGTCGGTGGTGTTGCTGAACCGTGTGAAGCTGACGCCCGCTCCGATGTTGCGCCGAATTCGGACGCCTCCGCCAATATCGAAGAGGAAGCCGCCCGAGTTGTCGTAACTGGTGTTAACGATCCCGGTTTCGTCGTAGAGCGGAAACGTCAGTGAGCTGTCGAACTGGTGCGACTGCGTCTGGGCCCCCACACTCACGTTGACAAACGCTCGATCTTCCCAATCGACGATCTGAGCCCGCGCTTCGGTAGCCGCAGCCATTGTGATCATGCTTACCACAGCCAGCCACATCGTCTTCTGCATCACTATGGTCATCCCTTTCTTGTAAGCGATCGCTTCGGAACCCGTTTCTGTTTGGTAACCAGTTCAGGTTTCTGGACGGGTTTTGTAAGTGCGAGTCGCTCTTTGTAAGCGAGCACTCCCTCAGGAGTGCCGATCTCTTGTCTGTAAAGACTACACATCGTGATTGCGCACGGACGCGCCCCATCGTAACACGTCGGGTCCGGAGCTGAGCCGGAAAGTCGTCTCCCTTGTGCAACAAAATCTACAGTCCGTGCTTGTACCTGCCGAAGACATGAGTTATCATTGCAGAGCCTTGGGGTGCCGCGCCGAGACCGTGTGGCGCTCTTATCTGTCAACCCCGACAATCTGTTTCGGAGTTTTTGAATGGTTAAGAAGTTGCTTGTGTGTAGCGTCCTGGCGGCCGCACTGGCCGTCGCGTGCGCTGACGATGCCGGCAATCCCGCTTCCCCCAGCGCAGCAGTTCCTCCTGGCGCAGATGCCGCTCCCGACGGGTCAACATTGAAGGCTTCGGCTCCCGCGGCGATTTCGCCGGTCAACAACCAGCGGCTCGACACACCTGAGATTCTCCTGACTGTCCGCAACTCCACGACAAGTTTCACGACCGCATTGCCCTTGGCCTATCGTTTCGAGGTCTACAACGCGGCCGGTGTCCGCGTGTACCAATCGGAGCTCGTTCCGGGTGAAGGAGACGGCACCACCGACCACGCGGTTACCGCGCAGCTCGAAGGTGATCAGACGTACCAATGGTGGGCCCGTGCCGAACTCAGCGGTGGGATCGGCCCCTGGGGCGCACGCGCCGCGTTTTTCCTCGAGAACTCGAACGGGTACATTCGAGGCAACGAGCTCTACGACCCGCTCATCAACGGCAAGACGGTCGGTCAGATCCACGGTCCAGTCACCTTCATCCCCGGTCTGGGCGTCAGGCTCGAGTCGCAGTTGAGCTACATCAGCTACGAACTGCAGCAGACGCTTACCGAGGGCGAGTTCTCGATCCTGGTTA
>DATBJG010000239.1:0-2264 GCA_036556585.1 Vicinamibacterales bacterium
CTCGCAGGACGCCGTATTCCGTTTCGATGAACCCATCGCTTCCAGGTGCCAGACACCCCCTGCCGATCAGGTACTGATTAATGTATGAGTTGATCGCCGTCCGTCCGTCCCCCCACGGGTTCGCGCGGAACGCCCCAAACAGCGGCAAGTCGGGCACTTGTGGCACAAATTGATGGGTCTGAGATGCCCTCGGTCGGCCAACCCCAGAAAGGGTTCCGGCAAAGAACCGTTCGGCCTGAAGCGACCCGATGCCGTGCATAACCTCCGTCACGCTCTGGGTGTTTGGCGACTGAATGAGGTACGCCCTGAGCAGCTCGGTCAAGGTGGAGTTCGAGGTGAGAAACAGGGCTTCCACGCCGTCTGAACCGGGCAGTATGGTCGACCACGCCGCGATAGCCAACGAGCAACAAATCGACTGCGGCAATCTGCCTTCGACGGGCGCGCCGGATGGTTTCTTGAGCAAGCGGTGGAAGTCGCCTGCCGACCGCCAGGTCTTCCAGCCGCTCTTCCACAAGCTGCTGACCAACACGAGAAGACCTAGAACAGTCAGAAACGCTCCGTCGGCAATCACAACATCGTCCCGCCGGCACCGGCGCCAGTACTTCCACAACCGACTCACCGGCAGCGCATCTGCAACGACAATCCATGACGCGGCAGCGACCTTCTCGGCAAGCGAGTCACTCATGCGCTGGCTCATCGGCCTGACGAGCGAGGCGAGGTTCTTTTTGGCGCTCGTCTCCTGCTCATCCAGCGACAGTCGGCTCGAGGCCAGAGCGATCACCAGTGGGGCTTGCGCTCCGGTCCTTCTCCGCGCATGCAATACCCACCAGACTTGTAACAGGAGGAACGGCAGCAGGACGAGACCTTTCGTGATCCCTGTGGTAATTTCCAGCAGGCGCCGGATTCGGATCCGTCGCCGCGCACCCGACGAGGCCTCTACTGCTTCGTCGGGAGAACCCCCGACGATGACGGCTTCGAGCGACCGGGAAGACGCCATCAGTCGCGCGAAGTACGCTGTTTCGGCCTTCAACGCATCGCGCTTCAGCTCGTCCAGCGCTCGTAACACGGATGCGATGTACCGAATGTCTGTGTCGCCAGTCGATAGCATTCAGGGCCGTCTCAAAGAGTCAAATGTCGCCGGCACGTCCTCGAACATGTACACGGCTGCCATGATGCGATGGCCTTCGGAAATCGGAAGCCCGCGGTGTATCAACGACGAGTCGACAAAGAACGGCACGCCCGATTTCAACAGAACCGCTCGGCGCGTCAGCCCGGCACTCACACAACTGTCGATCGTGCCGTCTCGGTAACGATGCCCTCCGGAAACCAGCCGATAACAGAGTGATGCCAGACGCACCGGAAACGCGTTGGACGCCGGGATGAAGCAAAAGGCGCCTTGAGACTCTCGCTCGACGTCGGTGAGATAGGTGAATGCCTTGTACTGCCGCCTGAAGCTGTCCCGATGCCATCCGCCCCCACTCCCTTTCGGGCATTGGTGAGCGTCGGTCCGGTTGACCATTACGAACGAGTACGCCGGCGGCTTGCCTGTCGTGTTGACGAAGCAAGCGTTTCCAAAATTCTCCAACCCCTGGAGGACGGCGCTCTGGGTCGCGTCCACACCCCAATACCGCACGTCCCCGTCGGGTTGAACGTCAACTCGCGCCGCCTTCAGCCGATCGCCCAGAATCATCGTCACAAGCGATGCCAAATCGCCTGGCCGCTGCTCGAGGGAGGGACCGAGGATCACGTCGAATGAGGCCTTTCTTACCGCTTCTCCAGCAGGAACCACGTGGTGTCATCCTGAGGGAAATTCGGATCGCGGTGGTACGTAAACCCGTAGTCGGCGAGGGTGAGCGACGGAAATCTGTCGAGCATTTCACCGGCAAAGTCCCGCTTGAAGAGTTGCCCGGAGGACCCGCGGTAGGTGACCGCGACCGGTGTCGGGTTGTAGTACTCGACGATCAGGATGTAATGCGCGGAGCTTTCGTACAGCTTCTCGTAGGCATTGTCGAGATGCGCGGGATCGATGTGGATCAACAAGCCCTTGCACAAGACCAGGTCCCACGTGCGCAAGGGCACGAACTGCAGAATTGACGTTTCGAGGACCTGGGGATGTCCCCACTCTTGCAGGGCCGCTATGGCCGTCGGATTGAGTTCTACGGCAACCTGCTCTGCATCCGGCAGCAGCAGTGCCAGAGCCTTCAGGTTGAGCCCGATGTTGGCGCCGAACTCGATGATCGATCGCACGTTCGCGGTTCGCGAAA
>DATBJG010000240.1:0-9724 GCA_036556585.1 Vicinamibacterales bacterium
CTGGGGGCCAAATGCGGTGGAGCAGCCTGAGCACTTGTGGACACTGGTGGCACAACTTAGGAAGAAGATCGAACCTGATCCCGCCAATCCGCAGTACCTCCTCAGCGAACCGTGGGTCGGATATCGGTTTGCGACCGGTGAGGGCCGAAATCCGGGCTGAGGTGAATTTTCAGCAACTTTTCAGGGACTCTGCAGCCCCTTTCTTCATATCCTGTCGGCATAGCTCGTGCTCGATCCGGTGCTGCTTCCCATCGAACGCGTGGTGCTGGGCCTGACGGGGATCGATCCAAATGAGCAGCAGGACTGGCGGCAGTACTCAGTGTCGCTGCTGATGTCCAACGTCTTCCTCCGCGGAATCGCGTACAAGCCGCTCGGCGCGGCGGCGATTCTGCGACGGAATCTGCTGATCTACGGTCTCGGGGGCGTCGTCGTCCCATTTGTTGGCATCAAGGCGATTGACATTGTCCTGGCGGCTATGGGTCTCGCGTAGGCGCCTGGCTTTTCGGAGCGTGGGTGGTCCTGATGCCCGACCAACAACGACCCACCGCTGACGCGCTGCTGGCGCGCATCAAAGAACAGGATCGCGCACGCCTGCGAATCTACGTCGGGGCCGCACCGGGTGTCGGCAAGACATACGAGATGCTCCAAGAGGCTCACGCCCTGCGTGCCCGTGGGCTCGACGTGGTTGTGGGATACGTCGAGGCCTACGGCCGACGCGAGACGGAGGCACAGATCAAGGACCTCGAAGTCATCCCCCGCCGGAGCATCGAATATCGGGGAGTGACGATGGAAGAAATGGACGTCGATGCGATCGTCCGTCGCAGACCGCAGGTCTGCGTGGTCGACGAGCTGGCGCACACCAACGTGCCGGGCAGCCGAAACCAGAAACGGTACGAAGACGTACTGGAGATCCTCAATGCCGGGATTCACGTGATGACGGCCGTGAATATCCAGCATCTCGAGACCCTCAATGATGCGGTCGCGCGCGCGACCGGCGTTCGCGTCCGCGAGACCGTTCCCGACACGTTTCTCGACCGTGCGGACGAAGTCATCAACGTCGATGTCACCGTAGAGGAGTTGCGGAACAGGCTGCGGGAGGGAAAGATTTATAGACCTGAGAAGGTCGAACAGGCCCTCACCAACTTCTTTCGCAAGGGGAACCTGTCGACGCTTCGCGAGCTGGCACTGCGCGCGGTCGCGGACGAAGTGGGGGAGAAGGCGGCGAGCTATCGCGCTCGGGAGGGACTGGAACCAGCGCTCATCCCGGAGCGGGTCATGGTCTGCATGAGCTCGAACGCCCTGGCGCCCCGTGTGATCCGTACCGGGGCTCGAATTGCCGGCCGGCTGGGTTCGAAGTGGTATGCGGTCTACGTGGAAACACCGCGCGAGAAGCCGGGCCGGATCAATTCACGCGATTCGGAGGCCCTGCAGCAAAACACCCGGTTGGCAGAGAGTCTGGGCGCAACGGTGGTTCGGGTTCTGGCCGATCGACCGGCGGATGGTCTGATCGCATTCGCGCAGCGCGAAGGGGTCACGCACGTCATTTTTGGACAGAGTGCGAGGTCGCGATGGGAGCTTCTATGGCGCGGGTCGACGCTCGACAGGTTTCTCGGCGCGGTTCCGGATGCAGCCGTGCAGGTCGTCCCGCTCAACGAAGCGTAGTCGAGTGGTTTGCCGCATGCGTCTTTGTCATGACCGCGACGGCCGGTTGCGACGTGAACAGTGCGCTGCAACGATTGTCGCAGGCTCGCCAACTCGCGGCGTCCCTGCACGTGCAGTTCACCAAGGCTTCTGATGTCGCCGACCGGGCTGTAATGGCTGACACGGACGAAAGGTCCAGTGCGTTTGCCCGGGAAGCCGAGCAGGCCATGGCAGCGGCTCAGAAGGACGCCGATGCGCTGGCCCCGCTCCTCGAGGACCTTGGCTATGTGACTGAAGTGGGTCTCCTCAAGGAGTTTCGCGCTCGGTTCACCGAATACCAGATGTTGGAACGCACGATCCTGGAACTCGCCGTCGAGAACACGAATCTCAAGGCGCAGCGGCTCTCATTCGGACCGGCCCAGGAGGCAGCTAACGCGTTTCGTGATTCGCTGGACGCCCTGATGCCGCTCGATGCCGGGAAGGACGCGTGGCACGTCAAGGCGCTTGCTGCCACGGCGGTGGCAAACGTGCGTGAGATCCAGGTGATCCAGGCACCGCACATTGCAGACCCTGATGATGCCCAGATGACGCAGATGGAGAAGCAAATGTCGACGTCTGAAGCAGCTGCCCGAAGTGCTCTCAAAGACCTGGCGCCGATCGTTCGACCGCTATCCCGCCCGCAGCTTTCCAGCGCCAGTGCCGCCCTCGATCGGTTTATGGAAATCAACGCGCAGATTGTGGGTCTCTCACGCCGTAACACCAATGTGCGTTCACTGGCGCTCGCTCTCAATCAGAAGGCCAAGCTCACGTCAGCGTGCGAGACGAGCCTTCAAGCGCTGCAGGATGCGCTCAGCAAACGCGGGTTCACTGCGACTCGCTGAACGAGTCTAGGTCTTGGGCATGAGTTTCAGAATCCGGCCTTTGGGATTGTCGGTCAACAGATACAGCGCGCCTTCAGGCCCCTGTCTCACATTGCGAATGCGCTCGCGCTGGGGCTGCAGATCCTGCAGCAGCCGCTCTTCGCCGACCACCTGCTCCCCCTTCAGCGTAAGCCGCACGAGATTCAAGCTACCCATCCCGCCAATGAAAAGGCTGTCCTGCCAGGCCGGAAAGAGTTTGCCGGTGTAGAACACCATGCCGCTTGGCGCAATGACGGGATCCCAGTAGTAGCGCGGCTGTTCCATTCCTTCTTTCTGCTGGATGCCGCCGGTGATGGGACCGCCCTGGTACTCGATGCCGTACGCGATGGTCGGCCAGCCGTAATCCTTGCCCTTGCGCGAGACGTTCAGTTCGTCGCCCCCGCGAGTGCCGTGCTCGACCTCCCACAGCTCGCCCGTGGCTGGGTGCAGAGTGGCAGCCTGAATGTTTCGATGGCCATACGACCAGATCTCGGGTCGCACCCCCTCCTTGCCGACCAACGGATTGTCCTTGGGGATCGAGCCGTCCGGGTTGAGGCGCACGATCTTGCCGAGCAGGCCGTCGAGGCGCTGCGACTGCATGCGTCCTTCGGGGATCGAGCGATCGCCAAGAGTAATGAACAGCGTGCCGTCACGGTTGAACACCAGCCGTCCGCCGAAATGGAGCGGCGAGTTGAGCGACGGCGCCTGGTGGAAGATCACTTGCACGTCTTCCACTTTTGGTGTCGCTCCGTCGACCAGTCGGCCCCGCGCGACCGCGGTGTTGTTGACCATCTGTCCGGGTTCAGCGTAACTCCAGTAGATCAGCTGATTCTTCTGGAAGGCCGGGTCGAGTGCGACATCGAGAAGGCCCCCCTGGCCGCGAGCGTCAACCGGAGGGAGCCCGACGACCGGCTCTGACAACTGCTTGCCGTCGGCGCTGACCACACGCAGTCGTCCGGGCCGTTCGGTAACCAGCATCTTGCCGTCGGGTAAAAATGCCATACCCCACGGGTTGACCAACCCTTCGGAGACTGTCACGACGTCGAAGGCCACGTTGAGTTTCTGCTCCGGCGCTCGCGTCTGCCCAGGGAACGCTGGCATCTGTCCGACGCCGTTTGGCGGTCGCACGTTCATCCCGTTTTCGGGTCCGCCACCTGGGACCACGAAGCCACGCCCCCGGCCGCCAGGAGGGTCAGGAGTCGGTGGAGGACCGTTCTGAGCGGTCAAATACAGCGTCGATCCGAGAGCGAGAGTGAAAGCAGCTGCGAGTACGGTCCTTGTCATCGTCCAATCTCCGTGTGGAGGCCCCTGAGAACTTGCCTGCCGAATAATAGAATCGTATCAGGATCGAGGTCTGTTCGTGATGCCGTGGGATAATTCATTGAAGATCATGCTCCGCGCGCTCATGGCTACGCTCGTTGTGACGACTGGTCTGGCCGGGCTCCCGCGGGCCGCCGCTCTTCAGGCACAGAGCGTCCTTCACATCCAAGTCGTCCTGCTGGATGCGGATCAAAAGGTGACGCCCGTTTCGAGGCATGCGCTGCTCATCAGCGATAACCCGGCAAGCGCCCCCCCACGCCGGATCGTGACGACGTTGGACGGGACCGCCAACGTGAGGCTCCGCCCCGGTAGCTACACCGTGGAGTCCGATCAGCCCCTCGTCTTCCAGGGGCAGGCCTACCAGTGGACCCAGATGGTGGACGTTCTAGCTGGCCGGGATGCGGTGCTCGAGCTGACAGCTGCCAATGCGGAGCTGGTACCCCTCTCGTCGGTGGCAGTGCCCGACGTCCCTGCAAGGGTGGACTCGTCGTCGCTCCTTACCGAATGGCGCGACAGCGTTGTTGCCGTGTGGACACCCACCGCTCATGCGTCTGGAAGTTTGATCAGTGCGAACGGGCTGATCGTCACCAATCAGCGGGTCATTGGTTCGGCAACGTCCGTCGAAGTGCAGCTCGCGCCAGACCTGAAGGTTGCGGCAGCCGTGCTCGAGGCAGATTCCGAGCGGGATGTGGCCGTCCTTTGGATCGCCCCGCAACTGACCGCATCGGTCCGTCCCGTTCAGCTCGGTTGTGCGCCGGCCATGACGTTACCGGTCACGGATGGGCAGGAAATCGTGACCATTTCTGCCCCACTGCGTCAGCGGAAAGGAACGCAATACGGCACTGCCATTCGTGTGAGCCAGCACAACATTGCGTCCGACTTCAATCTGCCGGCAGGCGGTGCCGGTGGTCCGGTTTTCACGGCCGAAGGCCGGGTGATCGGGATTACGTCTCTCGTTGACGAGAAAGTTGGTCTGCGGCGCGGGACCTCTCGGGTTGTCCGCGTGGACGATATGTGTCCTGTGGTGGCAACTGCAGAGAAAAAGGTCAAGGATGCCGCGCCGCCTGCCGTGACGCGTCTGCCCGTGGAGCCGACGCGGCCGTTTCCAGTGGCGGCGCTCAAGGATGTCGTACAACGCCGCGCGGGGGCCTTGAACCCGTACCAGATGGCTACGGCTGATTTCGATCTCGCCTTCATCACTCCAGTGCACATCTACGGTGCCCAGTATCTCGCGGAGCGGGCCGGTGGACGCGCGAACAGCGGCTCGCCGCTCCTCGACTTCGGCGACTGGTCCGAATACGTCACTGACGTTCCGCCGGTGCTGCTCATCCGGGTGACGCCGAAGATGGTGGAAAGCTTCTGGGCGAAAGTCGCGCGGGGTGCCGCGCAGACCAAGGGGGTAGCCCTTCCGCCGATGAAGCACATCAAGTCGGGCTTCCTCCGGTTGCGTGCCTTGTGCGGCGAAACCGAGGTCGCACCAATCCATCCCTTCAAGGTTGAGCAACGCATCTCGGAGACCGAAGGCGTGTACGAAGGTCTCTACGTTTTCGATCCCGGGGGTTTGGGGCCAGCCTGCGGAAAGGTTCAGCTTGTCCTCTATTCGGAGAAGGCGCCGGAAAAAGCGGACTCGCGTCTCGTTGACGCAAAGCTCGTCGAGCAGATCTGGCAGGACTTCGCGCTGTATCGCGATCAGAGATAGTGTCTCCGTTCTCACCCATTCCACCGCGGCATCCGATACGCGTTGTTCTCTCGTCGACGGCACTCCTGCCCTTCATATCAGTACGAAAGGCTGCCGCGCTGGCGATCGCGCAGCTTGGAATCGCGGCGTTTTTCGTTTCCGGTGTTGCCGTCGCCGAGCTTGGGACGTCAGCTGCCTGGTTTGTGCTCCTCGGCACCGCACTAGCCGGGTTCGCGCGTGGCATCGACATTGAAAGTTGGGGTCTGCTGATCCCAGGCGGCGCTGTGAGCCGCGTCACACAGGCGTTCGGCCCGCGTGCGGCGGGACTCGCGTCGGCAACGGCGCTGGTCGAGCGTCTGCTGCTCGGTGCGCTCGCGAGCATCATCGTCGGACATTACCTGGCTGGTGTGTCCGCGATTGTCATTGGGGGATGGCGCTTCACGGGGTTCGTGAGGCCCGAAGACCTTGCGACTCTGCTGGCGGTCCTCGCCATCGGCGTGCTCTGGATACGAGCTCGCCTGGGTCGTGACATCGGTCGCGATACGATGGCACGAGCGGTCTGGGTCGGCGTTGCGATTCTGGCGGTTTGTGTCGTGTGGGGCGTGGTGACCGTCGCGCGCGGCAGCGCAGCGCCGCTTGGGACCCTGGCGTCGCTCCCACCACAACTGAACGCCCACGGGTCCACGCTGATCGATCGTGTATCCACCTTCGTCCTTGGGTGGGCTCTCACCCTTTCTGTCATTGGTGGGGGAGAAGTCCTGGGGCGCTCGGCCTACGAGTTTCCTCCGCCTCGTATCCCCGCGCTGAGACGCACAGCGCTCGTGACGTTTCTCTTCTCGCTGTCGATCACGACGCTCGGAACGGCCCTCTTCGTCGTGTTGATCCCAGTTGCCGAGCAGGCGCTGTGGCTCAACGCGCCGTTGGCAGGACTGGCGCAGCACCTGGTCGGGCCGCCATGGTCACGAGATCTCATCGCACTCGCAGTGGCTGGCAGTGTGGTGCTGGTGCTTATCCCCGCCGCTCATGCCGCGCTTGGCGACGCCGAGCACATGCTCCAGCGGTCAGCCGACGTCGGCAGAGTGCCGCAGACACTGGCCGCCCTGCACACGCGCTTCGGGACCCCGACACGCACGGTCGATATCACCGTCACCGCGATCATCCTCGTGATGCTCGCATGCGGCGGTCGAATCGCCTGGCTGGCGCGCGCATACGCGTTCGTCATCCTGGTGATGCTGGCGCTCACGGCAGCCTCACTCGTGCGACTTCGACGCACCCACGCAGGAAGAACGCCGTTCAAGACACCCGTGAACCTTCGCGTGATGGGCCGAGAGCTTCCACTCGGCCTTGTGGGCCCCGGAATCGTTGCCGCGGTCACCGGGCTGGCGATGCTGGTGGTCGGCGATGTTGCTGCGATGGCCTCGAGTGTCGGCATCGTGGTCCTGGCGCTCTGGTTCACTGCGGTCAGGGACGGGACTCAGCCGGCGGAGATCAGTCAGGGCGAGGACCAATTCGATCTGTTGCACGCGGCCGAGCCGTCGCTGGACGAGATCGACGTACGGCCCGGTAGTGTCCTCGTCCCGGTCCGGAATCCTCATGCGCTCGCTCATGTCATGGCCGCGCTTCAAACGGCCGGCGAGCGCGACGTCGTTGTCATGACCGCCAGGATGCTGGACATCGATGTCAGCGAGGAGATGGCCAGCCAGAGGACGCCCACCCCGTACGAGCGCCGACTGCTCTCAGATGTGGTGACGCTGGCAGAGCGGGTCGGTCGTCCGGTCCGTCTCATGATCGTGCCGGCCCGTAATGTTCCCGACGCGATCGTGGGCACCGTCGTTCGACTCCGCTCCTCCGATATCTACGTCGGAGAGTCCTCCACTTTGTCGGCGGCAGACCAGGCGCGCTTGTTGGGAGAAGCGTGGGAGCGGGCGGACAAACCTGAAGCCCTTGATGTTCGACTGGTCATTTATCACCGGAGCGGCCGCGCCGAGACGTATCACCTTGGGGCGCATCCACCATCGCTCACATCAGGCGACCTCGACCTGATTCACCGTCTGTGGCTCGACGCGGTCAAGACTGTCGGGCCCCACGTGCATCACCACGACGTCGTCAGAGCCGCATTGAAACAAATGGAACAACAACTCACCGGTCCGCAACGCGACGAGGCGGTCGCGGCGATTCGAGAGGTCGCCCGGCCTGCGGAGGAACTTGCCGCCGTGCTCCGCACCCGCGACTATGGCCGATTACGCGACATGCTGCGCAATCGGCATTCGGGCGACGTCGCCACGCTCCTGACGGAGCTGACGCTCGAGGATCAGGTCGTGGTCTTTCGTGTCCTGCCTCGCAAAGATGCCGCGGCGGTCTTCGAGTACTTGTCGCTCGACGCGAAAGATGCCTTGTTGAAGGCGATGGCACAGGAGGATGTCGCTGACCTTCTCAACAACATGGCGCCCGACGATCGCACGTTGTTTCTGGAGGAGCTGCCGGCGGAGGCGACCCGTCAGCTGTTGGCGCTGCTGACGCCCGCAGAACGGACGGTTGCGGTGACGCTCCTCGGCTATCCGGAAAAGTCGGTCGGCCGGTTGATGACGCCGAATTACGTTGCAGTCCGAGAGGACTGGACGGTGCGCGAAGTGCTGGACTACGTGCGGGCTCACGGCCAGGACAGCGAAACGCTGAACGTCATCTACGTCGTCGATGAGCAGGGATCGCTGATCGACGACATCCGCATTCGTGAGTTCCTGTTGGCGCCACTGGATAACCGTGCGGCCGAGCTGATGGACCGTCGGTTTGTGGCCCTGAAAGCGACCGACGGTCAGGAAGCCGCCGTGGCCGTGTTCCGCGAGTACGATCGAAGCGCTCTGCCTGTCACCGACACGGCGGGCATGTTGATTGGGATCGTGACGATCGACGATGTCTTGGATGTGGCGGAGGCAACAGCTACGCGTGACATCCAGCGCATCGGCGGATCGGAAGCGCTGGACGAGCCGTACATCAGCATCGCGTTCTGGCGGATGATTCAAAAGCGGGCAGGATGGCTGATGGCGCTCTTCATTGGTGAAATGCTGACGGCCACAGCGATGGGTGCATTCGAGGAAGAAATCTCGAAAGCGGTGGTCCTGGCCCTGTTCGTGCCGCTCATCATTTCGAGCGGCGGCAATTCCGGATCGCAGGCGGCAACGCTCGTGATTCGTGCCCTCGCCCTCGGTGAAGTCGGCGTGCGCGACTGGTGGCGCGTGATGCGCCGCGAGGTTCTGGCGGGGTTGGCGCTGGGAGCCATCCTCGGCAGCATCGGATTCCTGCGGATCACACTGTGGTCCGCGTTCTCTGAGATCTATGGCCCGCACTGGCTTCTTGTCGCCATCACCGTAGCGGTTTCGCTCGTCGGCGTCGTCTTGTGGGGAACCCTCAGCGGATCGTTGCTGCCATTCGTCCTGAAACGGCTGGGGTTCGATCCGGCTGCGTCGTCAGCACCATTTGTGGCGACGCTGGTGGACGTAACGGGGCTGGTGATTTACTTCTCGGTTGCGCTCGTCGTCCTGAGGGGCTCGTTGCTGTAGTCAGGACGCGCACGTGTTGCGTCCGAGACAACAGCTCCTACTTATCGTCCCGGTTGGCTCCACCCGGCCTGACGACGATTGTCGCGCGCCGGGTTTCCGGATCCTTGATTCCGTCTGCGGGTTCTGCCACACGCTTCCAGGTCGTGACCACTGACGTCGCAGGTAGACCGAGACCGTGAAGAATGGCCTCGAGCTTTCGCGCGCGACGCTCGGCAATCAACGGGCTCTCGACAAGAGTCTTTCCGTTCGAGAGAAGTGTTGCACCTCGGTACGCGGTCACCTCCACCCGTGCGGCGCTCGTTGCCTTGGCGTATCGGACGGCGCCATCCACGATCCGCGTCACGCGTCCCGGCATGAAATCGTTGTCGAAATCGAATGGGATCGTGAAGGTGCGCGTTGTGAATGGTGGGGACGGCTCTATCGGTGCCGGCACACGCGGAGCGGCCGATCGTCGTTCGCTCGAGGGTCCAGGTCCGCGCTCGGAGTGGGGCGCCTCAATCCCTTCTTCGGCCGGGAGAATCGTGTTGCACGCCCCGTTCAGCTCCGGCATGACCGATGTGTTAATTGGCTTGAGCGGGATCCCGCCACAAACCCGGGGACCGGGGGTTACAGCACCTTCGACCAGGACC
>DATBJG010000241.1:0-20049 GCA_036556585.1 Vicinamibacterales bacterium
TCGCATGGTTTACGTCTCAGCGCTGAATTGTGGAAACTGATACCGTTCGAGTGAGCTACATCATAATCCAGTCATGGCTCGCCGCAACCTCCTGAACTTTTTTGACGATCTCTCCCTCACGCGCGGCACCTTTCTGAGCTATGACGACGGCTACCGCAATCGCTCGTACACCTACGAAGAAGTGACACGCGCCGCTAGGGCGTTTGCCGGACGGCTCGGTGATTTCGGGATTTCTTCGGGCGACAAAGTGCTGGTCTGGGGTGAAAACCGGCCGGAGTGGGTCGTCGCCTTCTGGGGATGCCTGCTTGCCGGGGCCATCGTTGTGCCAATTGACTACCGCGCCTCGGCCGAGTTTGTCGCGCGTGTGTGGACAATCGTTGATGGGCGACTGTTGCTTCTTGGAGACGATGTGTCCGAAGACGGGACATCTCGTGATTCGCTACCGGAAGCATCGCAACGGTGGAAGCTGGCCAGCGTCGATTGGAATGCATCCGGATCCCACCCACTTCCCACGACTCGCGACCCCATTTCACTCGATTCGACGGCGGAAATTATCTTTACCTCTGGCGCCACAGCCGAACCCAAGGGCGTCATCATCACCCATCGCAACGTGCTCGCAAATATCGAACCTGTTGAGCGGGAAGTCTTGAAGTACCGCAAGTATGGTCGGCCGTTTTATCCGCTCCGCTTCCTCAATCTGCTGCCTCTCAGCCACATGTTTGGCCAGGCCATGGCCACTTTCATTCCTCCCATGCTGGCCGGTGAGGTGATTTTCATCCGTAGCTACAACCCTCATGAAATCGCCCATCAGATTCGGCGTCGGCGGATTTCGGTGCTGGTTTCGGTACCCAAGATTCTCGAGGTCCTCGCCGAATACGTGCGTCACGTTCATCCCGGGGCACGCGAGCGGCCCCCAGGCAAGCAGCACTGGCTCCGACGTTGGTGGCGCTATCGCAGAATCCACCGTGAATTCGGGCTCAAATTCTGGTGTTTTGTCGTGGGGGCTGCCCCGCTCGAATCGGCCCTGGAAGAGTTCTGGTCGATGCTCGGCTTTCTGGTCGTGCAGGGTTACGGCCTGACAGAAACGGCGCCAATTGTCACGCTCAATCACCCCTTCAAGACCGGTCGCGGATCGGTTGGCAAAGCCATTGCCGGCGTGCAGGTGAAGATCGCACCCGACGGCGAGATTCTCGTCAGAGGCGACAACGTCACGAGCGGCTACTTCCAATCCCCCGATGAGACCGCCAAAGCGTTTGAAGATGGCTGGTTTCACACGGGCGACATAGGAGAAGTCGACGCGTCGGGTCAGCTGTTCATCCGCGGACGCAAGAAGGAAATGATTGTCACGCCGGAGGGACTCAACGTGTTCCCCGAAGACGTGGAGCGCGTGCTGAACAACCTGCCGGGCGTTCGCGAAGCCGCCGCGGTGGGCGTCACGCAAAACGGTCAGGAACGGGTCCATGCCGTGCTGGTTCTTGAGGAAGGCATCGAGGCAGAGGCCATCGCGCATCAGGCCAATGCCAGGTTGGCCGACCATCAACGAGTTCGCGGCGCCCACAGGTGGCCCGGAGAGCACCTGCCGCGGACAGAAGGAACCGCCAAGCTCAAGCGACGGGAGTTGAAACAATGGCTGGAATCAGGGGCGCAGCCGGTCAGACAGCGGGACGAGGCTGCCTCAGTCAAACACATCCTCGCCCGATACACCGGGGGACGCGGAATTGCGACCGGAACAACGCTGGGCGAGCTTGGCCTGAGTTCACTGGAGCGCGTCGAGTTGATGGTGGCTCTCGAAGATGCCTTTCACACGCGAATCGACGAGGCCGCATTCAGCGAAGCCGGCACGGTCGACGATCTCCAGCGCCTGGTTGCATCGTCAGTCGCTGCGCCGCCGGCTACCGCCGAAACATGGGACTTCCCTTCGTGGAACACCCATCCCGTCTCGCGCGCAATCCGCCACGCGAGCCTGGCCGTGTGGTTGTTGCCTCTGACGCGCGTGTTTGCCTGGGTACGAACCGAGGGCCTTCAACATCTCCAAGGTGTTCAAGGGCCTGTGATCTTCGCGGCCAACCATCAGAGCCATATGGACACTCCGGTGATACTGGCGGCCCTTCCGCCAAAGTGGCGGTACCGTTTGGCACCGGCCATGGCCAAGGAATTCTTCAAGGCCCATTTCTTTCCAGCCCAGTTCTCCCGGCGCGAGCGGTTCACCAGCAGTCTCAACTATTACCTCTCGAGCTTCTTCTTCAACGCGTTTCCGTTACCTCAGCGTGAGGCGGGGGCAAGACAAACGCTGCGCTATGTCGGAGAGCTCATCGGGCGAGGGTTTTCCGTGTTGATCTTTCCGGAGGGAAGAAGGACCCAGGCCGGCGAGATCAACCCGTTTCGGCCGGGGATTGGGATGATGGCCGCCAAACTCGACGTGTCGGTCGTGCCAGTCCGACTCGTTGGCGTGGATCACGTGCTCCACCCATCCTGGCGGATGGCACGTCCTGGTCGCGTCACCGTCAAGTTTGGGCCGCCACTGCGACTGGTGGGCGAAGACTACGATGCGATTGCCAAGCAGGTCGAAACCGCGGTGAGGTCGCTGTGATACAATAATCGTTCCATCTCACGGTTGCCGACCAGATAATGGGAACGCAACGTGGTCTTGGGCTTTGGCCAGGCGATTTGAGACCGAGAAAGGAACTGCGAGGGCTTGAGTAAGGACGATCTCATCGATATGCAGGGTACCGTCGTGGCCGTCCACAGCGGGGGCCTTTACCGTGTTCAGTGCGATGCCGGTCATGAAGTACTCGCCCAGTTGAGTGGCCGAATGCGTCGCTTTCGCATCAAAGTCGTACCTGGTGATCGCGTGACCGTGGGTGTTTCTCCCTACGATCCTGTTCGCGGCATCATCACGTTCCGGGCCCGTTAGAGAAAGATGGGTTAGGCCCTCCCTAACCGTTTCCTGGCCTCTCTTTTGATATGTTTGACGATCCGAGTTCGCGAATTCCTCCGGCCCCGGCCGGCACCGCCGCCGACGCGCCGCCCGCGTCGGCGGCCGTCGAAAAGTTTCGTTCCTGCCGCTGGTATCGGGCGCCAGAAGAGTCGCAACCAGAGTGCTGTTCGCACCGGGACGTGCTACCGATAGCTGGCACGACAGGGTTCGACCCCGAAGCCTGGTGCCCCGACTGCGCCTTCTACAAAGTCCGCCGCACGCCACGCAAGAGACCGGTTGAGGACTATCGGTACTAGGAAAGATCGATCACCGCTCGTCAACGCTTCGCGCATCAAGAATCGCCAACCACTATTCCGAGAACTCTCTCGCCAGTTCCACCCATTCCCCATCTGGCGCCAGTTGCTGATAGGCCCGCCAGTGTGGCTTAGCGTCCAGCGAGCACCCGAGTTTTTCCAGTGTGACGGCTAGATAGAAGTGCGTGTCTGGATACGCCGGGTTGAGGGCGAGCGCGTCTCTGTAACAGGCGGCAGCCTCTTCGTAGCGATTCAGATCGTGGTAGATGTTTCCAAGATTGAAGTGGGCCTCGAAAAAGTCGGGCTCGAGACCGATCGCTCGCTCGTACAACGCCTGTGCCTCGACGAGTTCATCCGACGCGTAGTGAATGTTTGCAAGGTTGATCAAAGCCGCCACAAGGTAGGGGTCAGCCTCGAGCGCGTGTCGATAGCAGCTCGCGGCCTCTTCCTGAGTAGACCTGTCATGGTCCAGCGCAGAGCCTTTCAGGAAGTACTCTTCGGCCATGGTTGCCGGCGGCGTGGGGCGCGACGACAGCCGTTCCTTGATCTCCGTCTCCGGCCGTGTCCGTTTGGCTCCCAGCCTGAGGATCTTGGCTGCGGGCGCGTCAAGACGAAAATCAAATGTCAGCTGGCCGCTGCGAGCCGCCTGCAGATTGCGAAGTACCGCCCGAAACGGCAAGCCCTCGGCGAGACCTGCCGCGGCCTGCCGGAACACGGCAAGATCCGAAAACTCGAAATACGCATCAGCCCGTGTCCTGACGACCGGCAGCACAACACCCCATTTCTCGAGATACCGGCCGTGATCTTCACGCAGTTGGGGGTACATCCCAAGGATGTCCCGAAGAGCGTAGTACTGCTGACGGAGCGTATCGGGCGGGGTCAGTCCTACGAGCTTACAGAACTCACTCTCACTCAGGATTCGGATTTGCGCCGAGGCTCTCAGGTTGAGCCGTTCGGCTTTCTTGAGCTTGTGTGTTTTCTCGCCTTCCGTCCGATCACCGCTCTCGCGAGCACTGGTCTCGGCCCCGACAACCAGGATGGTGGTCTTCGCGTTCACTTCTTCGGCAATCTGACCACCAAACTGCTCGACGAGCGCGTGCGCGTCCTTGCGTCCCACCGTGGAGAGCTTGCCTGTGAACACGACCAGTTCACCGGCAAACACGGCATCGGGATGACTCCCAGTCGAGCGCTCCATGACCAAGCGGAGACACGATGCCGGAGCGGTCGATGGAAGTCAATCCCATTCGGGTTCTGGGGTACCTTACAATCAGTCATGCTCCTCGCCGGCGATGTTGGTGGCACGAAGACGTTACTCGCGCTGTTCGAGCGAGATCCGGTGCGGCCTCGTGAGGTCGGCATCCGAACGTTTCCGACAACATCATTTGACAGTCTCCGCGACATCGTCGATGCGTTCCTCCAAACAGAAGGACTGGAGGCCGAACAGATTGAGGCAGCCTGTTTTGGTGTGGCCGGTCCCGTAGTGGACGAATCGGCGAGGTTGACCAACGTTGGCTGGGCCGTCCACGCGTCCGTAATCCGCACCCACCACGGTATTCGCGATGTCCGCCTGCTCAACGACCTGGAGGCCATGGCGTGGAGCGTGGCTGTCCTGACACCAAAGGAACTGGAAGTTCTGCAGGCAGGAGAAAATGCCCCGGACGGTACAGCCGCGATCATCGCAGCTGGCACGGGACTGGGCACCGCCATTCTGCACAGAGCTGGTGGGACGTTCGTCCCTCTCGCATCCGAGGGCGGGCACGTCGACTTTGCACCTCGGACGCCTCGAGAAATCGACCTGCTCAATGCGATGCTTACGACTCACCAACGGGTCCAGCTGGAAGACGTGGTCTCCGGACCGGGACTCATCGATCTTCACCGATTCACACACACCGGGACCTGTCCTGCGGTCCCGAACGGATACGATCCTGCAAACGCACCCGCAGCTATCTCAACAGCGGCGCTCGAGCGAAGATGCGCATCCTGCATCGAAGCTCTCGATCTGTTTACATCGATCTACGGCTCGGCAGCTGGCAATCTCGCACTAACGGCGGGAGCGCTTGGAGGGGTGTATGTCGGCGGGGGCATCGCACCCAAAATCCTGCCTGCATTGCGAAACGGTCGTTTCATGCAGGCCTTCAGGGACAAGTTCCCGATGGAGTCGTTGCTGGCACGGGTGCCGGTCCAGGTGATCCTGAATCCGAATGCCGCATTACTCGGAGCCGCAGTCCACGCAACCTCGCGTCATCCAAGCGGTTGATGGCCAAAAACCCTAACAAATCCGGCATTCATGCTATTCTTAGGAGGTTCGTGCGTCGCGGTTGCCGCTTGAAATGGCCAGAAGTCAACCCACCCGGTCGATAACCTTTCTGAGCTCATCGAACACCCTGCGGCATCGCCGCCATGCGCCGCCAAGTCATCAACTTGAATAAGCTCTGTCAGTAGAAAATGCGCCTTGTCCGCCTGTTGGTCGCGGTTCTTGTACTCGGTGTCGCTGGCGTCGGATGCAGCAGTTCCCCCATCGCGCCATCGCCACCGACAAATCCACCGCCGCCGCCACCTCCGCCGCCGCCGCCGCCGCCGGCACCAGCTCCACGAATCATGGTGGATAGGTTCCTTGCCTTTGGCGACAGCATGACGGAAGGGACGACAAGCGCCACGTTCCAAAGCATCCTCACGGCGGGTCTGGCTCAGTCATATCCGTACAAGCTGCAGGACAGAATGCGCGCCCGCTACACCGCGCAGACTGTGTTCGTGATGAACGGGGGAAGAGCCGGTGAACGTGCGACAGACGGTGTGGCCCGGCTGCCAAGTGTCATCAGTGAGGCCGCACCCAACGTCCTGCTTTTGATCGAAGGGGTCAACGATCTGAACGCATTCGGTGGCGACGGCATTGGTCCGGCCATCGGTGCGCTCGAGACAATGGTCAAGTTCGCACGGGCCCGGGGAATTTCTGTCTTCGTCGCGACGCTGCCGCCGCAGCGACCAGGCGGGCCAAAAGCGTTTTCAGAACATCTCGTTGGTCGTTTCAACAACGAACTCAAACGAATGGCGCCAGAAGAAGGCGCGACGGTCATAGATATCAACGCGGGCTTCACCCTCGATTTGATAGGTGAAGACGGATTGCACCCGACCGAAGCTGGCTATGCTCGCGTCGCCGAGATCGTGTTCGACGCGATGAGGGTGAAATTCGAACAGGCGGCGGCTACACGGCTTGAACCGCCGGCAGTCCCAGGAGCTCTCGGACTCGTGCGTTGACGATGTCGCCGCCACCCGTGACGAGGGTGTCGCGGGCGATTTCGTCGTTGGCGTCGACGGCCAACTCGCCCTTTGGCGCCAGGTGCAACAGAAACGTCACGAGATTCTTGGCAAACATCTGGCTCGCGTGGTACGGCACGGTCGACGGCAGATTCGTTGGACCGAGTATCGTGACCCCGTGGGCCACGACAGTCTCGTCGGCTCGGGTCAACTCGCAGTTTCCCCCTCGTTCTGCCGCCAGGTCTACGATGACCGAACCAGGGGCCATGCCTCGGACCATTTCCTCGGTTACCAGCACTGGCGCCTTGCGGCCCGGAATGACCGCCGTGGTAATCACGATGTCATTGGCGGCCACCACGCGGCCCATCATCTCGCGCTGACGCCGATAAAACGATTCGTCCTGCGCGGTTGCGTAACCACCCTTGTCCTCCGCTCCCGCGGTCTCGAGCGGCAACTCGACGAACTTGGCACCCAGACTCTGGACCTGCTCCTTCACCGCCGGTCGAACGTCGTAGGCCTCGACAACCGCCCCCATCCGGCGGGCTGACGCAATGGCCTGCAACCCCGCCACGCCCGCGCCGACAATGAACACCTTGGCTGCGGTAATGGTTCCCGCGGCCGTCATCATCATCGGCACCATGCGCGGAAGCGTCTGGGCGGCCAGGAGAACGGCCTTGTATCCGGCAATTGTGGCCATCGAGGACAGGACGTCCATGCTCTGGGCGCGGGTAATTCTGGGCATCAACTCGAGCGCAAACAGCTGAACGCCCCGGCTGGCATACGCGCGCAGTTGATCGGGTGCGCCGAGTGGCTCGGCGGTAGCGATAACGACCTGCCCCTGCCGAAGCCATACCAGGTCGGCCGCCGCGGTCTCTCCAGCCGCTCCTGCGGCGCGAACCTGCGCGATGACATCCGAACTCGCGAATACATCAGAACGGCTCAGGAGTCGTACGCCTTTCTCTTGAAACGCCGCGTCTGTAAATCCTGCGGCCCCTCCGGCGCCTGATTCCATCTGCACCTCGAAGCCGGCTTTGGTGAGTGACGGGAGGACGGCAGGCACGAGTGCGACACGACGCTCGCCGGGGAACAACTCTTTGGGAACGCCAACCTTCATGCGCTATAGCTTACAGGATCCCTCCGGGGCTCCAGTGACGCTGATCGGGCGGATCTTCGGACTCCCGTCACGCGGACACATGTGGACAGGATGCAGATCCCTCTGTTCACGAGACGCAGATCCTCGCGGATCTGTCTTCACGGGACGCGGATGGACGCAGATACACGGGATTCTCTTCTTATGGGGACGCGGATTGCGTGGATCCTCTTTTCTCCCCCAGGCACGCGGATGGGTAGATCCCCTTGTTCACGAGACACGGACTCGCGGATCGGCTTCACGGGACGCGGATTCTCTTCTTTACGGGGCGGATTGCGTTTTCTTTCCGGCTACGCGGATTGGCGCGGATAGGTGCGGAACCCTTGTTCACAAGACGCGGATCCTCGCGAATCTGTCTTCACGGGACGCGGCATCGTAGATTCGCGTCGATCCGCGGCCCGTGGATCGTCAACTCCCGGCCAAGCGGCGCCGCGATTCGCCGGAATCCGCGTCTTGACTTGGCCCGGATCGCTTAGTACGCTCAGCTCACCCGGGTGCAAGGAGTCCGCCGGCTCGTTTGAAGATCACGCTCAACGGCGATCCGTTTGAGATCGCCGGTCCGCTCACCGTCAGCGCGCTCTTGTCGCAACTCGAAGTTGACTCCCGTCGCGTCGCGGTCGAGCACAACCTGGTCGTGCTCAAACGCGCATTGTATGAATCGACCGTGATTGGTGAGGGTGATCAGATCGAGATCGTCAACTTCGTTGGCGGTGGCTGACCGAAAGCCCCGAGCCGAAAGCCGAGATCCGAATGTCTGACCCCCTGATTATTGCCAACCGTGCGTTTCGTTCCCGGCTGATCGTCGGAACCGGGAAGTATTCCTCCTTCTCGATCATGAAACAGGCGCATGATGCGTCGGGCGCCGACATGATCACCGTTGCCGTGCGGCGCGTGAACCTCTCCGATCGAAACAAAGAATCGCTCCTCGACTACATCGACACCAGTCGCGTCTTCATCCTCCCTAATACGGCAGGCTGCTACAACGCGGAGGATGCGGTACGCACGGCGCGTCTCGGACGCGAAGCTGGGTTGTCCAACTGGGTCAAGCTCGAAGTCATTGGCGATGAAAAAACACTGTTCCCCGACAACGCGGCACTCGTCGAGGCCACTCGCACCCTCGTCAAGGAGGGGTTCGTGGTGCTGCCCTACACGAGCGACGATCCGGTGACCTGCCGCAAGCTCGAAGACGCCGGAGCCGCCGCCGTCATGCCTCTCGGGGCGCCCATTGGCTCGGGTCTGGGAATTCAGAATCTCAACAACATCCGCATCATTCGTGAGTTTGCACGCGTGCCGCTCATCCTGGACGCGGGCGTCGGCACGGCATCCGACGCGACCATTGCCATGGAGCTCGGGGCGGATGCGGTTCTCATGAATACCGCGATTGCCGAAGCCACCAACCCTGTCCAGATGGCCGAAGCCATGAATCTGGCCGTGCAGGCCGGGCGTCTGGCGTATCGGGCAGGGCGGATGGCGCGGCGCATGTACGCCAGCGCAAGCAGTCCGCTGGTCGGTGTCATTGGGAAATAACGACCTGACGTGCGCACGATTTCCACCGATGATCTCCAACGGCTGCAGCGCGACCTCGAGCAAGCCGATCGTCGGTACAACGAGGCCCTGACCGCGCTCGACCGGGCTCTGCAGCCGCCGTCCGCTGACCTGCCGACCCTTCCAGGCCCGTTCGACGAGCATCAAATCACGCCACTGAACAGCCTCTGGAGCATTCTTCCGCCCCAGTCGTCCAACGGCAGCAGCGGCTGGCGCGCACGACTGACCGGGTTCATCTGGCGGATCGTGGGACCGAGCCTGCAGCGCCAGCAGGAATTCAACTCGGCGCTCGTCGATCACATCAACCGCAACGTGGCGCTGCACCAAGACACGCCGCGAGCCCTGGAAGGTCAGGCCGCCTGGCTACGCAATCTGCTCGCGGCAATTCTCCAGGTTCAATCACACCTGATCGTGTACCTCCAGACCATCACCTGGTACGTGGACACGAAGGACCGCGCGATTGCAGGTGACTTGCGATACGCACTGGAGCAGCGAACGACCGGACTCGCAGACGGCTTGAGTGCCGTCGGAAGCGAACTGCTGAAGCGCTGGGAGACGCTCGGAAGCGTGCAGCAACTCGCGTTGTCTCTCAAGCGCGAGTTGGACCATGAGCACACACGCTCCTCCGCCGCGCCAGGCGGAGCTTCGTCAAGCGCTCAGCCGGCAACAGCCTCCTCGTCAACCTTGACCCGTCCGCTCGAGGCGTTTCGCTATGTGGGATTCGAGGACCGGTATCGCGGCTCGCGTGAAGAGATACGCGAACGTATGACGGCCTACGTGCCTTTTTTCAAGCAGGGTGACAACATCCTGGATGTGGGCTGCGGCCGCGGGGAATTTCTGGAACTTCTGCGCGAGGCGGGGGTTCGGGCAACAGGCCTCGACGTCAACCCCGAAATGGTCGAGCAGTGTCGCGCGGCCGGGCTCAGCGTGGTCGAAAGTGACGCCCTGGCGTATCTGAACAGCATCGAAGATGGATCGCTCGGTGGCCTCTTCGCGGCACAGGTGGTGGAGCACCTGACGCCTGACTATCTGTTGCGGTTCCTTGAAACGGCGTACCACAAGTTGCGGCCCGGGTCGCCAATCATTCTGGAAACCATCAATCCCGCTTGCTGGTCAGCATTCTTCGATGCGTACCTGCGTGATATCACGCACGTGCAGCCGCTCCATCCCGATACGTTGAAGTACCTTCTGACGGCAACAGGCTACTCTGACATCAGCCTTCGGTTCAGCTCACCGTACCCGGACGTCGCAAAACTCAAGCGTGTGCCGAGCGAGATGGCAGCGTCACCTGAATTGCAGCGTCTGACCGACGCCTTCAACGCCAATGTGACCAACCTGAACGAGCGGCTTTTTTCAGATCGAGACTACGCGGTCATCGGCAGCCGTTTGTGAGACCTCCCGTGCACGACGCGGCCACAACTGATTCGAGTCTTCTCCCCCGCGCCAGCCTTGCCCACGAAACCGTCACGCTTGGCCTCGCCGGGTTGACGGTGTTGTGTCTGCAGGCGCTCTTTCTTCCCGGTCATGTCCCGCTGGCGCTCAAGGTCGAGCTTGCCTTGGTCGTGGTCATCACGCTGATTCGACCATTCGCCGGCTTGTTAGTCACCGCAGCGTTGGTCCCATTCAGCGCTACCGCCACACTCGTGCTGAATGCTTCGCATGTGCTGTGGGCGGATGCCGTCATTTTTTCGTTTCTGGCGAGTTGGGTGCTTGCCGCTCGGAGCGCCGAAACCCGTCGGCAATTGGACATGGTGTCTTTCGCCGGGCTGCTCCTTGGAATCATTGTCATCGCCTCGTGTCTCGCTCAAGTCCTGGGATTGGGTGAGGGCGGATTTGCAGGGACCATCTGGCGAATCGTGAGCCGCGATCTCTTTTTTGTTGGAAGACGAACGGCGGGTTTGGGAGAGGGTCTCGCCCTGCTTCAAGGTTTGGCGCTCTGCGCCGCGGCGGTGTCGCTGTGCCGTGCTCAAACGAAGCGGGCACAGTTTCTGGCCGCCACGCTCGTCGGGTCGGCGGTCGTGGCCGCGGGGCTCAGCATTTTGTTGTCCTGGGGCATTGGACTGGAGCCAGTCCTTGTACGAGCCCGTTTACTTCCCATCGGACGGTTTGTCGCGCACGTCTCGGACGTCAATGCCGCCGGATCGTATTTCGCGATGATGGCGTGCCTGGCCGTGGGATTGGCAACCTTGCAAGGAGGGGGCACTCGCATCATCTGGGTGGCCATCAGTTTCATCCTGGGAGTGGGAATGTGGTTGACGGCGTCGTGGGCCGCCGTCGCGGCGGGCCTTGGCATGCTCGCGCTCGTGCTGCTGCACTGGATCACACGGGCGCGGGGAGTTTCTCTCAATCCTCGTTTTGCACTTGCCGCGATAGGGCTGGTTCTCGTCCTGGGTCTGGTACTAATGGCTGGAACGAGACGAATTCTGACAGCTGACGGATTCGTCATTCGTCGTCAATTTCTCGAGACAGGGCTTCGAATGATTGCCTCGGCGCCGGTGTTTGGCGTTGGCGTGGGGATGTTTCATCCGCTGTCGCGCAGGTTCATGGGTCCTCAGCTCGGATGGAGCTACAGCCTCGAAAACGCGCACAACTACTTCCTTCAAATCACAGCGGAGCTCGGTGCGGTTGGCTTTGGCGCTTTCTTATACCTTCTCTACGCCGTATGGAAGACGGCACGATCGTCGATTGCGTGCCGTGGCCATTTGCTGGGTGCAGTGGCTGGAGCGGGCGCATTCGTCGCGACATGGGTGACCGGACATCCGCTGCTCGTTCGTGAAATCGGCTACCCGTTCTGGATCGTCCTGGCGTTGATCATCGTGTGGGCCGATGAAGTCCCTTCGGTGATGTCGATCGCCAATACCTGGCGCAGGCAACGCATCGTGCTGGCCGCGACTGCGTTGATTGCGCTTGCTTCAGTACCTTTCAGAACCGAGCCCCCCACCAGACAGACTGTCATGTACGGTGTCGGCGACTGGGAAAAACAGCCAGACGGGAGCCGCGCCCGATGGACCGAACAATACGCGACGATTGTGGTGAGGCTTGAAACCGGCGCTCTTGACATTCCAATGCGGGCTCCAGAACCCGTAGAATTCCTGATTGCCGTCGACGGGGTGCCGCTCAAGTACGAATCGGTGGCCAACGCCTGGCGGCAGGTTCAGGTGAAGCTGCCACCACCAGCCCCCGAAATTCTCTACCGCCGCATTGATTTCCGTTTGCCGCGCACCTGGGCGCTCGCCGACGTCCAGCCTGGGAGCAGTGACCCCCGGGTTGTGGGGCTACAGTTTGGCGAGATCTCTCTCTCAGCTGCGCGTTGACGTGACGCTGGTCGATTGCGGACTCGAGTGGCGGGTGGCCATGAATTGGGCGATGGTGTCCACCACGTACTCCAGCTGAGCCTCGGTCAGCTCGCCATAGATCGGAAGCGCCAAGGTCTCGCGCGCAGCCGCTTCTGCGATCGGAAACGCGCCACGGGAGTATCCAAGGTACGCGAAGCACTCCTGCAGGTGGAATGGAACGGGGTAGTAGATCTCGGTGCTGATATCACGAACTCGTAGATATTCGCGCAGTTCGTCACGCTCGCTGACCTGAATGACGAACTGATTGAAGATGTGATAACTCCCCGCAGGCTCGAACGGCAGTCGCACGTGCTCCGAGAGCCCAAGGTCGACAAACAGCCGCTGATAGGTTGCTGCGTTTTTTCGTCGCGCTTCGGTCCAGCCCGCCAGATGCGGCAGCTTCACGCGCAAGACCGCCGCCTGCAACGCATCGAGTCGAAAATTTCCACCAATGATCTTGTGAAAGTACTTGGGCTCGGCCCCATGATTCCGCAGGAGCTTCAGCCGATCGGCCAGTGCCTGGTCGTTCGAGGTGACGAACCCGCCATCACCAAAGGCCGCCAGGTTCTTGCTGGGGAAGAACGAAAAACAGCCGATGTCGCCCAGCGTTCCGGCCGCGCGTCCATTTGCGCGCGCACCAATCGCTTGCGCCGCATCTTCAATGACGGCAATTCCCGCCTCGCGCGCAAGTGCCAGAACCGGGTCCATGTCGGCCATGAGTCCGAAGAGATGGACCGGCACAATCGCGCGCGTCCGCGGCGTGATGACATCGCGAACAGCCGCGGGATTGAGGTTGTACGTCTTCGGATCGATGTCCACCAGGACCGGAACAGCGCCAAGTCTGGCAATACAGCCAGCCGTCGCAAAAAACGAGTAGGTGCTGGTAATCACCTCATCACCGGGCCCGATGCCGCAAGCCATCAGGGCGACCAGCACCGCATCGGTTCCAGACGACACGCCAATCGTGCGCGGCACACCCATCCACTCTGCGAGCTCGCGTTCGAGCGCCTCGACCTCGGGCCCCATGATGAACCGCTGGCTGTCGCAGACGCGTGTGATGGCCGCGAGACACTCCTCCCGCAGCGGGCGGTACTGCGCCTGAAGATCGAGAAGCGGAACCTTCACTGGAAAGCCGGCAGCGGGAGCGCCCTCCCCGAGAGACGCACGATGGACGGTGAGTCGTACTGTTTCAGAGCGTTGCGGGTGTCAACAATCGGCGCACCGTTCTGAACCACGGCGTCCCAGTCGAACGTCGAGTGATCGGTGCAAATGACGAAGCAATCCGGACGTGCTTGAATCGCGGCGGTCAAGGCCGTCGCGTCGAGCGATTGCGTTCCGTGCCGCAGATGGGGCACATGGGGGTCACTGTAGGAAAGCTGAGCACCCCGGCGTACGAGCAGTTCGAGAATGTCGAGAGCCGGTGATTCCCGCAGATCGCTGACGTCCCGCTTGTACGCCACGCCAAGGATGTGAATATGCGAGCCGTTGATGGGTTTGCGGGCGGCATTGAGCGCCTCGCCAATCCGCTCGACGACATATTCGGGCATGGCCGAATTGACCTGCCCGGCAAGCTCGATGAACCGGCACTCGAACCCGTTCTGCCGCGCTTTCCACGACAGGTAAAACGGATCGATGGGAATACAGTGACCACCGAGCCCAGGACCTGGATAGAACGGCATGAAGCCAAACGGTTTCGTCTTGGCCGCATCAATCACTTCCCAGACGTCGATGTCGAGCTTGTGACACATCCGGGCGATTTCGTTGACGAGACCAATGTTGACCGCACGGAACGTGTTCTCGAGCAGTTTGACCATTTCCGCGACGCGGGTGGAGCTGACGGGCACGACGTGCTCGACAATCTGCCCATACAAGCTGCAGGCTGCCTCCGTGCTCTGAGCATCGAGGCCCCCGACAATCTTGGGGATATTCCGGGTCGTATAGATCTGATTACCGGGATCGACGCGCTCGGGTGAAAATGCGAGGAAGAAGTCGCGACCAGCCTTTAATCCTCGATCTTCGAGCATGGGCTGGACCACCTCGTCGGTCGTCCCGGGATAGGTCGTCGACTCGAGGATGACCAGTTGCCCGCGCTTCAAACGCGACGCGACGGCTTCGACCGCCTGAACGACATACGAAAGGTCCGGGTCCTTGGTCTTGCGCAGCGGCGTCGGCACGCAGATATCGATAGCATCCATCTGCGACAACTCGTCCATGTCGGTCGTGGCGCGCAGATGTCCGGCGGCGACCGCCGCTGCCAGCTCGTTTGTCGGGACGTCTGGAATGTAGCTGCGCTTGCCGTTGATCGCCTCGACCTTGGCGGCATCCACGTCAAAACCGGTGGTGACAAACCCGAATTTGGCGAATTCGACCGCCAGCGGCAAGCCGACATAGCCCAGCCCGATGATCCCGACACGCGCTTGTCTGGTACGGATTCGCTCGAGGAGGTTGGCCACGGTCATTGGTCTCTCACAATCTGACGTCCGGCTAAAGCCGGACGCTACACATGTCAATGAGGCTACACATGTCAATGAGGCGCTCGGCGCCTTTCGTAGCGTCCGGCTTTAGCCGGACGAGCTATCGACGCAATCTCTCGAGCCGGTTGCACGCTTCGTCCAGGTCGCGGGCCGATTTCGCGTAGCAGAACCGCAACAACCCGGCGCCTCGTTCCCCTTGGAAGAACGCATCCCCCGGCACGGATGCCACGCCGGTCTTTTCGAGCAGGTACATCGCCCGCTCCTTGCTGTTTCGGCCCGGCAACACTGAGACATCAGCAAGGACGTAGTACGCCCCCTGAGGGACATACGGCGTCAACCCGGCGTTTTGCAATGCAGAGCAAATCTGGTCGCGCTTGGCGACATATTCGCCCCGGAGACCCTCGTAGTACGGCCGATCGAGCCGGGTCAGCCCGCGCGCGACACCAATCTGGAGTGGTGCGGGGGCACACACGTAGACGAGGTCGTTGTAGTAGCCAATGGTTTCGGCCCAGCGAGCCGAAGCAATGGCATACCCCACGCGCCAGCCGGTAATGCTGAACGTCTTGGAAAAGCCCGAAATGCTGATCGTGCGATCGGCGAGGCCCGGAATCGTGGCGGGGGTGACGTGTTCACGGTCGTCGTACAGGAAGTACTCGTAGATTTCGTCGGTAAAAACGAACAAATCGTGCCGAGATGCGAAATCGGCCACCTTCTGAAGCTCCGCACGAGTAAAGACCTTGCCGGACGGGTTGCCTGGCGTGTTCACCAGAATCCCGCGCGTTCGCGACGTCACCGCGCGCTCGAGATCGTCCATCGAGAAGGTCCAATCGGGCGGTTGCATGGGGACCGACGTCGCCACGGCCCCGACCGACAGCAGCGTGTTGACGTGGTAACCGTAGTACGGCTCGAAGAGGATGACCTCATCACCCGGGTCGAGCAGCGCCAGGCAGGCGCAATACAGTGCACCGGTTGCACCGGCCGAAACGATGACCTCGGATGCGGGATCGACCGACAACCCGTTATACGTGCGCATTTTCTGGGCTATCGCCTGTCTCAGCTCGTCGAGCCCGTCGTACCGGGTGTAGATGTTGAACCCTTCCTTGATTCCTTCGAAGGCCCCCTGCTGCACGTCGATGGGCACCGGCGTATCACAAACTCCCTGCGAGAGATTGATACCGCCGACCCGCTCGCACTCGATCGACATGTTGCGAATCTCGGACTGCAGAATGGCTGCCGCCCGAGAGCTCAGGCGCAATTGCGAGGCTGATGTACGTGAAGCAGTCATGGGGAACCCAGGGGAACTGAAGACTGACCGGGCAGGCCTAAAGGCCCGCGCTCCCAAGAACTCAACTGAGAACTGAAAACTGACTACTGACAACTCTTCAGCGCTTTGCCGATACGGGATCTCCCCCGGCGCGCGTGCTCATGCCCGGACGCGACAGGCGTTCGAGATCGGCATCGACCATCATCTCAACCAGTTCCTTGAAATCGACGCTCGGGGACCAGCCCAGTTCCCGGTGCGCTTTCGACGCATCACCGATCAAATGGTCCACCTCGGCTGGACGCAGGAATCGAGGGTCGACACGAACATGTTTCTGCCAATCCAGTCCGACGTGGTTGAACGCAGTTTGCACCAAATCCCGGACCGAGTGGCTGAGTCCGGTCGCAATCACGTAGTCGTCCGGCCGATCCTGTTGCAGCATCAGCCACATTGCGCGCACGTAGTCTCCGGCAAACCCCCAGTCCCGTTGCGCATCCAGGTTGCCCAGGCTCAGCGAATCCGACAACCCGAGCTTGATCCGAGCGACGCCGTCGGTCACCTTGCGTGTGACGAACTCGAGACCGCGCCGCGGCGATTCGTGGTTGAACAGAATCCCCGACACCGCAAACAGCCCGTAACTTTCCCGGTAGTTGACGGTGATGTAGTGCCCGAATACCTTGGATACACCGTACGGACTGCGGGGATAGAACGGCGTGAGCTCCGTCTGTGGCACCTCGCGCACCTTGCCGTACATCTCGCTCGAAGACGCTTGATACAGCCTGACTTTGGGATCGACCTGTCGGATAGATTCGAGGACGCGGGTCACGCCCTGCGAATTGAACTCTCCCGTCAGCATCGGCTGGTCCCAGGAGGCCGGCACGAAGGACATTGCCGCGAGGTTGTAAAATTCCTGGGGGCGGCACTCATCGATAATCCGCGCGATCGACAACTGGTCGAGCAAATCGCCGGGACGAATGGTGATTCGATCCACCAGATGCTCGAGACGCCAGAGATTCGGCGTGCTCGAACGTCGGATCACGCCGACGACCTCGTAACCCTTCTCGAGCAGCAGCTCGGCAAGATACGAGCCGTCCTGACCGGTAATACCAGTAATCACTGCACGTTTCGCCATGGTGGTCGAACGATTCTAATGAGCCTACGCAGGATCGGTCAAGGCGAGAGCCGTGGAAACTGTTGATGTTGCGGTAATTGGGGGCGGCGTTGTAGGGCTGGCTGCCGCAGCCGCGACGTCAGAAGCGCACTCCACCTGTCTGCTGGAGCGCCACCCGCGGCCCGGCATGGAGACCAGCACACATAACTCGTCGGTCATCCATGCGGGACTCTATTACCCCGTCGGATCGCTGAAGGCGCGACTTTGTGTAGAAGGCAACCGGCTCATGTATGCCTTCTGCGAAAAGCATCGCGTTCCCTACGCCAGAACCGGCAAGCTCATCGTCGCTCAGGACACGCAGATCGACGAGCTCGAGCGTCTGGCCAGGCATGGCACCGAGAACGGTGTTGAAGGCCTCAGGGTGGTCGATGCCGAATTCGTCAAGCAACGGGAGCCGCATGTTCGCCCGCGCCCAGCCATCTGGTCGCCGACAACTGGGATGCTCCAGGCCGAAGTGCTCGTGCGCGCGCTTGCCGAGGTGTGCAGAGCTCAAAACGTGGCCCTGCTTCCCGGAACCCAGCTGATGGGCGGCAACTTTCAGAACGGGTATTTCGAACTTGCGACAGCCCGGGAGACGATTGCGGCGCGCGTGGTCATCAACGCCAGCGGTTTGTATGCAGACGATACCTCCCGGATGCTGGGCGGATCGACATTCACGATTTATCCCGTGCGAGGTGAGTACGCACAGCTCATTCCCTCGAAGTCGTACATGGTCAACGGCCCCGTGTATCCGTTGCCGGATCCTACCGGGCACGGGCTGGGGGTCCACCTCACGCGTCAGATGGATGGACACGTCACCATCGGACCCACGGTCCATTTTCAGCTCCGGAAGGACGATTACGATGGAGATCGCGCGCCGCTCGAGTCGTTCCTCGAACCGACGCGGCTGATGTTGCCGGATGTCGAGCTCGCGGATCTTCGTCTTGGTAGCAGCGGCATCCGTCCCAAACTTCATCCGCCCGACGTGCGATTTGCCGATTTCATGATTGGTCCGGATCCGGAGCAGCCTCGGCTGATTCAGGCCGCGGGCATCGAATCACCAGGCCTGACATCGTGCCTCGCCATCGGACGTCTGGTGGCTGAACACGTCGCGCGCGTGCTTGGATAGTGGTCGGTGGCCAGTGGTCAGCGGTCGTGGTCAGTTTGTCACCCGATTCCCGATGTACCGTGTCAGCGCGTCCTTCCAGGACGGCATGGCAACCCCGGCCCGTTCCAGCTTCACGTTCGACAAGGCGGCAAACTGAGGTCGTGGAGCGGCGAGAGGAAGATCCCTGACGGAAATCGGCACGACGCACCCGTCACGCCCGACCTGCCGTGCAATTTCCTGGGCCAGTTCGAACCACGTGACAAAGCCACTGTTCACGCAGTGATACAGGCCGGGTTCGCCGCGCTCGAGTAAAGCTTGGGTCGCTGCGGCAATGTCTACCACATATGACGGTGACACAGTGCGGTCGATAAACGCGCGCGCTTCGCGTCCTTCGAGAAGCATGTCAACAATGCGATCGATGCTGCTTCGCGATGCATGACCCCCGAAAAGGCTTTCGACACGCAGGACGAACACTCGAGGCGCCTCGCGGGCGAACCACTCGCCGAGCAGCTTGGACGCCGCATAGACGCTTTCGGGCCTGGGCTCGTCTTCTTCTGTATAGGGACGCTTTGACCGTCCGTCAAAGACAAAGTCGGTGCTGTAATGGACGAGGATTGCGTCACGCGACCGAGCGGCACGACCGAGCGTCCGCACCGCAAACGCGTTGACGTCCAGAGCCGCAACTGGATCGTCCTCGGCACGGTCGACATTGTTGTAGGCACTGCAGTTGATGATGACGTCGGGGCGAAAGGTCGACACGCATTCCAAAACGGCGCGCGTGTCGGTCACGTCGAGCTCGCGCCGAGAGCACGCCAGGAGCTCGGCATGGCCAGAGAAGCGCTCGATGATGGCGCCCGCCAGCTGGCCTGCGGCACCGGTGACGAGGATCTTCATCTTCGTTCCTTCACCGCAGCCCGAGTCTCTCGATCCGCCTCGCGTCGCTTGATGGTTTCGCGTTTGTCGTAGTCTTTCTTCCCTTTCGCAAGGCTGACGGCAATCTTCACCCGTCCGTTCTTGAAGTACATGCGGACGGGAACGAGCGTCATCCCCTTTTCTTCGACCTTGCCAATCAGCTTACGAATCTCTTCACCATGGAGGAGGAGCTTGCGCCGACGCAATGCCTCGTGGTCGGCATACCCGCGGTGGCTGTATGGGCTGATGTTGATGTTGTGCACCCAGAGCTCCCCACCCTCCACGCGAGCAAAGCTGTCGCGCAAATTCACTCGTCCCTCGCGAATGGATTTGACTTCGGTGCCCAGTAGCACGACGCCCGCCTCGAACGTCTCGAGCATGTGGTAGTCGTGGAAGGCCTTTCGATTCTCGGCGATGTTCTTCTGGGCCGCCTCGCGGGCGCTCTTCGGCATGTTGATTGATAGCCCCGTCCGGCTAAAGCCGGACGCTACGCCTATCACTAAGCTTGTTGCTACGCCTGTCTCCTGTAGCGTCCGGCTTTAGCCGGACGGTCACCCGTGGCAACGCCTGTCTCCTGTAGCGTCCGGCTTTAGCCGGACGGTCACCCGTGGCTACGCCTGTCTCCTGT
>DATBJG010000242.1:0-51365 GCA_036556585.1 Vicinamibacterales bacterium
AAGCGTCGTGTTGCCCGTCGGCAGGCCGCCCGTTGGCGGCCGGCCGAGCGACTGGCGAATGATCGCGTTCGACGTGGGAACATCGGCGCGCAGCGAGTTGCCGTTGGTAGCGGCGTCGTTCCCTCCGATTCCCAGCGTTCCGGGCTTCAACTGCACGCCGGCACTGACCTGGACGTCGATTCGTGGAATGACGTACCCGACGAACCCTCTGAACTGCGTGAGCCAGCTTTCAGTGACTTGACAAGCCGCCGTCTGCCGACGGCCCGCTCCCGGTGGAAGAGTGGTGTTGAATAACTCCGGCAGCGCGGCCCCGACCGCGCACCAGTCCTGGACACCGCGTCCCGTGCTGGTGCCTCCCTGGAATGTCAGGCCGTTCTGCATGCGAGTGTTGATGTTGATGTCAATCCCGTGCCAGTACGCCGTGCGCGATGGTCCGTAGTCCTCCTCGAAGGTGACGTAGTTGTCTGTGGCGAGAGACCGAGGGTCATAGTACGTCACCGGGTACCCGCCCCCGCCCGGCAACCCCGCGTTCGCTGGGGCCAGGACCGTGAACTCGTCAAAGTCCTCCGGGCCCACCGCTCGGTTGTCTGTCACGGTGAAGTTTCCAAACCAGCGCCGATGGTAGCCAACCTCGACGGACGTCCGGGGCAGAACCTCATGCTGCACTGACACGCCAAACTGCCAATCGTACGGGCGGATACCCCACCCGTGGAGGATGTCAGGATTGATGGTCACCGGTGCGAGCGGATTGCCAAACGTGGGACTCTGCCAGGGGCCGCACTCGCCGTTGAGTGCCGGGTTCATCAGGTCGCAATCCGGGGCGAAGTTGCGGTTCGCATCGTCCCATGCGCGGAACGTCGTTCTCTGGAAGCGCGTGTTCTGGGCGGGACCGTTGACAGTGTAGCGGTCCTGGTTGTTGGCGCTCTGCAGGTACTTGCCGACATTCACCTTGAGGGAAGTCCTGCCCGTACCGAACAGGTCGTAGGCGGCGCCAACGCGCGGTGTGATGTCGTTGAAGCCCGTCACGCCTTCTGTGCGGGGGAATGTGATGGGCTCGGCATGGAAACGATCGGGCCCGTTCCAGCCGTTGTGCTCGGCGGGATGCCAGCTCCACGCCCGGTCGAACCTCAAGGCTCCCTGTAGTGTCAGTCGGTTGATCGTCCACTGATCCTGTGCATAAAAGGCCATGTACCGCGTACGGTCGGACGTCTCCCAGTTGCCAATCGTCATTGTCAGCCGGTTGGGCACGCCGTTGTTGAACCGGTAATTGACACGGTTGTCGTTGTAGAAATTGGTGGTCTCGGCGACGTGATGCGCACCCTGATATCCAAACTTCATGCTGTGCGCACCAGTGACGTAAGAGGCTGACGCACGCCAGACCGTCGGCGACTGCCAGTTGTTGAAGTTCCAATCGAGGGCGCGGTATGTCAAGTTTGCGGGGGCACCGTTGAGACTGGCCTGTTCCTGAACCTGCACCAGGTCGGTGATGGCTCCGGGGGGCTTCATCCAGCCCCACCGGCTGACATACGTTGACCAGCCGGCTTCGAGCAGCAGTTTGCTCGTGACCGGTGAGGTATAAGTTGCCTGCATCACGCGCTGATAGCTGTCGGCATAGCCAAACGCCCCGCCGGCAGTGCCTTGCGCGCCGCTGGCTGCTTCCGGCGCCACGGTCGCCGTGCCGCTCGCAACCCATCCGTCTCCTGCCGGACGACAGCTCTCTGCGGTTGTCGTGATTGCCGATCCATCGCATGCCAGCTGGTTGTCGATGAAGAATCCGATCTTGTTTCTTGGCGTCACTTGCGCGGTCAATCGCAGCGCCGTAATGGTCCGGGAGACTGCATTGCGGGCTTTGAGACTGTCGTCCCGCTCATAGTTCCATTTACCGGGATCCCCGGCGTTCTTGTTCCCGTACATCCCCAGGATGTCGTCGTGCTGGCCGAAGTCGCGGATGTTGAGATGGAACCATATCCGGTCGCGCATGATCGGACCGCCGAGCGATCCACTCAGGTCCCAGTTCTTGTAGATCGCGGCGGGTTCCCGAATGCCAAAAGCCGACAGGCGATCATCAAGGTTGTCGCCCTGCGACCATTCGCCCGCCGTGCTGCCGAATATCTGCCCAGCGAAACTGTTGCCGCCGGTGCGCGGGATGATATTCACATTGGTCCCGCCCACCTCTGCCTCGCCGAGACCTCCCGAGAGGGTGAGGTTCAATTCCTGTGCGTTGGCCGTATCCATGACGTAGCCAGAGACGCCACCACCGTTGAAGGCGGCGCCAACGTTGAGGCCGTCTACCTGGACGCGTCCCTCGTTTCCGCGCCCTCCGTGGCTGTAAAAAATTCGCATGGCTGGCGAGAGGTCGATCTGATTACTGCCTCCAGTGACCGAGGGAACCAGGAACACGATCGCGTTGTAGCCTCGGGTTGCCGGAAGCGACTTGATGACCTCGTCGGCCAGCACCTGGCCGCGCCGGGCACTCTGGATATCGACGACCGGCGTTTCGCCCGTCACGGTGATGGTTTCTTCCAGTGCGCCGACGCGCAGTTCGACGTTGATAGTGGTGACGCCGACTCCGGAGAGCTGAATGTCCTGCCTCTGTACCGACGTAAAGCCTGCAAGCGAGAAGGTGACCGTGTACGCGCCGGGCAGAAGCTCGGCAATTCGGTACTGTCCCGACCCATCGGATACGGCCGTCCGCACTTTTTCAAGCAGCACAGGACTGGCCGCTTCTACCGTGACGCCCGGCAGAACTGCACCAGACGTGTCCCGGACGATTCCCGAAAGCGTCGCCTGCGCGAACGCCGCCGCTGGCAACAGCACATAAGCCGCCGTGACCACCACGATCGCAATGCTCCGCGTGAACATGACTCGACTCCCTTCAGGCGTAGTCCTGCTCCGAGTAGACGCGTGTGGACGCTGCGGGTGCAAAACCGTTGCTAGGGTGCGACTAGTAGTTTTAGGTGAGATCTCGAGACCCGTCGTGGGGCGCGGCAGTGCTTTGGCAATAGGTTGCCAAGGCGGTTCATCATGTCGTCAGGCTTGCCGGCGCCTATGAGCGGGCGTGCTCACACCGGAGCATCGTCTGGCGCGCGGGTCGCATACTGGAGAGGTTTCGTCCAAAGACTCTCCAGCCCTTCCAGGATGTCGGATGCCCAGCTGAAAACATTCCGCCCGGCCACCACACGCCGCATCGCACGCATGCGCGTCTGCCGCTGCCCAGGGGGCATCTCGATGGCGCGTTCAATCGCATCGGCAAAGCCATCGACATCGTATGGGTTGATGATGAGGGCCTCGCGGAGTTCCTGGGCGGCGCCTGCGAGCGCGCTGAGCACCAGCACACCATCTTCATCCGAGCGCGCCGCAACGAACTCTTTGGCCACCAGGTTCATGCCGTCGTGCAGCGAGCTGACGATGCAGAAGTTTGCGAGACGATACAGGGCGGCGAGCTCGGTCAACTTGAGCGCCGATTTGTGAAAATGAACGGGTGGAGCGAATCCGGGCACGTGATGCCGCTCATTCAGCTGGCTGACTTTCTGATCGATTTCCGCTTCGATGGCGCTGTAACTCGCTAAATCCGAGCGGGAGGGAACGCCAATCTGAAGAAAAGTCAGGCGGCCACGGAGGTCGGCTCGACGGGTTAACACCCGGTCCAGCGCTTCCAGCCGTTCCGGTATCCCTTTCGTATAGTCAAGGCGGTCGACGCCAAGGCCGACGAAATCGGCTCTCAGTTGAAACTGCTGAACGAGCCGCTCTTGCTCAGAGGCGAGCGAGGAATCTCCGAGGATGGCCTGAATGCGATCGTAATCCACCCCGATCGGCACCGATATGATGGTTGTGGAGTGACCGGCGAATCGGATTCTGGCCCCGTCTTCCTCGACCTCAGCCTCCAATTCGTCTTCGGCAGCCAGGATGAAATTGCGCCGATCGCGTTCGACCTGAAACGCCAGCAGGTCGTTGGCCAGCAGCCCCGCCAGCATCTCGCGGCGCCACGGACAGATGCGCAAACGGTCCGGATAGGGCCAGGGGATGTGCCAGAAGAGGGCCGTTCGCGCCAACGGCCGCCGATGGCGCAACCGCGGTGCAACGAGCGCGAGGTGGTAGTCCTGAATGAAAACCGGCGCCTCGCCCGACCTCAGCTCCTCGTCGATGGCCGCGGCAAACTGATCGTTCACCCGCTCGTAGGCAGCCCAGTCTTCGGCGCGAAATTGGGGGCGCACGTCGACCAGATGGCAGAGCGGCCAGAGCCCTTCGTTGGCAAACCCGCCGTAATAAGCGGCGAATTGGTCCGGATCGATCCAGAGGCGTCGAAGCTGGTACGAAGGACTCTCGGGTGGGACGGCCACCTTGTCGTTCGCGTCGACCGTGTCGTGATCAGCCGTGCCGGCTCCGTGCGCAATCCACGTTCCCCCGCGCTCACGCATCAAGGCATCCAACGCAACCGCGACGCCGCCTGTCGCGGCAGAGCTCCGAATCAGGCCGCTCTCGTCAAAATTGTGGAGATACGGCTCACGATTCGACACGACGATGAGCGGCCGCGGCGCCGCTTCATCGACGTCGCCCGCGTACGCCAGACCGGCGCGAAACAAGGTCGGCCCTATCAGCTCGTCGATGGCAATCAGCGCCACCATCATCATCTGTAATCGCGTTCCCCATGTGGGGAATTCCGCTGCGAGCGCCGAGCCCAACCCCAACGTAATGCCGGCCTGGGAGATCAGTCCCATCCAGACATAGCTTCCGGTCTCGCGGTGGATGCCGGCGGCTTTTACGCCCGTCGCGACACCCAATCGGATCAGGCCTATGCGTACGGCACCAAGCGCTGCGGCAACGAACCCTGCCTCGAGGAGCGTGTCCAGCCTGAGAGAGGTGCCTACTGACACGAAAAACACCACCAACACTGGAAGAGCGGCGCCCTGAATCGCCGCCTTCAGAGCATCGCCCTGCGCGACGGCGACGTTTGCCACGACGATTCCGCCAGCCATGGCGGCCAGCAGCGGCTCGAACTGCTGGGTCATTCCCACCTGACTGAGGACCACGCATGTTGCGAGCAGGACGAGCGTGACCTCGCGAGCCACGTAGCGGAGGTACAGCGCGAACAGCGCGCCCATCAGGCTGCCAAACGCCACGGCACCGCCTATCTCCCACAGGAGCCTCACCAGCACGTTCACGTCCGCACTCTCGCCGAGCACGAAACGGGCAAACTGCATCAGCAGCGAGAACAACACCAGCACAACCAGGTCGGCAATCACGACCATGGCCAGGACGAGATCGCTCAGCCGTCCGCGAGATCCGGTCTCGACGATGACAGCGGCCGTCATGGTCGGTGAGAAACTGATGACGATTGTGACAAGCAACGCGCTCATCGCCAGCTTGGCCGCCCCGATGGCGTCGGGAGCAATGGGGAGCCACGACCAGGCGAGCCACACCACGACCAAGAGGGCGCCCATGGCCACGGCAATCGTGACGAGCGTCAATCGGATCACGCCGGCGGCGCGGCGCTCCAGTCGTTCGAAATTCAGTGTCAGACCGGCAATCAAGGCGATCATCGTCGTGGCGATGCCGTTGACCGTTTGAAGTTGCCTGGCCATTGGCTCCGTAATGACGTTGCCGAGGTAGGGACCAACCAGGAGCCCGAACAGCAAATACCCTGTGAGTCGGGGAAGGCGGAAACGTCGAAGAAGCTCACCCGTTACGAGCGCAACGACGAGGGTGAACCCAAGCGCCAAAGCGGTACCGGGCGCGTCGGTCGCCTCAGGGCCACCGAGCTGCCTGATAAGGAGCATGGCGCCGGCCACGAGCGCGACGCCGGCGAGGCCCCTCATGAACGACGCCCGCGAGGTCGGAGAGACAACGACAGCAGCTCAGATCCAATCGACCCGATCACGACAATCGCGAGGAGCGATACCGCCCAATCAGCGGCGCCGCTTACCTGGAGCACGTTCAACGCGAAAGCGATACCGGTCAACCCGGGTGCCAGGAGGATGAATTCAAACTCTGCCGACGCCCGGCGGTCGACTATGCGCCTCGCGAGCCGACCACCACCGAGTTTGGCGGCCGTTCGGCAAACCAGATAGGCCATGCCGACGATCACCGTGTTGACCGACGGCAGAATTCGCGCACCCGCAACCAACAGCAGGAGAACCAGCAGGGGGTGCTGAAAGTATCGGATGTCCTGGCTGATGCGCTCGCGGGCCGGTCCGCCGGCAAGGTTCCAGAACAGGCCCGCTACCAAGCCACCAAACAATGCCGACTGAGACAGGTACGCGGCCGCGCCGCCAATCAAGAGCAACGTCCCCGCGACGAAAACATGCTGTTCGCTTTCGAGAGTTGTCTGCGCCACCAGCAGCCATCCCGCCAGGGCAATCGCGAGCGCAATCACGATCACCAGCAGCACGAGCGAGGTCGCCGAGGCGAGAGAGACGTTGCGGAGGATGGCTAGCAACAGTCCCCCGGCGACCATAGGGAAGACGTCATCGAGATCGCCGATTCTGGCTGCAGAGATCCGTCTCTCATCCGCAGATGTCTCCGCTGTGGTCGCGGATGAAGCGGCACAAGTCCCGAGCAGCACTGCGAACAGCCACGGCTCGAGCGGGTGTTGCACCAGGGAAACCGTCAGAATGCCCACACCAACGACGAGTGTCGTGAGTGCGGCTTCGACGCTCGAGGCGCCGAACAGACGTGCTTCGCGCGGCTGACGTACCTTGAGACCGAGCCCCACCAGAGTGCCCAGGGCCGCGAGCGCCAAGGAGACGGCCGGGTCCAGGTACGAGAGCACCGACCGAGACAGGATGTTCAGCCCATGCGGCCCGAGTCCAACTCCGAGCGCGAGCAGGGCCAACCCTGCGAGCGGGAATGGTGACAGCCCGAGGGCCGGTCGGCTGCGACCCTCCTGACCGGCTGGCGGTGTCGCCGGGAGCCAGCGCAACTGCGTGTCGAGCGGATCGACCGCATCGAGGCGATCGCGAGAGATGTCTGAATTCATTCTTTGATCAGCACCAAGATGCGTCTTGTCCCATTCCGAGCGACTCCTACCAGAAGTGGCTGGCTGTCGGACGAGTTCGCAAATGTCCTCGACACGACCGCCGGTCCTGGTACGCCAATTCCGCCAATTGACGTGATGATGTCGCCAGCGGCAATCCCGGCGCGCGCGGCAGCGGAGCCGGGGAGCACGCGGAGAACTTCTGTGCCGGTGCCCGGGAGCCCGCGCATGGTCAGTCCGAGCTCCGGTGAACGGAGCGGTGTCGGCTGCCCAACCGTAACGGAAACCTCACGCACCAGGCGATTGCGCCGGACACGGAGCACGACCGTTTTGCCGGGCTGGAGGCGACCGATACGTTCAAGCCAGTGTTCAGGCGTTTCGAGTGGGTAGTCGTCTATGGTTTCAATGACGTCGCCTGCCCGCACGAGCGGGTTGGCCGGCGCATCGGGATCTACCCACGTGACGACCACCCCCATCGCGGCGCCAGTGACCGCAGCCAGCATTGGATCGAGCGCCTGCACGTCCACGCCTAATCGGCCTGCTGCTGGCCTGTGTCCTTCGAGGCCCAGTCGGTTGGCTGCTGCAACGAGGGTTTCACCGGGAACGATCGTCGGCTGACCTTCCCGTTCGATGACCAGGCCGATCAGCGCAGCGTCGGTCGTGAACAGAAACGTTCCGGCCCGAAGGGCAGTCCCTTGCGGCACCGCCCAGATCGCTGCGGGATCCCAGAGCGGACTTGCAACGGGGTAGAGCGCGCCGAGGAAAACGGGCAGAAGCGAGACCCCCTGCCGTGAGACGTCAGCGCTCACCGCATATCGGGGAGTCTCCACTCGTCGCGGTACCCAGATCGACAGCTCAGGTACGTCCGCGGCAGCCACACGAATCACGGTGAGCCCGGATGCCGGGTCGCGCGCTTCGACGGGGACCGCAGGTGGGACCGCACCGCCCCATGTCGTCGGTGCATCGCGGAGCCACGTGACCGCGAGCTCGTCACGGAGTCTCAATGCCGGCAGCGTCCGTCCGGCGGGTTCGCCGCCGGGTGCTTCGACGATGACGATCCAGGCGGCGATGCGGGGGGTCAGCTCGGCGATCGTCGCGGCCATATCGTCGAGCGTCGACCGCAGTGCCAATTGGCTCAGCACCGGAGCGACAGGATTCGGTTCGGCTGGACGATCGGGGAACCGAAAGCGGGCGAGTATCCAGAGCGCGCCGACAGAGATCAGCGCGATCAAAAGGAGCAGTCGTGTCTCGCGCGAAACCCGCGGACGTGCTGGATTGCTCACATGCCTGTCGTTGGCATCAGTGACCCCCGTGCGCCGGTCAATCAGCCAAGCTTAGTTCCTGGAACTCGACCGAGTCCATGCGGAGCTGCCTGCGGGTCCCCCCGAGCTCAAGAGGGCGGATTTTCCGGACTGCGGTCTGGGGAGTTTGACGAGGACGCGGGGGAGGAGATTGCGCCAAGGACAGCACTTTGCTAGGGAGACCAGCAGCGTCCGGCGGGAGTGCGGACTTCCTCGCTGAACTCGCACAGTCCTTGGCGCGCCCGAGAAGTGAGCAAAAATCTTGCCGGCGCCGATCGCTGCAAAACGGACAGAAAATCCTGCAATCGGGCGATTGAGACGGAGACGCTGACACTATCTGATGACCCGTCGACGATATATTGCGAGTCGAGTCGATCTCCGCATCCGCTCGATTTCACACGGGCGCCTGTGAAGCGCGATTGCGGGATCGTGCAAAACTTTGAGGTCAAAGCAATTTTGTGATATAAAGGTCGATATATCCGCCAGCCGGCCGTCTATCAACCCCAGCTGATTCATGACGGACATTCTTTTCGGAAATCACCGTGCTACGCTCGCGTCTTTTGCCTCGTCGAATGTGGTTGTGGCATTCGACTACGATGGTACGCTTGCCCCGCTGGTGAGCCGGCCCGAGCACGCTCGGATGCGTGCACGCACGCGGAATCTGCTCGCTCAGGTGGCGCGCCGTTATCCGTGCGTGATTATTTCCGGTCGGGCGCTGGCCGATCTCGCGCCGAGACTCCGTCGAATTCCCGTCTGGCATCTCAGTGGCAACCATGGTGTGGAACCATGGGAGCCGCGCCCGTCGTTTGCGGCCCGCGTCCGGAGCTGGGTAAAGGAGCTCTCGCCAAGACTCGATGGGCACCCCGGAATTGCCATTGAGAACAAGCGGTTCTCGTTGACCGTCCATTATCGGCGGACCCGACGTCGCCGAGAAGCTCTTGAGACCATTCTGAACGCTGTTGGCTCGCTCCCGGAAGCACGAACCATTGCCGGCGAACTGGCAGTGAGCGTGCTCCCTCGGGAAGCCCCGGGCAAGGGCGTGGCGCTCGATCGTGTTCGACGCGCGTTGGGTTGCGACAAGGTGATTTACGTCGGCGACGACGAGACCGATGAAGACGCGTTTGCTTCGGCGGCGCCGGAATCGCTACTGGCCATTCGGATTGGAGCGGAAGGGCGCTCGCGCGCGAGATATCGGTTGAAAGATCAACGCCACATCGACGCCTTCCTGGCGGCGCTGCTGGCGTGTCGACCGGTCGGTCGTCGCACGGCGCACGCGGCGGCTCCGAGTGGCGGTCGGCGTCGACGATCGGCCGGCCGGCGAAGGGTTCTCTTTGGAGGGTCGCCGTAACAAACTGGAAGAGCAGGGGTTGGTCGTCAGACGGGGCGTTCAACTCGAGGGCCGGCCCTGCACCGTCGGTCCGGATCATGGCAGATAGTTTGAGGTCAAAGTAAAAGTGTTGATTTCTGTGGATGACCGATGCTACCGTGATGAAACCTGATCCGACAATGAGGCACTGTCATCAGTGGCGCGGCGTCGCCGTCATCAGACGTGGGCATGCCTGGCGTTTCGGTTCCCTGTGCGCGCTCATCGTCGCGATGGTGTCCGTGCCGGTTCTGGTCCGAACGTCTCACCAGTTGAGCACAGACGTCCCTGTGAAGCCCAAGCCGAGCCTGCTGAGGTCTTACAAGGGGAACGAGCGCGCGACTGAGAAAATCACCCAGTTCGAAACGGTGTTCGCTGCGCCAGGCTCCGTCGCCACTGAGCACGGTGCTGAAGTCTTCTCCCGGTTCTCCCTTGACGCTCTCCTCGTTGGGGCGCGGCTGATCGCACACAGCCAGGCACTTCGCGCTCCACCCGTCCACTCGCTGTAGTCCCGGCTGCACGGGCCTCGCCCCGGCCGATGGCGCGCGGGGCCCAGGGAGATCTGCAGTTTCACTCCGAAGCAACGCGTGCGGGGATTGGAGACGATTACGGTCAGCCCCGGACCTGCGAGGCGGCTGACGAAACTACCCACAGGTGTTCCGCCATGACCAACGGATTGCCCGCCCAGACCACGACACGTGAAGGCCAGCGCGCGCGCGACAGCAAGGACCACGACAGCTCACCGGTCCATGGCGTTCGGGATCATCCCCCGAGCGGGGTTGTCGGCCAGATCGTCGGGACCAACCCACAGCTCCTGGACGCGGTGCGACAGGCCGAGCTCGTCGCGCCACTCGACTCGACGGTGTTGCTGCTCGGCGAAACGGGCACCGGCAAGGAATTGCTGGCTCGGCTGATTCACGAGCGCGGCTCGAGAGCGGGTCGGCCGTTTGTCGTGATCAACTGTGCCGCCCTCCCGCCGGCTCTCATCGAAAGCGAACTGTTCGGACACGAGAAAGGCGCGTTCACGAGCGCGATCAGCGCCAAGCCCGGCCTATTCGAGCTCGCGCACCGCGGCACGCTGTTTCTCGATGAAATTGGAGACTTGCCGCTCGAAGCGCAGGCCAAGCTGTTGCGCGTGCTGCAGGACGGGCACGTGCAGCGCATAGGAAGCCTGCATACCGCCGCGGTCGACGTGCGTGTGATCGCGGCCACGAATCAGGATCTGGGCACGGCGATCCGGCAGAAGCACTTCCGCACCGATCTCTTCTATCGCATCAGCACGTTTCCGATCCGTCTGCCGCCGCTCAGGGACCGGCTCACCGACGTGCCGCTGCTGGCCCGTCATTTCGTTCGCACCATCGGTCCGGCGCTTCGGAAGGGACCCTTCGAGCTCGAGAAGGACGCGCTCGAGTATCTGACTTCGCAGGTCTGGCCCGGGAACATCCGCCAGCTCCACAACGTGATCGAGCGTGCCGTCATTCTGGCGACGGGTCCAGGAATTGGAGTCGATCTCGTGGCGGCAGGCAACGGATTTCATCTGCCGGTGGACAGCGGCGGCGCGATTCCACTGGCCGATGCGGAGCGTCAGGCGATCCTGACCGCGCTCGGGGTCGCCAGCTGGCGCATCAGCGGTCGTCGCGGAGCGGCCGAGTTGCTTCAGGTCAAAGCGACGACCCTGCACGCCAAGATGCGAAGGCTGGGAATCCGACGGCCACCGCGACCACGTGGTGCGACGACGGCGGGTCGCAACGACGACGACACCGGCATAGGGCGATCGTGGATCACTCCCGCACGGTTTCGAGCGCAGTTACGATAGCGGCAAGCATTTCCCGCGTTTCCTGAATCTTCCGGGGCGGCACACGGGCCAGTGCGCTCCGGACCGCTGCCTCGATTGTCCCGGTCGACATTCGGGTGAACGCCTTTGCCTGCGGTCGAGCATGAAGTCGCACACGGCGCCCGTCGTGGCGATCTCGTGCCCGCACCAGGAGGCGTTTTCGCACCAGCCGCTGCAGGATCCCGGTAATCGTGCTGGGATGCAGGTGAATGATTCGTGCCACTTCCTGCGGAGACACTCCCGGGAACGCCGTAACAACCTTCAGCACCAGCCGCTGCGGTCCTGTGATGCCGAGCGACGTTTCCATGCGCTTCGACGCGCTCTGGAGAGCGTGCTCGATATTCCACAAGAGCCGCATGAACTCGAGCGCTGGTTCGAGCGAACGGATTTCTGACCCCTTTTGTTGCCTTCTCATGGCTCCCATCGTCGGCGAGCTGCGACGTCCTGGCATTGATCGCAGCCTATCTTAGAGACCGACCCGGCTGCAATGCGCAGCGACTGCTCGTCGCCTGTACAATGCGGCAACAGAATCAAACACATGGATTCTGCCCGACCCTATGACGTCGTGATCGTGGGTGGTGGAAATGCCGGTCTGTGCGCGGCGCTCGCCGCGCGTCGGGCGGGTGCGCGCGTGCTCGTACTCGAAGCGGCGCCCAAACACTTTCGCGGGGGCAACAGCCGGCACACGAGGAACCTTCGCTGCATGCACGATGTGCCGACAAATGGATTGACCGGCAGCTACTCCGAGTCGGAATACTGGGCCGACCTGCTCGATGTCACTCGCGGGCACACCAACGAAACGCTGGCGCGTGTTGTCATTCGTGATACTGCGATCTGCAGGCAGTGGATGTCGGAGCATGGCGTCCGCTTCCAGCCGTCGCTAGCCGGCACACTTCAGCTGTCGCGGACCAACGCATTTTTTCTTGGTGGTGGCAAAGCGCTCATGAACTCGTACTATCGGACTGCCGAAGCGATGGGTATCGACATCCGCTACGACACCGAGGTGTGCGGGTTGACGATCGAAGGCGGTCGCGCCTCCTCGGTGGGCGTCGGGGGAACCGATCAGCGAGAGGATATCCAGGCCGGCGCAGTTGTGGCAGCGGCGGGCGGATTCCAAGCGAATCTCGACTGGTTGAAAGCGGTGTGGGGGGCGGCAGCCGACAACTTTCTGATTCGCGGCACACCGTACGACACCGGGCGTGTGCTTCGGGCGCTCATCGATCGCGGGGTCAAGACGGTCGGCGACCCCTCGCAGTGTCATGCGGTGGCCATCGATGCCCGCTCACCTCGGTTTGACGGCGGCATCGTAACGCGCGTCGACTGCATCCCTCTCGGCATTGCCGTAAACAAGTACGGCGCGCGCTTTTACGATGAGGGCGAAGACTTCTGGCCGAAGCGCTATGCAATCTGGGGGCGGCTCGTGGCAGACCAGCCGGACCAACTTGCCTTTACGATTATCGATGCGAAATCGATGGGCACATTCCTCCCTCCGGTCTTTCCGCCCATTGCTGCCTCGTCACTTGGCGAGCTGGCGGTGGCGCTCGAAATCAACGCCGTGGCCCTCGAGCAGACGGTGGCGTCGTTCAATCGCTCCCTCAGGCCCGGCACCTTCAATCGTGACGTTCTGGATGATTGCTCGACCGTCGGCCTGAATCCGCCCAAGAGTCACTGGGCGCGCCCGCTCGATACGCCGCCGTTTTTTGCCTATCCGCTTCGACCCGGGATTACGTTCACGTATCTTGGTGTTGCCGTGAACGAGCGCGCTCAGGTGCTCATGCAGGACGACACGCCAATCGCCAATCTGTTTGCGGCGGGCGAGATCATGGCGGGCAATATTCTGGGTCAGGGATACCTTGCAGGGTTTGGGATGGCGATTGGTACCACATTCGGTCGGATAGCAGGCGTGCAGGCGGCCCGGCATGTCAACCACTGACAGCCTGGCGATCGTTCGCGAGGGGGCGCGGGTGATGCAAATCTGCAACGCCTGTCGCTACTGTGAAGGCTTTTGCGCGGTGTTTCCGGCCATTGAAAAACGACTCACGTTCTCAGAGCCTGATCTCGACTATCTGGCCAATCTGTGCCATGACTGTGGAGAGTGTTACCACTCGTGTCAGTACGCGCCGCCTCACGAGTTTGCCGTCAATCTTCCACAGCTCTTCGCACAGATTCGGACCGAGACGTACGCGAAGCATGCCTGGCCACGCTCGTTGTCCGGGTTGTTTGCACGACAACGATTCACCGTGTTGGGGAGTGCGCTCATCGCCCCGTTGGGTTTTCTCGTGGCCCTTTTGGTTTTCACTGATCGCGCGGCCCTGTTTGGGCAACATGCGGACAGCGAAGGCTCGTTCTATCGAATCGTTCCGCACGATGTGATGGTGAGCCTTTTTGGCGTCGTCTCACTCTTTGTCGTCTTTGCCCTTGCGGTTGCACTCATCAGGTTCTGGCGCGATCTTGGAGAATCGTTTGCCGATTTCTTCACGGCTCCGACGCTACGGCGCGCGGCCACCGATTCGTTGACGCTGCGATATCTGGATGGCGGAGGTGAGGGGTGCGCGTATCCGGCCGAAATCCCCTCGCAGGCGAGACGATGGTTTCATCATTTGACGTTTTATGGGTTCGGATTGTGTTTTCTCGCGACGTCCGTGGCGGCGTTCTACCATAACGTGCTGGGGTGGAGCGCACCGTATCCGGTGCTCAGCCTTCCCGTCATGCTGGGCTGCCTGGGAGGGGCAGGGTTGCTGATTGGTCCTGTTGGATTGTTATGGCTAAAGGCGGTGCGGACATCCGAACCGACCAACCGATTGCACACTGATTTGGATGCGGCCTTCCTCGTCATGTTGTTTCTCACGAGCCTCACAGGATTTCTGCTGCTGGCGCTGCGCGAGTCGGCAGCCATGGGCAGCCTCCTTGGCGTCCATCTCGGACTGGTGTTGGGTTTGTTCCTGACCCTCCCATACGGAAAATTCGTTCACGGCCTGTACCGGTTTTGCGCCCTCGCTCGCCACGCATTGGAAACAAAACGAACCGTCATTGGCACATTGGTTTTTGTCGTGGCCATCACCGGTGGGGCCCGCGCCCAGACGGACCCGTTGACGATCATCGCACCGGCAGCTCCGGGTGGCGGGTGGGATCACACGGCCCGCGCAATGCAGCAAGCCCTTCAACAAGGCGGCCTGTCCCGCGTTGTCAAAGTTGTGAACGTCCCCGGTGCGGGCGGTACGGTGGGCCTTGCCCAGTTCATCAATGCGAACAAAGGAAAGGGCGACGTCGTGTTGGTGACCGGACTCATCATGGTGGGTGCGGTCCTCACCAACAAATCACCGGTCACGTTGGCTCATGTGACGCCAATTGCGCGGTTGACTGGCGAATACGAGGTGCTGGTCGTTCCGGCTGCGTCTCCATATCGGACGCTCGCGGAGTTCATCAAAGCCTGGAAAGCCAATCCTGGAAAGCTGGCCATTGCCGGTGGTTCTGCAGGTGGCACCGATCACATGCTTGCCGGACTCCTGGCATCCGCTTCCGGGATCGACGTCACGCGCGTCAACTATGTCCCTCATTCAGGTGGGGGAGAATCCATCGCTTCGATCGTAGGAGCTCAGGTCTCTGCCGGCATTAATGGGCTTGAAGAGCTCGTGCCGTTCATCAAGGCCGGTCGCGTTCGGGCACTCGCCATCTCGAGCGATCAGCGTCTTGCCGGCGTCGACATTCCAACGTTCGTGGAACAAGGTGTCGCATTGAGTGTTGCAAACTGGCGAGGCGTCGTGGCGCCGCCCGGTATCAATGCCGGTCAAAAGGCAGCCCTCACATCCCTGATTGATCGCATGCAACGCTCGACTCCGTGGAAGCAAGTGCTTGCGAGAAACCACTGGATCGACATGTTTCAATCGGGGCCGGCCTTCGAGGGATTTCTCAGGCAGGAACACGACCGCGCCGCAGGTGTCCTCAAGTCCATCGGCCTCGTGAAATGAGGTCACGAGTCGAACTGGGGTTCGCCCTCGTGGTCATCGCAACAGGGGTTTCTCTGTTTTTGGGGGCTCTCCGCGTTGGTGCCGGTGCTGGGTACGATCGCATTGGTCCTCGGTTTTTCCCCTACGTGGTTGCCACCGGCCTCGTGGTACTGGGTGGCTGCTATGCCGTGTCCATTTGGTGGAGTCGACGGCCAATAGTCCGAGTGCCCGCGGATGACGAACAGACGACCCCGGTACACTGGCGGGCCTTCGGTTTTCTGACAGCGTCGTTCCTGCTGTTGGTCGTGATGCTGGAACCAGTGGGTTTTGTTCTGGCGTCCAGCCTCCAGTTCTGGCTGGTGACGCAGGCGTTCGGTAGTCGCACGCGACTTCGTGACGGGTTGGTGGCCGTTGCTGTCGCGTTGACTGTCTACCTTGCTTTCTCACGCGGCTTGGGCCTTGCCTTGCCCTAGCGCCGAGAGCCGAGAGCCGAGAGCCGAAATCCGAAATGCGTCAGCTCCTAGACGGCTTTGCGATTGCGCTCGACGTCGGCAACCTGCTGTGGGCCCTCGCCGGCGTGGTGCTCGGCACAATCGTTGGCATTCTTCCCGGAATCGGGCCGGCCCTCACGGTCGCGCTCCTGTTGCCGGTGACGTTTCGTGTCGAGCCTGTCAGTGCCTTCATCATGTTTGCGGGCATCTACTACGGTGCGATGTACGGTGGCTCGACCACGTCCATCCTGATGAACACACCTGGTGAAAGCGGCAGCATGATCACGGCGCTCGACGGCTATGCGATGGCGCGGTCTGGACGGGCTTCCGCAGCGCTCGCGACAGCTGCGCTCGGATCGTTTGTGGCAGGGACGATCGGCACGGTCGGACTGACGTTCCTGGCGCCAATGCTCGTGACGCTCGCGCTCAGCTTCGGGCCAGCCGAGTACTTTGCCTTGATTGTGCTCGCATTCACCACCATCTCAGCCGTACTTGGGGCGTCTCCGTTACGAGGCTTCATCAGCCTTTTTCTGGGCCTGACACTTGGTCTGATTGGCATCGACCTCCAGACCGGGCAGGCCCGGTACACGTACGGCGTCCCGCAGCTTCTCGACGGCATCGATGTCGTCGTCATCGTCGTTGGGCTGTTTGCTATTGGCGAAACGCTCTTCGCGGCCACGACTGCACGGACCCATGGCGTCGTGACATCGGTCAAGGGCTGGACCTGGATGACCCGGGAGGACTGGAGCCGATCGTGGAAGAGCTGGCTGCGCGGGACGGTGATCGGGTTTCCGATAGGGGCCCTTCCGGTGGGTGGCGCCGAGATCCCGACGTTTCTTTCGTACTGGCTCGAGAAGCGGCTGTCTCCGCGCCCCAATGAATTCGGTCACGGTGCCATCGAAGGTGTGGCTGGTCCAGAAGCCGCCAACAACGCGGCGGCTGCGGGCGTGCTGATTCCGCTGTTGACGTTCGGGCTGCCGACGTCGGCGACGGCCGCCATTCTGCTGGCGGCGTTTCAGCAGCACAATCTTCAGCCCGGCCCTTTGCTTTTCGAAACCAATCCCGAACTCGTCTGGGGATTGATTGCGAGCCTTTACCTTGGCAACGTGATGCTGCTCGTGCTGAATCTGCCCCTGGCTCCAGTTTGGGCGAAGCTGCTCGACATCCCTCAACCGCTGCTCTACGGTGGCATTGTGATGTTTGCGACGGTCGGCACCTACAGCGTGAACAATTCGGTATTTGACGTCGGACTCGTCTATGTCATTGGCCTGATGGGTTTCCTGATGCGGCGTTTTGGTTTTCCCATTGCTCCCGTCATCATTGGCGCAATCCTCGGACCCATGGCCGAACAGCAGTTCCGTCGGGCGCTGGCCATTGCCCAGGGTGACGGATGGGTCTTTGTTTCGCGGCCTGTTTCCGCTCTGCTGCTAGGGATTGCCTGCCTCGTGCTGGCATGGCCGCTGATGTTGCGAACGGCTCGGCTGGGACGTCGCTCGACGGGCCCCTGATCGAACGGAGTACTCCATCCGGAGTACTCCGTTCGGAGACTTGGAATTGGTCCCATCCCACTCTCACAATCGGTCGAGCTTCATCCACCTCGTGCTGGTACCCCTCGAAAACCAACAGGAAACCTTGACATGAAGCGCCGCGGTGTCGTGGTGTTCGTGGTCGCTCTGATCTCGGCGCTCGGCCCCGGCCAATCGGTCCTGAGGAGTGCTCAGGAGACACCAGCACAAGGAGCAACTTTTGAGCTGGCTCTGGCGTCGGGGCGGACCCTGCGTCTTGCGCTCGATCGGCGAGAGCGGGTGAAAGGGGTCGGCCAACCGGTGACAGCCACGCTCATCGAGCCCGTGTATTCGTATGACCGCGTGGTGCTGCCATTCGGGACCAAGGCGCACGGCCACGTCGAGAAGCTCGAGGCAGTCTCAAAGACCACACGCGCCAGAGCCATGCTTGGCGGCGATTTCACGCCGCTCCGTCACACGCGCCTCCTGTTTGACCGTCTGGTTCTCCCCGACGGGAACACCGTGCGCATTGCCACGAGCCTCAAATCGATTGCGGAAAATGTCTCGGTTCATGTCGCGCGGTCCGAGAAATCGAAAACCTCAAAGGTGCGCGAGATGGCGAACCAGCAGGTCAAGGCGGCAATCGAACCGTTTACGGCGCCAGGCAAGATGGATCGCCTGAAGGACTGGGGGCTATCCAAAATGCCATATCACCCGCAGTACTTGAAGAAGGGGACGGTCTATACCGTCGAACTGCTCGAGCCCTTGAGCTTTGGCGTTGCCGTTGCCACGCCGCAAGCGCCCGAAGGCACGATGCCGCCACCCGAAAGCGTCCTGGACGCCCGTCTCGTCACGCCGCTCCATTCCGCCACGACGCCGCGAGGCACACCCGTTCGCGCAGTGCTGACACGACCGTTGTTTTCTGCCGACGAGCGGCTGATCCTTCCGGAAGGCACCGAACTACGCGGCGAGGTGACGTTCACGAAGGAAGCAAGAAGTTTTCGACGAAATGGTCAGCTGCGCTTTCTCTTTGAAAGCGTTCAAATGCCCGAGCGGGGGCCGGAGAAGCTTCTGGCTTCACTGCACTCGACGGAGCTGGGTGGCAGCAATGTGGCGATTGATGAGGAAGGCGGAACGCGCATGACGAATCCAAGAACGCGTTTCATTGCGCCGGTTCTCAGCCTCTTTGCCGTGCATGCCGCCACCAATCGCGACGTGATTGACGCCGGCGAAGTTGGCAATGCCGCGCCCATCGATGGGGCCAACGTGGGAGGCCGCGCCATTGCGGGCTTCTTCGGGTTGGGGGGGGTCGGTACCGTCGTTGCCCAGATTTCCCGACCTGTTGCGATTTCGCTTGGTGTGGTCGGCTTCGTCGAGACTGCGTACCGAAACCTGCTCAGCAAGGGGTCGGAAGTCGTGTTTCCAGCAGATACTCCTATTCAACTGCAGTTGTCTCCTGGTTCGACGGCCAAGTGACACAGGCGGTACTCCCGATCCGGGCTGCCATCGGCTTTGCACTGCTCCTCCTGCAGGTGATGTCGGCCGAGGCCCAGGCTCCTCGCATCTTTCACGCAGAGACCAACCTTGTCGTGCTGCACGCGACCGTCAAGAACACCCATGGCGAACTGGTCACCGATCTCGGTCAGGAAGCCTTCACCGTCTACGACAACGGTAAACGACAGAAGATTGAGATGTTCCGGCGCGAAGATATTCCGGTCTCGCTCGGCCTTCTGATCGACAACAGCGGCAGCATGCGCGCCCTGCGAGCGAAGGTCGAGGCTGCCGCACTCGCATGCGTGCGGGCTTCCCATCCCCAGGACGAAGTGTTCGTCTTGAACTTTGGTGACAAGCCCCAGCTGGATGTACCGCTGACGAGTGACGTCCGCAGGCTCGAGGCCGGTATCACCCGCGTCGACTCTATCGGTGGCACGGCCATGCGCGACGCCATTGACGTGGGTTCCCGGTACCTGTCCTCATCCGCCACAAAAGAGCGGAAGGTGCTTCTGGTGATCACCGACGGGAAGGATAATGCGAGCCTCGCGTCACTCGATGCAATCCGGAAACAAGCGCAGCAGCGAGAGATTACCGTCTATGCGATTGGTCTGTTCAATCAGGATGATCAGGCCGGAGCCGGCGGCGCACGTGACGAGCTCAACGAATTGACGGACTCCACTGGAGGAGCGGCCCACTATCCGTCGAGTCTCGAGGATATCGATGCTGTCGCGCTGGCCATCGCGCGTGAGATCCGAAATCAATACACGATTGCCTTCAATAGGACCGGTCGCCTCGATGGGTCGTACCGCAAACTGCGAGTCGACGTCCGCGGACAGGGACGGCTCGTCGTCCGTGCCCGCGCGGGCTATTGGGCGACGCCGGCCTTGCCCTAGCGTTGCACTGGCCGCAAAACCAGGCCCGTGTGCGGCCACCCGTCGCGCTATACTCAGCCGAAATCAGACCTTCAGCCCGCGCGCCCGTCCTCATCTCGAGATTAATCCTGGGGCGTGAGGTAAAGGAGGGATCGTGACTTTCAGAACCGTTGGCCGCGCACTCCTTGGATGCGCCGTGGCCTCGTCAATGACGCTCGTTGCCACGGCTCAAACGACAAAACCAAAGCCGAAACCGGCGCCGCCCAGAATCGGGCCGGCGACCAAACCCAAGCCCGCGACGCCAGCGGAGAAGAAAGCCGCTCCGGCGCCGGAACCACCGCCGGCTCCGACCGATATCAAAATCAATACGAAGAGCATCAACGGCGCGCAGGTGACCGAGACCGGGATGTATTTCACCAAAACGCGACAGCGCTTTGATTTTCCCGGGATCGTGATGATTACGCAGTGCGATCTCAAACGCACGCTGCAGATCAATGACGGTGCGAAGGTGTACATGGTGCAAACTTTTGAGGACGCGAAGACTCAAGCGGCTGCTCCGCCTGCGGCGAGCAGTGCGCAGCCGGCTGCAGCAGCTGGCTCGACGGCCTCGCCTGCACCCAAAGGTGGCATCATCAAGTACACGACCACGACGACAGACACCGGTGAGCGCAAGACGATATTCGGCCTTGAAGCGCGTCATATCAAGGTGGTCTCCACGCGAGAGCCAAGCTCCGAGGCATGCGACAAGCGCCTGGAAAAAGTCGAAACCGACGGCTGGTACGTGGATCTTCCAAACTACGCTGCCTGCACATCCGCTCCTCAGCCGTGGGCTACCGCGCAATCGCTCTCAACCGAACCAGGCGCCTGCGTGGACCGCATCGAGGCGCAGGCAACTGGCGACGCAAAGCTGGGCTTTTCAGTGTTGTCGACCGTCACGACGACATCCGGAGAGAAACAGGATGTGTCGATCATTGCGACCGAGGTCACCGATCTGCAGGTGACCACGCTCGACCCGGCATTGTTTGACGTCCCGCCCGGTTACTCCGAGGTGAAGGGCTATCCCGAGCTGCTTCCGGGCATCGCCGCGGGGGGCAGCGTGGCAGATGCCGTTTTTGGGTCGATTACCGCAGGGACGAGCGCTGTGGCACCCAAGTTGGCAGGCTTCGTTCGCATAGGCATCATCGAACCTGTCAACAAGACCGCTCAAGCCATTTCCGCTCCCATGTTGCGCGAAGGGTTGACGTCCGGGTTCAGCAAGAGACCGTTCGACTCGGTTCCCGTCATGGGCAAAACACCCGACGACATCGCACGTGATGCGCAACAGAAGGAGGTTGACTATCTGTTGTCGAGTGAGTTGGTCGAGGTCAAGACGTCGAAGCCGAGCCGGATCGGTGGCCTTGTGCGTCGGGCGTCAGGCGATGCCGCGAAGGAGATTCATGAGGCTCGCGTCGACTACAAGTTGTTCGCCGTCGACAACCAGGCCAAGGCTCGGCTCTCGTCATCCGCAAGAGCCTCGAGCAGCGGCCTCGGCGCGTCGGCCGTTCGGCTTGCCAGGTTTGCCGGCTCGACCTATGTGAACCTCATGCCAGGCGGCTCACTCGTACGCGGGTATCTGCCATTGGCCGAGATGGGACTCGGCCCGACGGGACCCATGATGCCGGGCATGATGACTCCGGGCGTAGGCGCCGCGATGACGATTTTGTCGCTGGCTCAGAACTGGAGCGCAATGCGTACCGGAGTAGGAGCGCCTGGCAGCAGCGAGGCCGAAATACTGGAAACGATCAGCGACGCGATGGGCAACACCAGTAGAGCGGTGATTGAGGAGATTAGTAAGAAAAAATAGAAGACAGAAGACAGAGGACGGAATTCGAATACAGAATACAGAATGCAGAATACGGAATGAGAAAGGTGGTCACATGAAGCGTACATTGGGTCTCGCGCTCGGGCTTGTGCTCTTGGGCTTCGTGGGTGCCCAACCCACGTACGAGGTATCCGGTCAGGCTGGTGGATGGACGACGCTGTTCGATGGGTCGAGCCTCAAAGGCTGGAACGTCGTGGGCGATGCAAACTGGGAAATCGTGGATGGTGCCGCCCAGGCCACCAAGGGTACTGGCTTTCTCGTGACGCCGATGTCTTACGGCGATTTTCAGATCACGCTCGAGTTCTGGGTGACCGACGATGCCAACAGCGGCGTCTTCATCCGGTGTCAGGATCCGAAAATGATTTCGGCGATGAATTCGTATGAGGTGAACATATTCGACAAGCGGCCCGATCAGTCGTATCGCACTGGAGGCATCGTGGATGTCGCCAAGCCGGCTGCCATGATCAACACCGGCGGAAAATGGAACACCTTCGACATTACTGCGCAGGGGCCCAAGCTGATGGTCACCCTCAACGGAACAAAGACTGTCGACGTCGAACACAAAGGGCACATTCGTGGACCGATTGCCCTTCAGTACGGCGCTGGAACAGTCAAGTTCCGGAACGTGCGAATCAGAACCTTGTGAGCTCACGGTCATGAAGGTCAGGACGCTTGCCGCGCTGACTGGTCTCGTTCTGATTGCCTCGGGCACAGCGATGGCTCAGTTCGGGCAGCGCGGTCGTTTTCGGGGGTTGCCCATGGCGGGCCCCGACAGCTTCGACGGCCGTTTTCAGTACTGCCGCGTCATGTACCGGGAAAATCGCTTTGGTGATGGCGACGGCTGGGCAACCGACTATCCAAGCGCCGACGTCAATCTCTCAATCCGATTGTCGGAGCTCACGAAAACTGCGGTCAGCTTCGCTTCGTCTGGCGAGCCGAATCACCTCATCGTGCGCCTTACCGATGACGAACTGTTCCGGTGTCCGATCATCATGATGCTCGAGGTAGGTTCTCTGTACCTGGAGGACGAGGATGCCGCACGCCTGCGCACCTACCTGCTGAAAGGCGGCTTCTTGTGGGTCGACGATTTCTGGGGATCCGCCGCATGGGCGGGATGGGAGAGCCAGATTCGCAAAGCCTTTCCCTCCGGTGAATATCCCATCGTTGATCTGCAACCCGATCATTTGATGTTCCGTACGCTGTTCGAATTGGCGCGGATGCCGCAAATCCCGTCGATCAATTCGTGGTTCCGTCTCCGTGGTGGGACTTCGGAGCGAGGCGCAGATAGTGCAGAAGTGCACACGCGGGGGATACTCGATCGTTCAGGCCGCCTGATGGTGCTGATGACACACAACACCGACATCAGCGATTCGTGGGAACGTGAGGCCGAGGATCCGAACTATTTCTACCAGTTTTCGGTCAACGGCTATGCCGTGGCGATCAACGTGCTCCTGTACTCGATGACGAATTGAGGAGTAGACGTCTGTGCGTCGAGAAAAGCGTCGCGATCCAAGAGTGCCGGTTGCCTGGGAATTGCGAGGGAAGTCTCTGCGGCCGCTCGATCCAGCCAGCCGCGCCGACGTGAAGGCAGGAGTGGATCTCCGCGGTCGTATTGCCGATGTCAGCGCCGGCGGCCTCTGTCTTCTGACAAATGACGATGCTGACGGATCTGGGCCCGTGCGGTGCGAAATCGTGGTTCCCGAACTGGGCGTCGGTATTCCAACGCTCGCGCAGGTCCGGTGGACTCGCCGGGACGTGGTCAATCAAACCAACCGCGTCGGCCTGCAGTTTCTCGTGTAGAAAAAGGGGTCCCGACCCCTTTTCCTGATCAGTTTCCACTCAAGCCGCCCGGCCAGGGCGAGTTGAAGTGATACGGCACCGCGGGACCGATCATCTCGACCCGCCGGATCTTTCCGTCTTCAATGAGAAAAGCTTCGGTGACCAGGATGCTGCCAGGCCGGTTGAAGCCCGGATATCTGTGCTTGGTGCCATCCGACAGAACGCCTTCGTTCACCGTCCCCTGATCGAAGACGGCATGCGCCCAGACGACACCCCGCTCGCTGTCCACCAGCGGATAGCGGCGACCATGAATACTCTGGACAACGTAGTACAACCCGCGCTTGAACTGCGACAGACAATCCATCGCAAACAAGTTGATCGTGCCCGGCGGTTCGTTGGGCGGCCGCGGCACATTGGTGGTGGGCGCACCGTTTTCAATGCGGTGGCAATCGTTTGTGAAGGGGTACGTTCCCGTGCCGGGGATCCCTTTGCCGTCGTTCTTCTGTAGACCGGTAAAGTATCCGTCGGCAATCGAAATCATCTGTTGACGCGACAGCCGCTGTGCCGGAGGGATGGACTTGAACCACACGTCCTCGGCTTTGCCAGCCTGGTCCATCGCAGCAATGTTGTTCGGCCCCCCGCCTCCTGGGCGGAAGTACACCGACTCGATTTCGGTGATGCGGCCCAGCTCGATGCGCAGGCGCAGGCTCATCAACAGAGTCGCACCCGCCTCCTGCATCGTGCCCATGAAAGCCACCTGTCCGACTTCAGGGTCCGAGAAGATGTGCTTGTATTTGCCAATCCCTGCAGCGGTTTTCCAGAATCCGTCGCCGACGTCCATGACCTGGCTGTTTTCGGTGTACTTGACATCCGCTGACAACGGCAGACGCTTGGGATCGTGCGCGACCACTGCCGCGAGATACTGATCGATCAGCCCTTCGAGACAGGCCCGGTCGCAGTTGAGCGGGATGGGTCCCGTTGACGCGTCCACATGCGTGGCCAGGGAACCGGCAAAGACAGCAGCCACGAGTGCAAGGCCGGCGAGAGTTGAGCGCATGGAATCCTCCTGCGACGAAGCAACCACGGCGGCACAGTTTGACGCTGGGCCGGAGGGGACGATTCTATCGCCGAACTGCTCCGGTTGTTGCCGCGGGTTCTGGCCAGGACGAAGGATCCGGTATCGAACCGCCGGCTCGAAGGGTATTCCAGCGTGAAAGCGCGCGACGTCGCAACCTTCGGGAGGCTCGAAACGAGATGGGCCAGCGACGCGCAAGTTGGCGGCGGAAGCGGCGGGAAAATCGTCGAGGCTGCTCGCTGATGCTGCCGACGAGCAACGCATAAGAGTTCCGTCGAATCAGATCGATGCGGTCGGCGTATTCCGGACCCTGAAAACGAGCCGAGATGGCGAGTACCTCGGCGATGAAATGGGCAAGTCTGGCCGTGAGGTTGTCGAGGAGACCAACGTCCGCTGCCCGCGTAAAGAGGGTTTCATGCCCGGCGGCCAGGTCCGGTTCGACATCCTGAAGATCATCGAGCAGTTGTAGAAAGACGCCGTACCCAAACGCAAACTGTTCCTCCAACGGCTCCGGTTCAGGGGCGACCAGGTAGAGATCCGCCAGTACGGAACTGCCGCCCTTCTCAAAGCTGATGAAGAGAAGCTCTCGATCGGTAAGCCGGCAGCTGCCAGTGTCATGTTGATCGAGGCTGCGTGTCTGACCGCCGTGGATGGCAAGCAGGCTGGCATAGACGTCCGGAAAGTGCTCGCGTGGCAGATCGTCCTCTATTTGGCTGACCAACCGACAGACGGCAGCCTCCTGCTCGCTGACAGGGTTCACCTGATGACCAGCCAAACGCTCCCCAAACCGGAGGTTGAACGAGCGTTTGACATCTCGGGAGACGCGCGTGTCATCGAGCCAGTTGTCGGTCACCGGATACAGCATGCTGTAGGCGAACAACCCGGGCCGCATCTTGACGGGTCGATCGAGCAGCATTTGCAGGCTGTTCCCAATCCACACGTTTCGCAGCGCCTGACCAAGTTGCTCGACTGTCACACCCGGGTCGAAGGCCCTGGCCGCGCGAGCAAACGAAACAGACGACTCGTAAAAGCCGTCGCCAAACAACAGACGACGGTAGCCGTCGGGCCAGCCGAGCCGATCGTTGCCGAAAGATTGAAGTCGCGCCCGGACCCGTTCGCGCCACTGGTGCCGCTCCGATTCGTCATCTGGCAGCCTCGCGATTTCCGACGCAATTTCATCGATCAACCTGGATGCCGCGCGGGCATTGGAATGCTGTTGCCACAATCCGACCTTCGGTCCGAGCTCCGGCGGGACAGGCGATGTGCGATCCCAAAGCGCGAGAAAGTCGTGACAGGTCTTGATTAACCGATCAGCAAATCCGGGGACTGCCGGGCACACGGAATCGACCACGGTGTGTATGGGACACCTCCCGAAAAACCACGATCACATGGCAATACGCAGGCAGGCCGCTGGAGGTTTCGGAACGTGTTATCGTGCGATTCGCATGAGCCATACCATAACCTTGATTGCTGGGGACGGGATTGGCCCCGAAGTCACCAAAGCCACACAGCAAGTTCTCCGGACGGCAGGCGTCTCCATTGAGTGGGACCCGCATGTGGCCGGCAGCGAAGCCCTCAAGCGTACCGGTCACTCCCTGCCGGCGGAGGTCCTCGAGTCGATCCGCAGGAATGGTGTTGCCCTGAAAGGTCCGGTCACGACGCCGATTGGCGAAGGGTTTACGAGCGTGAACGTGGCGCTCCGAAAAGAACTGGACCTGTACGCGAACCTTCGGCCCGTTCGGAACCTTCCGAGCGTTCCGTCACGGTTCAGTGGCGTGGATCTCGTCATCGTGCGAGAAAACACCGAGGATTTGTACTCGGGCCTCGAGCACGAGGTCGTTCCCGGTGTCGTCGAAAGCCTGAAGATCATTACGGAGCGGGCCTCGACACGCATTGCGGAGTTCGCTTTCGATCACGCACGCCGCCATGGCCGGCGGCAAGTGACCGCCGTGCACAAAGCCAACATCATGAAACTCGGAGACGGACTCTTCCTCGAGTGCGTTCGAGCCGTTGCGAAGACAAATCCGGACATGCCGTACAACGAACGGATTGTGGACGCCGCATGCATGCAGTTGGTGCTCGATCCTTCGAGGTCCGATGTGCTGGTGATGCCGAATTTGTACGGCGATATCGTGTCGGATCTGTGTGCGGGCCTTGTTGGTGGCCTTGGGGTTGTCGGGTCGGCCAACCTGGGCAAGGCAATCGCCGTGTTCGAAGCGGTCCACGGGAGTGCCCCCGACATTGCGGGTAAGAATCTCGCGAACCCTGTCGCCTTGCTGCTTTCGGCTGTCTTGATGCTGCGACATCTTCGAGAAGATGCGGCCGCCGATCGCATCATGGCCGCGATCGAACGCGTGCTGGCAAACGGCCAGTCGCGGACGAGAGATCTCGGCGGCACGGCATCCACGTCCGAGTTCGCCGATGCCATCTGCCGGGCAATCGCCTGACTTTGCCTTTTCGTCAAAGCCTCCTTACAATCCGCCCTCGAGACATGTGAGCAAAAGGGGGTAACCAATGAATTACGGACGCCTTGTCGCTGCTGCGGTCGTCGCGTGGGTGGTGTCGCTGGGGGTGGGGTACTTCATCAATGACGTGGTGCTCGCCGATATCTACGCCGCCAACAGTGCGGTCATCCGCCCCGCGGCGCAGATGAACAGTCTGCTCCCGCTGGGGTTCGCGTTCATTCTGGTTGGATATCTCGTCTTTGCGTACATGTACGCGAAAGGCTACGAGGGCGGAAGTGGAATTGCGGAAGGTCTCCGGTTCGGTCTGTGCACCGGGGTCCTCGTGACCTGCTTTGGTCTCATCTGGCAGTACGTCCTCTATCCCATTACCGGCGCGATGGCCGTCGCCATCATGGTCGATTCGATCCTGGAGTTCGCGCTGTACGGCATGATTGTGGGTGCCATCTACAAGCCGGCACCTCACGCCGTCCGGCGCCCGGCCGCTGTCTGAGAACTAAGAACTGAGAATTGAGCATGCCCTTCATCGACTGGAACAACGTTCCCGTGCAAACACTTGCCCCCGGCGTGCGGCTTCGCACGCCGTACGGCGAGCGGATCATGCTTTCGCTCGTCGAACTCGACGAGGGCGCGGTGGTCGCGCCGCACTCCCATCCTCACGAGCAAGCGGGTATCGTTCTGGAAGGCATGCTGGAGCTGACCATTGACGGTCAAGCGCGCACGCTCAAGGCCGGCGAAGCCTACATCGCTCCCGGCAACCTCATGCATTCTGCGCGATCCGTCGGAGGCAAATGCAAAGTTCTCGACGTGTTCAGTCCGGTTCGAGAGGACTACGCGAAGGGAACGAACCAGTACACTCGGTAGATGAGCGAATCGTTCAAGTTCTGTCCGCGTTGCGCGCGTCCAATGATCGACAGGCCCGGTTCGGGCGAGGATGCAGGAATTGCCCGCCGGGTCTGTCCCGACAGCAAATGTGGCTTCGTGTACTGGGGCAACCCTACACCCGCCGTGGGTGCGCTCGTCGAGCACGATGGCGAGATCATCCTTGCGCGCAATGCGAACTGGCCCGAGGGCTGGTTTGCCCTCATCACCGGTTATCTCGAGGCGAGAGAAGAGCCCAGGGCCGCGGTTGAGCGTGAGGTCAAAGAGGAACTAAACCTCGACGTCGTTACGAGCACCCTCATCGGCAACTACATCTTCGAGCGCAAGAACGAGGTGATGCTCTGTTACCACGCCGTGGCAAGGGGAGAAGTGAGACTGGGCCCCGAACTGTCCGAGTATCGCCGCTATCAACCCAAGGATCTCAGGCCCTGGCCGCGTGCCACCGGATTTGCCGTCGCGGATTGGATGACGGCACGCGGCCTGCCCTTTGAGTACGTCGACTTTCCTGGAGCGGTCCCGGGTCGTTAGCCTGCCCTCTGCGTGCTTCGGTTCAGGGTCGATTACTGGCCGGGGGCGTGACATTGTTCAGCCGCAGGTAGACGGCCAACTGCCCGTAGATGTCCTGACTGTGCCCCATCGAGAAATAGATGATCCGCAGCCTGCTCGCGGTGGGACCCATGAACGGCAGTGAAGCGACGCGTTCACTCAGCTGCTGATCGTTGAACTCCTTGATCACAGCGGCGCCAAAGTCCATTGACTGCCGCAGTGCGGCCACGACGTCCGCTTTGGACGTGGCCTGCATGTTGAGCATCGGCGCCGGAGTCTTTCCGCCAAGTGTGCTCAGCAGCTTTACGTCAATGCCAGCCACGTGCATGATCCGCTCGCCAAAGCTCTGCTGCGCAGGCGTCGGCTTGAAACCAAACTTGTCTTCGGGCATTGCCTCGGCCACGCCAACGAGCAAACCTCGATTCCGCTCCCAATCTCCTTGAACGTCGCACGCGACCGTCGTGCACGCGGGTGCGGCAGGTCCTCGGCCCCGACCACCCTGCGCCAGCGCGCTCGTTACCGCCAATCCCAGGAAAATCACTCCCAGTCCTACTGTGTTTCCGCGTCTCATGAAGCCTCCACCGATTGAACAAGTCCACAGGCACGGACTCTCCGCGCCGCCAACACTCCTTTATACACGCATCTCGGGACCATCGTCAGCTGCGAGCCTGCGTGCCGGCGGTTCTCACATTACCGGGCAGGAGGTGGCATGTGGGCATGCGGACCGTCATTTACTTCCTTGTCTCGATGGGTGTGAGCAATGTCGCGGCTGCCCAGTCGCTCCAGGCGGCGGATTCCCGTGTCGAAGTTTTTGGAGGGATTGGGTGGGGTCATCTTTTCAGGGTTGAAGACCAGACTTTTGGCGATCGCCCGAATATCGCGGCTGGCCTTGGGGTCGAGCTTTTTCCGCGAGTTCGCGTCGAACTCGAGTTCAGTGACACGGTTGGTCTTACACCTGACTCGACCCCGTGTGGTGCGCCGCCTGGCATCACGTGCGTGGGGGAGGGTCGTGACGGGTTCAGCCGGGCGCGAATGGCAACTGGGAATGTCGCCTATTTCTTTTCAAACGGCCGAACCCAGCCCTATATCACGGGAGGTATCGGCACCTTGTGGTCGAAAGGCGTCAGTTCTATTACGTTCGGGGGTGGGAATCCCTGGATCATCACCGAGCAGGAGTTCCACGAACGCGGTCTCGTCTGGCATGTCGGAACCGGCGTCCGTCTTGCTGTCACGCGGAGAATATTCATTCGGCCGGAGTTCAGGATCTACGATTCGACCATTCAGTCGCGTGTGAACCTGAACATGCTGCGCGGGTCTGTAGCCGTCGGATATGGTTGGTGAGTTTCCCGATCGTCACGGGACGCGGATCGTCGCCCGCCTTGACACCAGCGGAACCTGACTCTACAGTCGCTGCAACAGGGTGATATCGCAGTCTGGCTGAGGTCTCGCCTCGCCGGGAAGCATTGGAGGAGTTCATGCGAAGAGGAACGTTGCTGGTGATCGTGCTCCTGGCGTTTGGGACGGCCGCCGTCATGTATGCCCAGATCACCAATCCAATTTCCGCAACTGTTGACAAGCGGGGATTGATGGTCGAAATCAGGGACGTCGTGCGTCTCCCGGAGACTCGTGGGATGCGCCCCATCGAGCAGGATGTGACTCCCTCCGGCTGGGCTCGGGTGAGCTACGTCCGGGATCTTCCGGACGGTCGGCGGTTTGCCAACGACTCCCGCGGGCTGTTGTATCTGCTCGATCGCAACGACCAGCCTTCCGTGTGGGCGAACGTTGCCGCCACATTCCCGCACGCCATTTACAACAGGCTGGAGAGCGGGTTCATCGGGTTCGACTTCCATCCGGAATTTGCAAAGAACGGACTCTTCTATACCGTGCATGCCGAACGCGCAGCCGGCAATCCTGCGACGCCAAACTTCATCCCGCCGGGGTTCACCCCTGCTGACGTGACCCATCACAACGTGATCACGGAATGGCGCGCGACGAACCCGGCAGCGACCACCTTCGAGGGTACGAGGCGCGAGCTGCTTCGCGTGGCGCACGTGGTGCAGAACCTCACGCATCCGTTCGGCCATGCCGAGTTCAATCCCACGGCGAAACCGGGCAGTCCTGACTACGGCCTTCTCTACACGAGCGGCAGCGATCTCGGGTTCAGCAATGGCGGTGGACCCCACGCGAACAACCCGGGTCAGACGCAACGCCTCGACTCCGTCATTGGTGCCATCCTGCGAATCGATCCGCGCAGCCCGTCTGTGTCTGGAGGAACGAAGGGCCTTGGCGACTACACCGTTCCGATGGCGAACAAGTTTGCGGCGGATGGCGATCCCAAGACGCTCGGCGAAATTTACGCCTACGGCTTCAGGAACGCACACAGGCTCTCGTGGGATCTCACTGATGGCACACTGTTCGCCAACGACATCGGGATGAATCACATTGAAGAGGTGAACATCGTCAGGAATGGGGAAAACTACGGCTGGATGACGCGCGAGGGATACTGGGAAAACGGCATGATCAGGCCAGGTGGTGCGCTCAACCAGCTGTTCGCGCTGCCGACGGAAATTCTGGAAGGAAAAAAGAAGGACGAGTTCACATATCCGGTGGCCATCTACGACCATAACGAAGGGCAGGCCATCAGCGGTGGATTTGCCTACTACGGTCGTATTGCTGCACTCAAGGGGAAGTACGTGTTTGGCGACATCCAGCGCGGACGCGTTTTCGCGTCAGACCTGGCCGCTCTGAAGAAGGCCGATGATGGAATCCCGCAGACAGTGGCGCCGGTCGAGGAGATCCAGTTGTACGTCCGAGATGCGGGTGGCAATCGCGTCTACGTTTCATTCCGAGAGCTTGTCGAACGGACGATGGGTGCGAGCATGGCGCGCGCCGACCTGCATTTCAGCCGCAGCCGTGACGGCGAGATCTTTCTGACGTCGAGGCAAGACGGCATGATCCGGATGCTCGTACCGGATTCCGGGACAAACACGTCATCCGCTCGCCGGTAATCCAGCCGGGATCCTTACCGCAGGGGCGGGCTAGCCCTGGAGCATGTGGGTTTAGCCTGCCCTTGACCGCGTGGGAAGCCGCCGGTACAGTGCTGGGGTCGACTCCGAAGGCTCTCCCCTGGGCTTCTTTTGGCAGTATTGTCCCTCCGGTCCCGTTTCCGACGGTCTGGAATCGCAATTCCTCCAGGTTCCGCTCTTGGTGTCTCTGTGCTCGTGCTTTTCCTGGGCGCCGCATGCCAGGAGACCAAACGTCTGTCGCCGGTTGCCCCCGGTCAGGCAGAGGTCGTCGACCCTTTGCTCGTTTCGGAAATCGGCTTGAAATGGTCGCCGTATGTGGGCGTGCAGATCGATGGCCGGGCGATTGACGCCTACCGCGATGCGCTGTCCTTGCTGCGGCGTGCGGGTCGGCTGAACGGCCTGCGTGTCGAGATCAGCAAAGTCAATCAGGCGGCTGGCGATCGAACAATCAAGACAATCGGTGGACTCGGAGTGGAATTACTGGCCCTGGTCGGCAACGAGTATCTGTTCGAGCCGAACATCGAGCGCGAGATTGACGCCATCTTCGCGGCGTATCCCGAAATCCGATACTTCCAGATTGGCAATGAGGTCACCACCATTTTGCCGACGACCGGGCCGACGATGGGCATCGAGCAGTACATGGCGGTATTCCAGCGCGTGTACGATCACGTCCAGAACCGTCATCCAGACCGTGCGATTCTGCTCACTCAGTCGACGCTCGGTTCGGGCCTGTACGGGCCCAGTGAGCTGGAGACCATGGCAAGGATGGGGTTGACCGAGATGAACCCCGAGAGGGTGATCATCGCGGTGAATGCCTATGATCCTGAAAGCGCAAGCCAGTATCGCGGCCTTCTCGGTGGAACCTTGAGGAAATTTCGAGTGTGGGTCACAGAGTCGGGTGTGCCCGACCCTGCGCTCCACATTCCCTTCGTGAGGGAGAGGTATCCGCTGCTTCGGGACTATCTTCGGGCCGAGCGCGTGTACTGGTACACGATGTGGGGTGGAGATTCGGGCAGCCAAACCGATTTCAGCCTCATCAAGAATCCGACGAGCTATCCGAACTACTGGAAGAGTCCCCTGTTCGAGCTGCTCGTGCAATAGAGGTTGGTTGCATGAATGTCACACACGGTCTTCTGCTGATCATCTGCGTTTGTTTGCCTATGAATCTTGCGGCGCAGTCGGTGCTGGAGGAGTCGGACGGCGGACAGAAATCAGGTACCTACTTCAAGGCGGGCGTCGCACACTGGCAAGGCGACCTCCACAATCCCCCGCGTCTGGAGGGCTGGAGTGTGGATCTCTTTGGAGTGGACTACAACATGTCGAGTGTTAGTTTTGCGGTCGAGCACCATTTCAGTAACGTGGCCGGATTCACAGTTGGCTACCGGAAGGACGCGCTCGGGTACAACAATGCGGGTCACATGTTCAACGCGAGTTTCTTTGGCACTGCCGATCTGAAAGCCCTGGCCCTGAAAGTTGGCGGTGGACTCGAATGGGGCATGCCGTCTCTCAATTTCGATGTGACGGAGCTCGAGGAGAACCGCGATGGAACCGTACGATACCGCCACACTTACCCACAGCGAAACGCGGACGTGCCGTTTGTTGGCACGAAGACCGACGGCGCTCTGTATCCATTCCTCGATTTGAGTGCCCTGCAACGATCGTCGATTTTTCTGTTCGAGGTTGGCCTGCGGCTCAACATCATGGGGTTTCACTTCGACGACTACGAAGTAGGCGCCGGGGATGAAGTCCGGTATGCCTTTGCACGCAAGAGGGTGCTGATGCCGGTTCTTTTCGCGAACTTTGGCATCAGGATGTCGTGAGAACCTCGGCGGGGGTCGAGACTATGCTGCGCCACTCCGGCTTGCCGAAGCCTTCCCGGAAAACGCTGCGCGCGCGGAACGCACCCACTTACTGACCCCTGACGCCACGCGAGGTGCGATCAAATCGTGCTGGCGCGATTTGTCAAAGTTAGCGCACAATTCGACTTCTGGAGCTTTCGGGTCCAAAGACCCGCCCCTACGACGAGGCGTTTGAGTTCGAAATGTAGAGGCGGGTCTTGAGACCCGCCGACCGGCCAGGAGAATCGTATGTCTTCTGTACGAATATCGGGACTCATTGCACTGGCTGGGCTTCTGGCCATGAGTGCGTCGGTCAGATCCCAGAGCGGAAGTGCCGTCACCCCGTCTGCCGGGGCCGACGCCGCGTCACCGAAGCTTACCGAGTACAAAAAGGAGGCGGCTGCCAGTGTAGACGCCATGCGAGAGCTCGCGCAGCAGATGGTCGATTCCGTCTTCAGCTTCGGGGAGCTCGGATTTCAGGAGGTTGAGACGCAACGATATCTGACGGCCATCCTTGAAAAGGAAGGCTTTTCGGTGCAGCGGGGCGTCGCCGGGATTCCTACTGCCTGGACGGCGCGCTTCGGGTCCGGAAAGCCAGTGATTGCTCTGGGTTCGGACGTCGACGGCATTCCGCAGGCGTCGCAGAAACCTGGCGTGGCATACCGCGCGCCCATCATCGATGGCGCTCCGGGACACGGCGAAGGTCACAACTCTGGCGTGCCGCTCAACATCGTCGCTGCCATTGCGGTGAAACGCCTTATGCAGCGCGAGAAGCTCCCCGGCACTCTGGTGCTATGGCCCGGGGTCGCCGAAGAGTTGCTTGCGACGAAGGCGTATTACGTGCGCGCCGGGATCTTCAAGGACGTGGACGTGGTGCTTTACAACCACGTGGGCACGAATCTGACGACCGGCTGGGGAGACAGCGGCGGTAATGGGCTGGTGTCGGTCGAGTTTACGTTCCAGGGCGAAGCAGCCCACAGCGGTCAGGCGCCATGGCGAGGGCGCAGCGCAATGGACGCGGTGGAACTGATGAACGTGGGTTGGAACTTCCGTCGCGAACACCTGCGGATTCAGCAGCGCTCGCATTACGTTGTCACGCAAGGTGGAGATCAGCCGAACGTCGTGCCGCGCAACGCGACAGTCTGGTACTACTTCCGGGAAACATCGTACCCGGAGATTAAGAGGATGTGGGAGATCGGGGACAAGATCGCGCAAGGCGCGGCCATGATGACCGACACGACCGTCTCGACACGCGTTCTTGGCTCAGCATGGCCAATCCACACCAACAAGGCGCTGGCCGAAGCCATGTACGCCAACATCAAGGCGGTGGGTTTGCCGCAATGGAGTGAGGCCGACGTTACCCTGGCGAAAGCCGTGCAGCGCGAGCTGAAGGTGCCCGAGATCGGTCTGGCCACGGAAATTCCCGAGCTTCGCGGCCGTGAAACGATCCCGGACGACGAGAAGCGCGGTGGGGGGTCCGACGATATCGGCGACATCTCATGGAACGTGCCCACCGTCAGTCTGAGCTTCCCGTCCAACTTTCAGGCAGGGCCAGGCCACAGCTGGGCTAACGCCATTGCCATGGCAACACCGATTGCTCATAAAGGTGTTGTTGCCGGTGCAAAAGTTCAGGCAATGACGGTGCTCGATGTCCTGCTGCGGCCCGAGGTCGTGTCCCAGTCGTGGGAATACTTCCGCAGCGTGCAGACCAAGAACGTCACGTATACGCCGCTTATTCGCGCCGAAGATACGCCGGCCATCTGGCTCAACGAATCAACGATGGCAAAATATCGCCCGGAGATGAGGAAGTACTACTACGACGCGACGAAGTACAAGACTTACCTGGATCAACTTGGTGTCACGTACCCGACGGTTCGGTGATCACTAAGCCGGTGTGGCGCTCGGAACGAGATCCGGAGCGTAAGCGACGGCAGCGCGTGGGGGTGGGGCCCTCCGCGAAATCGTGGACCAAAGCGGATCAGTGACCGTAACAAGATCCGGAGCGTAAGCGACGGCAGCGCGTGGGGGTGGGGCCCCACGCGAACTAATAAAAGGACAGCATATGAGACGCTGGATGACGGCGTGTGCGGTGACGGTTCTGACGATGGGCTCGGTGTCTGCGTCGGCAGAGGTCACCTTCAACAAGGACGTGCTGCCGATTCTGCAGCAGAAATGTCAAATCTGCCACCGGCCCGGCGAAATCGGACCGATGCCGCTTCTGACCTATCAAGGCACACGGCCCTGGGCGCGCGCGATTCGTGCGGCCGTCGTTGGCAAGGCAATGCCGCCGTGGTTTGCCGATCCGCAGTACGGAAACTTTGCCAATGAAAAGCGCCTCACGAATGAAGAGATTGCAACCATCACCTCGTGGGTGGACGGCGGTGCTCCCGAAGGGAGCGAGAAAGACAAGCCCGCGCCCGTCACGTTCCGCGATGGTTGGAACATCCGCCCCGATCTGGTGTTTCAGTTGCCGAAGCCTCTGAAGATTCCTGCCAAAGGCACAGTTGAGTACACCTATGTCGCGGTCTCGGCTCCATTCAAGGAAGACACCTGGATCGCTGCCGGGGAAATCAGACCGACAGACCGTTCGCGCGTCCATCACGTCATTGCCATGGTTCGCCCAAAGGGATCCAAGTGGATGGTGCAGGCGCAACTGGGTGCGGAGCCGTGGGCGCCAGGTCCAACGAGGCACGCCGACATGGCGAGGGCCGTCGGCGGGGATATGTCGGTCCTGACAACAGAGTTTTTTGTCGGGTACGTTCCCGGGATGGAGGCCCAGCGCTTCGATGTCGATCGATCGGCGCGGTTGATTCCCGCGGGAGCGGACGTCGTTCTCGAAGTCCACTACACAACCAACGGTGTCGAGAGCGAGGACCAGACGAAAGTGGGCTTCGAACTTGCGCCCAGGCCACCCGAGCGAGCGTTCATCTCCGTTGCAGCGGCGCAGCCGAATCTTCAAATTGCACCGGGCGATCCGAATGCTGAAGCCACAGCCGTCCTCAAATTCGGCCAGCCGGTCGACCTGGTTTACTTTCAGCCACACATGCACCTGCGGGGCAAGGACGCGACGATTGAAGCGAAATACCCCGATGGGAGGCGAGAGACGCTGCTGCGCGTGCCGCGTTATGACTTCAACTGGCAGATTGTCTACTACCAGAAGACGGCGTTGCGGTTGCCGAAGGGGACAGAGCTGCACCTGACCGGTCACTGGGACAACTCTCCGGCCAACAAATGGAATCCGGATCCAACGGCCGCCGTGCGATGGGGCGACCAGAGCTGGCAGGAAATGCTGAGCGCCCCGATGGGCGTCATCGTGGATCGCGCCATCGATCCGAAGACCGTAATTGAAGGGGGCGGCTTTCCCGGCGCGGCCGCGGCGCAGCCGTGAGTGAAGACCTGCAGACACGATGACAATTGGTGCGCGTCCGCACGTGTCCCGACGCGAATTCGTGCTGGCCGGCCTGGCGGCTGCTCTGGGGTCTGCAGTAGCTGAGGGCGGGGCACAGTCGCAAGACCTGTCCACGCTAACCCTCAAACAGGCCTCCGATCTCGTCCGCCGAAAGACAGTGTCGCCAGTGGAGTTGACGGAGGCGTGCCTGGCACGCATCGAGCGACACGATCGCGCCATCAACGCGTTTATTACGGTGACGCGCGAACAGGCGCTGGCTGCGGCCCGGGACATGGAAGGAGAGCTCAGACGCGGTCGACCGCGCGGGCCACTTCACGGCATTCCACTCGCCCTCAAAGACAACATCGATACGGCCGGGATTCGAACCACAGCCGCCAGCGGCGTCTTCAAAGACCGTGTGCCGACCGAGGATGCAGAGGTTGTGGTCCGGTTGAAGAAGGCTGGCGCCGTTGTCCTGGGCAAGCTGAACCTTCACGAGTTTGCGCTCGGTGGAACCTCCGCCGTCACGTATTTCGGACCAGTGCACAATCCATGGGGCCTCGATCGCGTCGCGGGCGGTTCGTCCGGCGGCTCGGCAGCCGCTGTTTCCGCTGACATGTGCTTTGGTGCTCTGGGAACCGACACCGGTGGGTCGATCCGCATTCCCGCGTCGTTGTGCGGCATCGTCGGACTTAAACCCACGTACGGCCGCGTGAGCAATCGTGGTGTCGTGCCCATGGCCTGGACCCTGGATCATGTCGGCCCGATGTGCAAAACAGTCGAGGATGCGGCGCTGATGCTGGGCGCGATTGCCGGCTACGATCCCCTCGAAGCGACTTCTGTGGATGTGCCGGTCGCGGACTACGTTCGCGCGATCCGCATCCAGACATCAAAGTTCCGCGTAGGCGTCGCGCGGACTCCGTTCTTCGACAATCTCGATCCGGAAGTGGCGAAGGCCGTCGCAGCAGCGATCGATGTCGTGCGGACGGTTACAGCGAGTGTCGCGGACGTCCAGATCCCTGCGGCCGGAAATATCGCCGAGGTCTGGAATCCGGAGATTTACGCGTATCACAGGCCTTGGATCACCAAGTCGCCCGAACTGTACCAAGCCGCCACGCGCACCCTGATCGAGGGTGCGGGCAAGGCCAATGCGGCAACTTATGCACAAGCCCGGCACCAGGTTGACGTCGTCCGTCGCGAGGTCCAGAAGGTCTTCGCCACAGTCGACGTGCTGATCACGCCAACCCAGCGGGGTGTTGCGCAACCGATCGCGCCGCCGCAACCAGCTCCGACAGGGGGACCGCCGCCGGCTGGAGCGGGAGGCCTGATCAACACCGCTGCGTTCGATATTTACGGGCTGCCCACGATTTCCATTCCTTGCGGCTTCTCCCAGTCGGGATTGCCCATCGGACTTCAAATCAGCGGTAATCACTTCGCAGAGTCGACAGTCCTCGCGCTCGCTCACACGTATGAGCAGGCTACGGACTGGCACAAACGACGGCCGCGGCTGGAGTGAGAACACCATGCGCACGGATGATTTTTCAAAGACCCTTGCGACGCTTTTCAGCGAGCTCGTCTTTGGTGCTCCGACCTCCGGGGCCTTCATACTGAACGCCGGCGATGTCGGGTTGCTCCAGTCACTTGACAGGCTGTCGGCGGCTGCAGCCTCTGCCGTGACGGCGACCGGTTCGTCGATTGCGGCGCACGTTGATCATGTCCGCTACGGATTGTCGTTGATGAACCGGTGGAGTGCCGGAGAGAATCCGTTCAAAGACGCGAATTGGAGCGACAGCTGGAGAAAAACGACGGTCGCAGATGATGAGTGGCGGATGCTGCGAGCCGGTCTTCGGGTCGAGGCCGAGCGTTGGTTGAGTGTATTGCGAACGCCTCGAGAACTGCAGGAGATCGAACTGAACGGGGTGGTCGGCAGCATCGCCCATCTCGCCTATCACCTTGGCGCTGTCCGCCAGATCGATCAGACATTGCGCGGTCCTGCGGAACCGAATCGCTAACGACGCTTTCGCATTAGAATCACATCATGAAACGATGGCTTTGGGTCCTTCCGCTTCTCTTGGTCGTCACCGCGGCGGCGCCGGCAATCCCGCAGCAGGGCCTGGCGGCTCTTTCGGCCTTCCTCCAGACCGGGACCGATCGCGGCGATGTGCCTGGGGTGGTTGTCGTTGTCGTGAACAAGGATGGGGTGCTCTACAACGAGGCCTTCGGCCTCGGCAGCAGGCTGAGCAATCGGCCGATGACCAGGGACACCATCTTCAACATCGCCTCGATGACCAAGCCGGTCACCTCGGTTGCCATCATGATGCTCGTCGACGAAGGAAAGTTGAAACTCGACGACGAGGTGGCGAAGTACCTGCCGAAGTACAAGGATCCGATCGTCATCAGCAAGTTCACCGACGCCGATGGGAGCTACGAGACGCGTCCAGCAAAGCGGCCGATCACGATCCGGCACCTGTTGACCCACACTTCCGGCATTGGTTACGGGTTCGCGAGCCCCATGCTGACAAAGATCATGCAGAAGACGGGTAAGACCGAGCTGGATCTTCCGCTGTTGTTCGACCCGGGCGAAAGCTGGGCCTATGGCGCCAGCACACGCGTGCTGGGACACGTCGTCGAGGCTGTGTCCGGAGAGAAGATTGATGCATTTCTCGACTCGCGCATCCTGAAGCCGCTCGGGATGCTCGATACGAGTTACGTGGTGCCGGCGACGAAATATCCACGAATCGTCGGTGTGAATGCACGAGGTACGGATGGGAAGTTCGTGGAGCGGCCGATGCCAGATCCCCTTCCCGCCAATATAGCCGGTGATGGCGGCTTGTACGGCACTGCGAGCGACTACGGATTGTTCCTGCGCATGCTTCTCAACGACGGCAAACTGGGAGACACGCGCATTCTGAGCGAGACTTCGGCGAAGACGATCTTCCAGAACCACATGGGTAGTGTGGTGGTGCAGCCGCAGATCTCCGCGAATCCGGTCCTGTCGAAGAACTTTCCGCTGGGCGCCGGCAAGGACAGATGGGGACTCGGCTTCCAGCTGGCCGCCGAGAAGCTGTCGAACCGACGTAGCCCGGGAAGCGGTACATGGGCCGGCATTTTCAATACGCACTTCTTCATCGATCCGGCTCGAGAGATTGGTGTTGTTGTGATGATGCAGACGCTTCCGTTCTACGACGAGGCGTCGATGCGGGTGTATGCGGGTGTCGAAGAGACGATTTACAGGAACCTGAACTAGTTCGAAGCGACGTTCTTGAAAACCTTGCCACCCTTCATGACGAACACCACGCGACGGAGCGCCGTGATGTCCGTGAGGGGATCACCGTCGATGCCAATCAAATCGGCCTCGAACCCGGGTGCAATCACACCAACGGTGTCCTTCATGCCGAGTGCTTCGGCAGCGAGGGACGTGGCTCCCTTGATTGCTTCGGTAGCGGCCTGACCGCCAACCTGAACCCGATAGACGATCTCCCGAGCGTTCTGACCGTGTGCGCCCGCACCGGCGTCGGTCCCCATGACCAGCTTGAGGCCTTTGACCCCCTGCGCCCGCTTGAACATGGCCAGGCTTTGCGGCACGCCCTTTTCCATAAGGGCGAAGCCCGACTCGGTGAAGTTCCCGATACCCAGGTAGCGATTCTTGTTCTCGAGATAGTTCTGCAACAGAAGTCCGATGTTAGGCTCGAAGAAAGTCCCTCGCGCCGCCATCAGCGTGAGCGTGTCGTCGGTGACCTGAGTCCCGTGCGTGACAGCCCAACAACCTGCGAGCGCGGCGGCCCGTACGGCGGAGTCGGCGTGTGCGTGAACCCACGTGCGCTTCCCGAGTTTCTTGGCTTCGTCGCACGCCGCGTCGAGTTGCGCCTGCGTTAACGTTTGCCCTCCACCGTCGCGAATGCTCTTCGACGCAAATATCTTTATCAGGTCGGCGCCTTCTGCGACGATTTGCCGCACGAACTGGCGGATCTGATCCGGCGTGCCCGTCATGTCGTCGACGGGAGCGATTGATGTCAACAGTCGCGGCCCAGGCAACACACCTCTCGAAATAGCTGCCCGCAGTGCCACATCCGGCCGTGCGCCCAGACTCTGGGCGGTCGTGAATCCGTTGAGGAGCATGGCGGTTGTATTCTCCGCCGCGTACAGAATGGACTCCTCGGCGGTTTCGCCTTCGCTGGTTGCGCGGCCGTTCTTCCCAAAATGGGTGGTGATGTGAACGTGTGTGTCGATGAGGCCTGGCAAAAGTGTGAGCCGGGACAAGTCGTACGTGACGCGCCGGCCTGACGCCGGTCCGACAGTCTTGATTGTCGTGCCCGCAACAGTCACGTCAACCGAGCGTGACACACGACCGGTGCCGTCAACGACCCTTCCCGCTCGAAGGAGCACTTCCTGTGCATGCAGAGGCAGCACGACTGCGATGAGAAACACACAAGTTGCGCAGGTGGCGGCGGTCATTTTCAGCGTCGTCTGTCACCGTGCAAAAATCGACTTTGCGACCATGGCATGAATCCCCTTCGTACCGTCCACCAACTGCGTGACACGGAGATCGACGGCAAGCGAGCACAGGATATAAGCGTCATCGCGGGTCATGCCTTTTTCGGTCACGAGGAAATCGATCATCTCGCGTGTCGCCAGTTGTGCGGCCTCATCGAGGTCGGGGTGAAGTCCCATCGCGATGAAGTGCGTTGGCGTCTCGGCACGCGGCCAGTTCAGGCGTTTGCCTTTCCGGACGGTGACTTGGATGGTGCCGCGCAGCGAGGTTTCGAGCGCAGTGAGTGTGACCTCGCCGTCACCCTGCATGGCATGCCCGTCGCCCACGGAAAGCAGGGCGCCGGGAACGTGCACGGGCAGGAACAGCGTTGAGCCGGCGACCAGTTCCTTGTTGTCCAGATTCCCGGTATGGTGGCCCGGGGGTCCGCTCGAGATCCGCCCAACGAGCGGATTCGGCGCAACGCCAATGGAGCCGAAAAATGGCGCGAGAGTCAGCGTGACCCCAGGTGCGAATTCGGCGGTTCCGGCGCGGGGGTTGAAGCGAATCAGTTTGAAGCGCGTATATGGGAAGTCGTCCGGGAGCGTGCCACTGTTGGGCACAAAGCCCACGACACCGTACGGATGGAGAAACTCAAAACCCATGATCTTGACTTCCAGCACATCACCAGGCTCGGCGTTTTCGATCCAGACCGGGCCGGTCAACGGATGGGCGCCTGGCCCTCGCTCGGTCACGGTGCTCTCGACGACTTTCAGCGCCTCCGGTATCTCGGCTTCTGGAACGCCGGCCGCGCGCAAACGCTGAAGTCCGCGCGCCACCATTGTCTCCGCGCGAAGAGTGTCTCCCGACGCCATGCGGAGCACCGGCTTGACAGCGGCGTCGTAATATCCCCAGTGGACGTTTTGTGGCAGGAGCTTCAGCTCGTGAGGCTTCGACGATTGGGAGAAGACGAGCGCGGCGGTCAGAACTCCCGCGACGGTCACGAGAATCAGTTTCTTCATAGGCGTGTTTTCTAGCGGATAATAGCGGGACTTGTCGCCGGACAAACGGCTTTTCTGAAGCTGCCACGCATCGCATCACCGAGCCGGGGTGTGGGGCGGAGCGCCACTTAGAGGAGGAGAAACCCGATGGGTTCGCACCATCACTCCGATCGTCGGCAATTTCTGACGGAAAGCGCCGCATTGGCAACTCTGGTGGTGGGGGCGGTTCAGTCGGTAGAAGGCCAGGCACCCAGCCCGGAAGCACGTCTCAAGGACACCCTGGCCTACGGACAACCCTCGCGGTTTGACACCACGGTGCGCAGAGCCCCTGGCTCGGGCTCTCCTATTACCGATACCGCACTGATGACACCACTGCAGGATCTCGATGGGATCATCACGCCGTCGGGTCTGCATTTTCTGATGGATCACGTCAACGGCATCCCGGATATCGATCCGCAGCAGCATCGTCTGCTGATGCACGGGATGGTTGATCGACCCCTCAGTTTCACGATGGAGGAACTAAGACGGTTTCCCTCCGTTTCGCGAGTCTACTTCCTCGAATGCAACGCCAACAGTCGCCCGCTTCGTGGTCCAAACGGCGATTCTGTGCAGTTGGTTCACGGACGAACCAGCTGCAGCGAGTGGACCGGGGTGTTGCTGTCGATCCTCCTCAAAGAGTGCGGCGTGAAGACCGGCGCGAGCTGGATTGTCGCTGAGGGATCGGAGTCCAACAAGTACACCATGAGCATCCCGCTGGCGAAGGCCATGGACGATACTCTTGTGGCGTACGCTCAGAACGGTGAGCCGGTCCGCCCGCATAACGGGTACCCGCTGCGCCTTGTCGCCCCCGGCTGGGAAGCCATTCGCTCCGTGAAGTGGTTGAGCCGCATCGCCGTCGTGGATCAGCCTGCCATGGCATGGCACGAAGCCGGCAACAACGCCGACACCAGGCCCGATGGCAAGGCGCTCGGTTTCCGATTCGAGCTCGGTCCCAAGTCGGTAATCACTCGTCCGTCAGGGGGCCAACGCCTGCCCGGCCGAGGGTTCTACGAGATCACAGGGCTTGCGTGGACAGGTGGTGGCGCCGTACGGAGGGTCGACGTATCGGTCGATGGAGGCCGGACGTACGCGGAAGCACAGCTTCAGCAGCCGGTCCATCGGTACGCGCATACACGGTTTCGCTTCGCGTGGGAGTGGATCGGCGAAGAAGCGGTGCTGCAGTCGCGTTGCACCGACGAACGCGGCGAAGTCCAACCGACGATTGCCGAAGCGGCAAAGATTCTGGGCGTGACCCCGGAGTACTTCTTACAAGCCGATCACTTCAATGGCATTCAGCCTTGGAGGGTCAACCGGGACGGGAGCATCCAGAATGCGCTGTTTTAGACTGTTGACAGCGACGTTCGTGCTGTCCGCGTCGGTGACCGTACTCGCACAGGGGCCGACCTATCGACTCGGAACAATCCCGAGCGCGGAGGAGATCAAAGCGCGCGACACCGCGATCTCACCCCAGGGGAAAGAATTGCCGCCCGGAAGTGGCACGGTGAAGCAGGGTGCGAGCGTGTATGCGCAGAAGTGCGAGGGGTGTCACGGGCCGAACGGCAAAGGCACGAGATTGCATCGCGGCCTCATACCGCTTGGCAATGCGAAGCCAGTCAAAATCGAAGGGAGCCTGGTTCCGTACGCGACGACAGTGTGGGACTTCATCAACCGGGCCATGCCGTCGACCAGGCCGGGATCGCTCACGCCGGACGAAGTCTACGCATCGACCGCATTCGTGCTCTTTCTCAACGGCATCATTACCGAGACCGACGTTCTGGATGCGACGACCCTTCCAAAGGTCCGAATGCCGAACCGCGATAATTTCCTTGCGGTTGAGATTGATTGGAAACCTGGACAGCGACGCCCGTTGGGGCACTATCCGTGAAGGACTCTGACGTCCTCTTAAGCAAATGAAGAACTACGCGGCCATTCGGGCTTTGCTCGTTGGTGTTCTCCTTTGTCAGGCGTGGGGCGCATCGGCACGCCTCACCGCGCAGGCAGGCGCGCGGAACGACAGCGCGTTAACCATCCTCGAGCTCAAGCCAAACATCCATCTGATCGCCGGAGCCGGCAGTAATGTGGTGGTCCACGTCGGCTCGGACGGCGTCATTGTGACCGACACCGGACGTGTTGAGTCGGCAGACGCGCTGCTTGGGGCGATCAAGACACTCACGCCCCGACCGATTCGCTACATCATCAACACGAGTGCCGATCCCGATCACGTGGGAGGCAACGCCAGATTGTCTTCGGCAGGTCAGCCAATTGTTCCGGCCGGGTACCGCCGAGAGGGATTTGTCGAACGGGACTTTGCCCCAATTCTTGCGGAGGAGCGCGTGCTGGCTCGAATGTCCGCGCCTACCGGCCAACAGGCGCCATATCCGGTGGCGGCCTGGCCGACGAGCACCTACTCAGCCGTCACTGGCGAACAGCAGCGGAAGCTGGTGTTGAACGGGGAAGCCATTCAGGTGATGTACCAACCCGCAGCTCACAGCGACGGCGACAGCCTGGTGTACTTCCGACGATCCGATGTGCTCATAACCGGTGATGTGTTCGATGTGACGCGCTTTCCCGTAATCGACCTCGACAAGGGCGGCTCCATTCAGGGCATCCTCGACAGTCTGAATCGCATTCTCGAGATGACGTTTCCATCGACGCCGTTTCCGTATCAGGAGGACGGCACGTTGATCGTGCCGGGTCACGGACGTCTGTGCACGACAACCGAGGTCGTTGACTACCGTGACATGTTGTCGATCATTCGGGATCGGATCCAGAACCTGATCAGACAGGGGAAGACGTTAGAGGAGATTCAGCAAGCCAATCCAACCGCCGGTTACCGTCGACAGTATGGGTCCGAGACAGGCGCTTGGACGACGGCCATGTTTGTCGAGGCGATATACAAGAATCTGACTGGTCAGCGGGGGAGTCGAGAATGACTGTGGGCATCATCAACCGGATGCTGCTCGTCGGTGCAGCGGTACTCGCACTTGGCGCGGGCAGTGTGGTTGCGGGACAGAACCGCGCTGCACCGCCGCCGGTTCGCTCCGCAAAAGAAGCGGCACCCGCCGATCTAACCGGCTACTGGGTGTCGGTTGTCAACAAGGACTGGCGGTTCCGCATGGTGATACCCGCGAAAGGCGACTTCTTTGGTGTCATAGGCGGAATTCCGATTAACGCAGAGGCCCGTCGGGTGGCCGAAGCATGGGATCCGGCGAAGGACGAAGCGTCTGGTGAAGCGTGCAGAGCGTTTGGAGCAGCCCATCTGATGCAGATTCCAGGGCGCCTGCACATCACCTGGCAGAACGACACGACGCTTCGGGTCGAAACGGATGCCGGCATGCAGACGCGCCTGTTTCATTTCAACGCTGCCGCGCCGCCACGCGGAGGCCCGAGTTGGCAGGGCTACTCAGCGGCGAAGTGGGTGAACGACAGTCTCGAGGTCGTGACGAGGAACCTGCGCCCTGGGTATTTGCGCAGAAATGGCCTGCCTTACAGTGCGGCGACATCGATGACGGAGTACTGGGATCTTCTTAACGAACCCGATGGGTCGGACTGGCTGGTCATCTCGACGACGATTGTCGACCCGACCTATCTGCGGATGCCCTATGAGATGAGCCCGGTCTTCAAGCGCGAACGGGATGGATCGAAATGGGACCCATCCCAGTGCTCAGCCCGATGGTGATTCATTTATGACTCATGCGAAAAGCACGGTGCGGACGTTTCCCACGCCCATGCGTGCGGCTCTAGTCCTGCTGTTCTTGGTTCTGACGAGTGCGTCAGCCGCTGCGCAGGTTGATTTGTCGGGAGTGTGGGAAGCGCGCAACCACGAAGATCTCGAGGGCATGCTGCCTGGCGATTACACAGGCTTGCCGATCAATGACGAGGCGCGGGCCCGGGCCGACGCGTTCCTGCTCTCGTATCAGGCTATGCCAGAACGTCAGTGCATCATGTATACCACTCACTATGTGGTCAGGGGACCGCAAAGCCTCCAAATCGGGTCCGAGCTCGATCCCATCTCCGGCCGCGTCGTCGCATGGAAAATGAGCGGTGCGGTTGACCGGAATCCTCGAACAATCTGGATGGACGGCCGCCCGCATCCTTCACCCATTGCTCTTCATACTCCCGCAGGCTTCTCGACGGGGAGGTGGCAGGGCGACAGGCTGCAGGTAACGACCACACATCTGACTGAGGGTGTGCTCTCACATAACGGCGTCCCGTCGAGCAATCAAGCAACGATCCGCGAATACATCGTTCGTCATGGTGACCGCCTGATGATCACGATGATTGTGTACGACCCGGTCTACCTCGAGGAGCCGTACTTGCGCAGCAGAATCTGGGTATACGATCCCAAAGCTGTCCGGTTGCCAACCGAACCGTGCGAGCCAGCCGTTGAACTGATTCGACCTGCTGGCGAAGTGCCGCACTATCTTCCCGGAACGAACCCGTTCCTCAGCGAACTGACGGAAAAGTTCAACATCCCGAGTGAAGGGCTCCGTGGCGGGGCGTCCACGCTGTACCCGGAGTACCGCAAGCGACTGCGGGAACAGTACGTGATGCCGACACGTGTCCCGGAGCTGCCCAGCCAGGGAGGCCGCTGATTACGATTGCGTTGGAGGTGTGACGTGATAACTCGACGACACATTCTTGCATTCTGGGCCATCCTAATCCTCGCGGCCACCGGGGCCGTGTCGGCGCATCACGCCTGGCCCGTCGATCGGTCGAAGGAAGTCACCGTGTCGGGTACCGTGACGAAGTATGACTGGTCCAATCCGCACGTGATGATTGCGCTCGACGTCCCGTCAGACAACGGCAAGGTCGAAAAGTGGAATGTCGGGGGCCCCAGCACGGGGCGTATGGAAACCAACGGCTGGGGCGCGAACACGCTCAAGCCGGGAGACAAGGTCACGGCAACAGGGTATCGCTACAGCGATGGCGCGAACGTTCTGCGACTCGAGAAAATTGTGATGGCCGGCGGGAAGGAAATGCTCCTGTACGGAAGGCGGTAGGCGCATGCGTCTTGCCCGCCTTGCCCTCGTCCTTACGACCATCAGCATCCTGGCCGCCGTGCTGTCGGCACAACGTCCCGCCCCTGCGGCGCCGATGCAGATTGAAAAGGTCAAGGACAACCTGTATCTGATTCGGGGCCCTTTCAATCGATGTGCCCCCAACGGCTGTGGCGGGGCGTATGGTGACGATGGCCTGTTGCACGAAGCGGGAGACGTGGCCGTTCGGATTACACCGGAAGGACTCATTCTTGTCGACAACAAGTACCAGGAGAACGTCGCAGAGATCCTCGAGAAGGTCAAGAGTGTCAGTTCACTGCCCGTGAAGTATTTGTTGAACACCCATCATCACACGGACCACGCCGGCGGCGACGCCATTTTCATCAACACGACGGAGATCATCGCGCATCGGAACGTCCGCGAGAATTTTCTGCGAAACAAGCTGCCCGGCGCTCCGCGTGTCACCTTCACTGATCAAGCGGCGGTGTTTCTTGGCGGCATCGAGGTTCGCGCCTATTACTTCGGGCGGGCTCATACCAACGGCGACGCGGTCATCTACTTCCCCGACCTGAGGGTGGTTCATACCGGCGATCTCATCACTGAGGGAATGCCGGTGATGGATTACAACAATGGAGCGAGCGCCGTCGAATGGGTCAAAGTCCTCGACGAGATCCTGAAGCTCGACTTCGACACTGTCATCCCCGGCCACGGAAAGCTGCTCACCAAGGAACAGATCCGCTCAGACCGGCAGAAGCTTGTCACGATGAACCAACGAATGACGGAACTGGCACGGAAAGAGGTACCGTTGGAACAGGTGTTCGACCAGCTGAAGCTTGCTGACCTGGGGTGGGATCACACCGTCAGTACGGTGGCGTTCCGAGGCGGGCTTAAGGGCTACTACCAGGAGATGAAGGGCCAGTTGTCGACCCCTGGTGCAGCACGGAAGCCTGGTGAGGTATCAACGACTGATCAGCGTTAGAGAAGATTCGCCAGCCCGCCCTCGGGCGTGTTGTGGACGAGCGGATTCCGGTTGGGCTGGTAAGAAAGCCGTCAGCACCTCGGTTGGTCGCTTTTGTCGGATAATTGTGCCTGCAACCTGACGAGGGCACATGACGAGGGCACATTATGAGTGCGAAGCCGACAGTGCGACAGATCTCCTTGGCGGGGCTCGTGGTATTTGCGGCGATCGTCCACGCACCCCGTGTGAGCGGCCAGAATCCATCGTGCACCAACGCCGCGAGCGGAAAGGTGGCGGACTGCGTACCACCAGCGTTCACGACGTTCGACATTCCATTCGACAAGCTGCCGGGCGGTCGAATGGATGCGCAGGGCAACCTGGATCCGACTTCGTCACCGGCGGACGCCCACGCGGGAGCGTTCGTCGCCGCGAAGAAGCTCGGCTTGTTCCGCAACTTCGAATGGCTGCATTGGGTTCCTACGGCGCCGTCGACGCGGGACCCCGCCACGGGCCACTGGCGCGGCGGCGACCTCGACGGCTTCCCGACCGGGTGGGGCTCGACGGGTCTTGGCATTGCTGGCGACTGCCTGTACTGGGGTCGCAGCAATTCCACCAACACCACCGGGCCGCGTGTCACCCACGACGTAAAGATCTTCAAAATCCAGTCGAATCCCGAGAAGAACCCGCCAGTTGAGGTCGGCAAGATGCCTCAGTTCACGGTCGACAACGGCGAAACCGCCGTACGTGATCGTGAGCTGCGTCCTTACAACTACACCTCGACAGACGGCGTGGAGCGCATGCTCATGGTGCGGAGCGCCGCGACTGGGACGGGCGGGGATGTGATCACCTACACGCTCGACCCCCAGACGTGCTTGCCGGTGGATGGCGGCGCAAAGGCCGAGGGCGTGCTCGCGCACGAGTTTTATCTGTGGCACGACCCGCGCAATCGCAACCGGCTCCTCGTTCTCTCGCAGACCTACGGATCGCAGGGCGAAGATCTCATCGTGACCGCGATCACCGACGAGAAGTCGGGAAAGGTACTTGAGAAGCCTGTCTTCATCGCCTCTTTCACGCTCGAGAACGTCGGCGGTCCGGTGCGCAACGAACGTCCCGATGCCACGGGGCTGTACCCGGGCGGGCGGTTCGCCGACTACCGTCACCTGACCGACCAGTGGGGACGGCCGGGCGCCACGCAGGCCTCTCAAGTGAACAGTCTGCACTCCGGGACGATGTCCAACGATGGAGAGCGGTTCTATGTCGCTGGTACGACGGCCGGAACGTACATCCTGAATACCGAACGGATCGCCAACAGCACCAATGCGCAGCTGGCGTCGGGAAGCGTTTGCCACCAGCGCTCGACCAACGTGTGGGTGGACGGGAAGGTTGGCGGAGTGGTTGACGTCAGGAAACTGCCCGAGGTGGCGAACGACTGCGTACACCCGGTCCTCAATTCCGATCCCGGCCTGCTCGCGCTGCTTCGCTCCGACCGTTCCGACGCCGACAAGCTTGCGCGCTATACGCGACTCGAAACACGTTCGCGCTTCAGTTTCACGCCGCCGCTCGTCGCGATGGTGGGCGTGCACAGCGCTGTCCCCGTGGCCAATCGCCCGTCGCAATCACGTGGAAACGAAAAGAACCGGCCGGCTTGGATGGTGATCACCGAAGAATGGCCGTTCGGTCCCTGTCCGGAGCGCGGCCTCAGGATCATCAACGTCGAGTCGGAGATCACGCCAATGATGGTCGGTGCGCTCGCGCAGTCCGACAGCATGGTGCAGAACTGCCTCGCGCAGGCCAGGCCGCCGGGCGCAAAGATCCGGCCGATGATGCACGCGCACAATCCCACCGTATTCGAGAACCTGGTGTTCGTGGGCTGGCTGGGGCATGGCGTCCGCGCCATCGACATCTCCAATCCGTTCAATCCGCGCGAAGTCGGTCATGCGAGGCCCGTTCCCTGGGGCGACATCATGACCTACCCCGATATCCACAACGGACTGATCTACGTCGGCGACAACCATACGGGCCTGCACGTGCTCAAGTACACGGGGCCGCATGCGGAGGAAGTGCCGCGCAATGCTGTGTACTCGTCCAATCGCACCAGTCCACACGCGTCGGGGCCGCCTCGGTCCAACAGAAAGTGACGGGAAAGTCGCAACAAACATCGCCGAGCGCTGAAAGCGCGAAGTACAGGTCGTGGAGGTGCCGGCTTCGCATGGCTTCGGCGAGCCTCGCCGAAGCCCGCGAGAATTGCGGCGAGCGTAGGCGGGGGGCCCCACGACAAACCAAACAATGATGATCGGTGCCATTCGGTGGGGAGTCGTGTGCATGCTCGGTGTTAGTGGCGCAGGGGTTTCGGCCCAGACCCCCGCGACGCCGCTCTACACGCAGGAAGACCTGCTCTTCCTGCAACACATGATCGTCCACCACGAACAGGCGCTCGACTTAACCGCGCTGGTGAGCTCGCGCACCCGGCGCGACGAGCTCGTTCGTTTCGCAAATTACGTCGACAGGGCGCAGCGGGTCGAAATCGATCAGATGGAGGCCCTGCTCCGGCTCGGTGCTGATAGAGGGATGACGATTCCGAGTCACGACCAACACCGAGACGAGTCGATGCCGGGCTTGCTGGACAAGGCTCGGATGGATGCGTTGTCCTCGGCAACCGGTGCACTCTTCGAACGATTGTGGCTGGAGGGGATGATCGTCCACCACGAAGGCGCGCTCACGATGGGGCTGGCGCAACAGCAGCGGCAGTTCGCGAGCGGCCGTCGTCCCTATGGGATCGATGTGCTCGTCGACGAGATCATAGTTGTGCAGCGTGCCGAAATCACAAAGATGCGGGGATGGCTCACCGAGTGGGGTTTGTCGGGTCCCGTCAAAGTGCCTTAGCGCCGCTGACGCGTTCATCGCCTGACCAGTGTCAGCGCAGAGGCCATATCCTGTGCATCCAGGTTGCCGCGCGCCACCAGTTGACCTCAGCCGTGCCAGCGCCGTTTCGTAACGTTCGATCGCCTCGCTGCCGATGGCCTGTTCGAGCGGCGAAAGGTAACTTTGGGCTTCGAGTCCGGTGATGCCGGTCTCCTCTGGCCGCCGACCCTTGCGCCTCAACTCCTCCCGGATGCGGTTGAGAACGGCCTGCCGCAGGTAGGCGTACAGCGCCCCGGCACCCCGGGGTTCGAACTGCCCGATCCTCTTAAACGTCTGAAGGAGGGTTTCCTGGACAAGGTCGTCGGTATCGGCCATATCGCGCGCCCAGCGGGGCAGTCTG
>DATBJG010000243.1:0-2974 GCA_036556585.1 Vicinamibacterales bacterium
TGAGGATCCGAAGTACTACGCGCAACCCATCAAGAACGTCCGAACGTTCGTCCTCATGGCGCCGGGTCAGGAGCTGTACGAGTATTCGTGTTCCGAGAACAATCGATGCGAGGGTGGAAAATGCGTCGCGGCGGACGTCCAGAAATAGTCGCGGCAGCAGGGCTCGTTTGCATTGGAGCGCTCCTTGTGGCCGCGACAGGGCTGGCCCTTTCGGCAGGCTCAGGGCTAGCGGCTGATACCTATCCGGCCGTCAGTGGCGGAAATATCGAGATCACACCGCTTCTCCACGCCAGTGTTCAACTGGAACACGCCGGTGTGGTCATTCACGTCGATCCATGGAGCGTGGCCGACCTGTCCCGCGCAAAGCCGGCCGACCTGATCCTCATCACGGATGATCCCGTTCACCATCTGGACAAGACGGCCATTCAGCGACTGCGAAAACCGTCGACACCTGTTGTCATTACTGCGAAAGGAAAGACCGCCTTTCCCGAGGGACTCGTGCTTGCCAACGGCGCCTCGACGACCGTGTCGGGAATCCGTGTCGAATCGATTGCGGCGTACGACCTCACCCCAGGCGCGCCCGAGCATCCCAAGGGTGAGGCAAGCGGTTACCTCGTGACCCTGGGTGGGCGTCGAATCTATTTTGCGGGCGTCACCGAGTGCGTGCCGGAGCTGCGGGCGCTCAAGGACATTGACGTCGCTTTCATGCCTATGAACATTCCGCCTCGGCGCATGACGCCGGCCGCGGCCGCCGACTGCGTCACGGCACTCAAGCCGAAGGTGGTTTACGTCTATCACTACGACCAGGGTGCTGCTGCGCAGTTGACGAACTCGAAGCCTTCCGCGGATTGGCTCCCGGGCGGGCTGACGGTTGCCGCAAGCCTGCAGGCGTTCAAGGATGCACTTCGGAACGAGCCGGTCGAGGTGCGTCTGCCGGATTGGTACGCGGCGGCAGTAAGGAACCGTTAGACAAGAATCGCCCTCTCGCGTGTCTTTCCACTGAATGGCGCGTCCTGGGGATGACGTGACCGGCCACCGGCTGGCCCGCGAGGATGTCGCCCGACTTTACACGGAGCATGGCGGCCTACTGCTGGGCTATGCGTGCGCGCTCCTTGGCGACCGTTCGACAGCCGAGGACGTGGTGCAGCAGGTCTTTTCGCGCGTATTGCGCGGCGACATTGCCCTCAGGGGCGCCCCCGTTGCCTACTTTTGTCGCGCCATTCGAAATGCGGTCCTCAACCATCGACGGACCAAATCACGTGAGGTGGAGCTCGACGAGCACGCCACCGGGTGGCTCGAAGCGCCACGGGGCCTCGAGGAGCTAGGCTTAGCCATCGAAAAGGCGCTTCAGTATTTGCCCGAAGAGCAGCGCGAGGTGGTCGTGTTGCGCGTCTGGGGCCAGCTCACGTTTCAGGAGATTGCCGAGACGCTGGAGGCGCCCGCCAACACGGTTGCGTCGCGATATCGATACGGGCTGGCGAAATTGCGGAATCTCCTCCAGCCGCTCGGAGTTGACTGACATGGATTCTTCTACCGACCGCTTCGAGTCGTTTCTTCGCCAGTTTCGGCCAAGGCCACCCGCGTCGCCTGACTGGAGCTTCAGGCAATCCAGGCATGTGATCACGAGCGAGAAGGAACTTCGCGAGGTGGTTGGTACCCCAAGTGCGCGTGCGGCACAGAAAGAACGCTCCGTGATCGATGAGCACTGCCGCGCATTCATTGAGCGGTCGCCGTTTCTGCTCATGGCGACCTCAGCTCCGGACGGGAGCTGCGATGTCTCGCCCAAGGGCGATGTGCCGGGCTTTGTGCTGGTGCTCGACGACCGGCACCTTGTCATCCCCGATCGCCCGGGCAACAAGCGGTTGGACGGTATGATGAACCTCATCGCGAATCCTCACGTCGGGCTGCTCTTTCTCGTTCCGGGACGGGAGGAAACACTGCGCGTGAACGGCCAGGCCTGGATCACGCGCGATCCCGGGTTGCTCCAGCGTTCAGTCGTTCGTGGCAAGACGCCGGTCCTGGCGATTGGCGTCGAGGTGGAACAGTGTTTTCTGCACTGCGCCAAGGCATTTCGGCGGTCGCAGCTCTGGCAGCACGACCAGTGGCCGGCGGCCGATATCCTGCCGTCGATGGCGTGTGTGCTGTTCGACCAGATTCGGCCAGAGGGCGTGACGCTGCAGGACTACGAGCGCGATATCGAAGAGGGATACGCGCGGAGACTGTACTAGAAGTTGGAACTGAGAAGTCCGAACTGAGAAAGAACACTGAGAACTGACAACTGAACCGGAGCCAGACGATGGCAGCTGAGCGTGGAATTTCGAGTATCGCGGAGCTTCGTGAATGCTACACGCAGCCACCGCACGAACGTGCGCGTCGGAAGTTACTGCGGGCGCTCGATCACCACATGCGCAATTTCATTGCGCTGTCGCCGTTCCTCTGCATGGGGACATCGAGCGAGCACGGCGCCGACGTCACCCCGCGCGGTGACCAGCCAGGTTTCGTCCACGTGCTCGACGACAACACGATTCTGATTCCGGATTGGCCTGGGAACAATCGGCTCGATTCTCTGTCGAACGTCGTTTCGAATCCGCACGTCGCTCTGCTGCTGTTCATCCCAGGCGTCGACGAGACGCTTCGTATCAACGGGGTCGCGGAGGTAACGACCGATCCTGACGTCGTGGGGCGATGGACGGTCAATGGGAAACACCCGAGGTCGGCGCTGAGGGTGACCGTGCGCGAGGCGTTTCTCCATTGCGCGAAGGCGTTGATTCGGTCGCACCTGTGGGGAACGGACTATCGGGTCGATCGGAAGCAGCTGCCGTCGTACGGGCAAATGTTGAAGGACCAGACGGGAATACCCGACACGGTCCAGGACATCCAGTCGGCAATCGAGAAGTCCTATCGGGAGAACCTCTACTAGACGCGGATCTTCTGGATCTTCACGGGACGCGGATACCGCGGATCTCGCGGATCA
>DATBJG010000244.1:0-4257 GCA_036556585.1 Vicinamibacterales bacterium
GTCGCCGTTCTCCTTCATTTCCTGCGATCCCACGTTGTCGGTGATGACCTGCGCGTGCTTTCGGACGCCGAGTTGGGCTTCCGCCGAGGAGGTCTCTGCATCGAGGAGCTCCCCCCTCACGGTGACCTGCTCCGCAAACCCGGTCATCTGTATGCCGATGTCGACCGTGGGCGTATCGCCGGGCGCGACATTCACCGTGATACGCCTGTCCTGATAGCCTTCCATCGATACCTTCAGTTCGTGCGTTCCCGGTCGCAGGGTGACGACGTATCGACCGTCGACATCGGTGTAGACGATCTGACCAGTGCCAACCACCTCGACCGGAATGCCCGGCAGCGAGATCGAGTTCTGCTGGTCGCGAACAGTCCCGACGACGCGAACGGTCTGATCGCTGGCCTGCTGGGCGGCGACAGGTGCGATCCCAGACGCGAACAACAGGAGTGCGAGCAAGCAAACGCGCAGTACCGTGGGTGTCATAGAGATCCTCTGAAAAGACTGTCAGGAATTTGGCAAAACGCTTTGGGCCCGAAAGCCCGATGACATGATGCGGGGCTGAGATGTGATCCGCGCAACGTGTTAGTTACATCCGTGTAAACTGCAGGCAAGCGATTGAATATAAGTAAGTTGTTGAGTTGTGGACCTTTGTCTTCCGTCTGTGATTTTGGAAAGTGCGGCGGGGTGAAACCGTTCGGTTACATCCGTAAGACCGATGCGAAATCTCTGTAAAGCAGCAAACTGATTTCGAGTCGAGAGTCCCTCCTTGCTCGGAATTCGGGGCGCAATCGTCCTCTTGTCGCATTGAGGTCAATCAACTCGCCCTACTCGATCCGCGCAACTTTTGTGTAGCGTTTATGTTAATTTTGCGTTACATAGAGCTAGGGTTCGGCCACCGTGGCCGCAGCCCCCTCGGGCTAGGAGGCCCGTGGGATGTCGCGAATTGTTGTGTCCGTCGGTCTTGCAGCACTGGCAGCGGTGACCATGCCCGTGAGCACCCTGGGCCAGGCAATGGTCGGCGCCCGAGAAACGGCAAATGGGGCGCCAATTCTGGCCCGCCACGGCACCTTACATGCTCGGCTTGAGGAGATCGCACGCCGGAGCTCCCTCTGGCGGGACGCGCTCGAGCAGATCCGGGGAACTGGTCGACAGGTGCTCGTGTTGACACCGGATCAAGTTGTCGTCAAAGACACGCTTGATTCGACATCCACCCGCCCCTTCGATCCGACCGTTGTGGCCGCTGCCGCTCCGATCCCCGACTCTGACTCACAGGTGAGTCTGGTGATCGTCGTCGTGAACCTTCCACTTCTCGAGGAGGTTCACCGCCGGAGTTACTCGCCCCTGGTTGAGCTGTATTGGGATTTGGACCGCATTCTCGTGCACGAGATCTACGGCCACGCGCTGCCGTATCTGCTAGCAGGTGACCTGTCGGGGCGTTGCCCCGATCCGGCACCAGGCCAGAAGGCCTCCGATGCGTGCTCCATTCGGCGGGAGAATGCCGTGCGGGCTGAGCTCGGGTTAAGCCGTCGCACTGGATATGGACTGGACCTTGTCCTCGCCCGGCGCCGCTTGGAATGACCGCGGCCAGGTGTGCCGCGGCTCGATCGGCTGTGCCGATGCCTACCCAGCAGTAAAGAATCGGGCCTGTTAGAGTCCCAAGACGTCGGTTGACGTTCTCGCTCCGTTGACCGCTCCCTTCACCATATCGACCTGCGCGACGGCTCACATATAGAAGAAAGAAGCCTTGCCAGTCTGTGTAAACGCGGTGTGACGAATTTGTTACAATCCGTCGTTTGGGTTCGCGGAACTGGAAGGCGGCCAGGAGCCAATGTGGCCAGATTCAGTCTGTTTCCACGGGATCACCGGTTCTACGACGAGCTCATCATGGTGTCGACCGAGCTGCAGCGGGGGGCCGCACTCCTCGAGGCGATGCTGGCCAAGGATCCCCCACGGTGGGATAAGGCCGATGAAATCAAGGAGGTCGAGCACAAATGCGACGTGCTCACCCATCAGATTATTCAGCGACTGAACTCCACGTTCGTCACGCCAATCGACCGCGAGGACATTCACGAGCTGGCGAGATCGCTCGACGATGTGATGGACGCGATTGACGCGTCGGCTGCGGTCGTGCGCCTGTACCGCATCGATCGCGTCAGGTTCGGAGCGCGCGAACTGGCGCGGATCATTGCCAGCGGTGCGGACGAATTGAGGCTGGCCGTCGAAGCGCTCGAGCGCCGCAGGGACGTCACCGAACGCGCCATCGAACTCAACCGTCTGGAGAACGAGGCGGATCGCATGCATCACGAAGCCCTCAGCCGCCTTTTCTCGGAGGAACGCGATCCGATTGCGATTATCAAGTGGAAGGAGATTCTTGATTTCCTCGAAGCGACGACTGATCGATGTGAGGACGTCGCGAACGTCCTCGAGAGTGTCGTCGTCAAGCACTCATAACCCGGATGTCGATCGAGCTCACGGTCATCGTCGGTCTGATCATCCTCGCGCTCGTTTTTGACTACATCAACGGTTTTCACGATGCCGCAAATTCCATTGCCACGGTTGTGTCGACTCGTGTGCTCTCGCCACGCGGGGCCGTTATGTGGGCCGCGTTCTTCAATTTCATTGCCGCGTTTGGCTTTGGCACCGGAGTGGCCCAAACAGTCGGATCTGAGATGGTCGACCTCAACGTGGTGACCTTCGCGGTCGTTTTCGCGGGGTTATGCGGCGCGATTTCCTGGAATCTGCTGACCTGGTATTTCGGGCTGCCGACCAGCTCGTCGCACGCCCTCTTTGGCGGGTACGCGGGGGCGGCGGTTGCAAAAGCGGGGTTCGGTGCCCTGATGGTCTCCGGATGGACCAAGACGCTGCTGTTCATCGTGGGCGCGCCGCTGATCGGATTGCTGGTGGGCCTGACGTTGATGCTGGCCGTTCACTGGGTTTTCCGATATACGGCCCCGGCCCGCGTCGAGCACTGGTTCCGGCGCCTGCAGCTCGTGTCGGCTGCGAGTTTCAGCCTGATGCATGGTGCGAACGATGCACAAAAAACCGCGGGAATCATCGCGGGAGTCCTGGTCACGGGAGGTTACTTACAGCTTCTCGACGGTCAGCTGCCGATCCCGTTTTGGGTGGTACTCCTCGCGCACGGCGTGATCGGGCTGGGCACGCTCGCCGGTGGCTGGCGCATCATTCACACGATGGGCTGGAAGATCACGAAGCTCAGACCTGTTGGGGGGTTCGCTGCGGAAACCGGCGCCGCCGTGGCTATCTACACGGCCACGGCCCTGGGAATCGGCATCAGCACGACTCACACCATTACTGGCGCCATCGTGGGGGTGGGTTCGACCCGGCGCCTTTCCGCGGTGAGATGGGGTATAGCTGGCCAGATCTTATGGGCCTGGATTCTGACGATTCCGGCGTCGGCCGCCGTCGCTGCGACAGTGTTTGCGATCGTCTCGCGAATGTAGTCCCAGGTGGCTCCGCCGAAGCCCGAAACAAGGAGGATATGCAATGCCATCGTACCGTTCGTTGCCCGCGTTCCGCGCCTTGACACTTGGGATCTCTTTGACGGTTGCCGCCGCCTGCTCCTCGGGCAACCAGGGCCAGGAAGGATCGGGTTCGACACCGACTTCCGGGGTCGTCATTCGCGTGACGGGCTCGGACACGATGGTCAATCTCGTCCAGGCCTGGGCTGAAAACTACAAGAAGAAACGGCCCGACGTGACAGTCCAGGTTGCTGGTGGAGGCTCCGGGGTGGGAATCGCTGGTCTCATCGACGGCATTCTCGATGTGGCGTCTGCGAGTCGAGAAATGGAACCGGACGAAAAAACGCGTGCGAAGACACACAATGGGGCGGAACCGAGCGAGTTCCGTGTCGGACTGGACGCGCTCGCGATCTACGTCCACGGGGGCAACCCGATCGACACAATTTCGCTGGGCGAGCTCGCAGAGATTTACGGAGAGGGTGGGAAGGTCCTGAAGTGGTCGGATATCGGGGTCCAGAATGCCGCCTGTGCGAGCGGAGAAATCATACGTGTGAGCCGGCAGAACAATTCCGGGACCTTTGTCTACTTCCGCGAAGCGGTCCTGGGTCGGGAGCGCGAGTTCAAGCTGGGCTCCATCGATCAGAGCGGCTCGAAAGACGTGGTCACCCTCGTCTCACGGACGCCCTGCGCCATTGGGTACAGCGGGATGGCGTACCACATTCCGGAAGTGAAGCAGGTCAAGGTTGCGAAGAAGAAGGGAGAAGCCGGCGTCGCGCCAACACTC
>DATBJG010000245.1:0-15678 GCA_036556585.1 Vicinamibacterales bacterium
TTTTCAGAAGTGAGGCTTGATAGCTGGCAAGAGATGCGTAAAACGTCAGCAGAGCCCCGGCCGCGGGGTGCTCCAATGCCAGGCGTTGCGCTCGAGCAATGCGGTCGTCCCAGAGGATCAGCTCACCGGCGCCGCTCGGCATTGCTCGAAATCCGCGCGAGCCAGAGCGGATGATGATGTCTGGCCCATTCTTCTGTCACTTCGCCGTGAATCACCGCGCCAAGCCCGCCTGGTACGACGGCGATCCCCATATAGACATGGATGATAAAAGCCCCAATGGTCGCCAGTGCCGAGACTGCATGAACGATTGTCGCCACGAACCTCAGTATCCGAAGCTCCCAGGGAATCGAGTCGACGAACCAGAGCACGAGTCCGGACAGGAGCAATGCCAGTCCACCAAAAAGCATCAGCCAGAACAAGAGCTTCTGCCCGTAGTTGAAGCGCCACGCCCCGGGCACTTTGACATCCTCATTGCGGATGTAATGCCGGAGGGCTTTCCGCCATTCGCGATCCTCCGCCGTCGTTTTCATCTCATCGCGCCAGATGACATACATCCACAGCACGGCCGCGCTGAACCCCACACCTATCCAGGGATGGAGCAGCCGCGAGAGGTACCCTCCGCCCAGCACGATGGCCACCCAGTACAAAGCGGGGGTCCAGAATGCCAGACCGGTGAGCAATAGATAGACGTAGGACAGGCCCGCGACGGCATGGACCAGTCGTTCTCCAAATGCATATCGAATGATGCGTGGAGGGTTGGTCACGATGTGCGGTCCTTGTCCTTGCGGCCGAAACGCACGTAGTGGACAAACACGCCGAGCAGGCCGCCGATCATGGCTACGTTGCCCAGCCACTTGAGCGGTCCCTTCCACAGTCGGACCGCTGCAGGAATGGTTGGATCTCGAGGCAGCCCGTAGAGTTCCGGTTGGTCTCCGAAAGCGAGAACGGTGACGACCGACGTGCCGCCAACACCCGGTGGATCGTACACAGCCGCCTGCGCAAATCCGTTTTCGCGAAGCTGCTCGACGCGCCGATTGGCCACCGTGAGCATCTGTTCTTTGGTGCCAAACTGCAGACAACTCGTGGGGCATGCTTTGATGCATGCGGGCTGCAGGCCGACCGACACGCGGTCGACACACATCGTGCACTTGTACACCCGCCGCGTGCTGGGACTGAACTTCGGTACGTTGAAGGGACAGCCCGTCATGCAATACCCGCAGCCAATGCACTGATCCTGCTGGAAGTCCACGATACCGTTGCTGTACTGCACGATGGCCCCCGGAGCAGGGCACGCAACCAGGCAACCAGGCTCCTCGCAGTGCATGCACTGGTCCTTCCGCATGAGCCAGTGCATCCCCGACTGGTCTTCGTGTTCCTTGAACTTGATCAGATTCCAGAAGTTGGGCGTGAGATCGGGCAGTGTCTGATACGTCCCCATCTGCACCGTCGTCTCAGGTGGGAGATCGTTCCACTCCTGACATGCCACCTCGCAGGCCTTGCACCCGATGCACGTCGACGTGTCGACGAGCTTGGTGATCGTCGGGACCGTGCGAATCCCCGGCGCAGGGGCGGTGGTCGCCGAAATCCGTCGCAGTTCCAGGGTGGACATGAATCAGAAATTCACGATTTAGCGATCTGTGATTCTGTGATTCGTTGGCGATTTGTGAATGGCGAGTCGTGATGTATTGAACGATTCACGAATGAGTCACAACCCACCATTCGCCAATCACCAACGATTCATCTAATCGCGAATCGCAGAATCACCAATGAACTCAGACTTTCTCCAACTTCACCAAGAACCCTTTGTACTCGGGCGCGAACGAATTGGGGTCCACGATTGTCGGCGTCACCAGGTTCGCGAGCGATCCGGCCTGCTTGCCGTGACCGAGGAACCCCCAATGAATCGGGAACCCGATCTGGTACGTCGTACGTCCCCCGATTTGCATGGGTTTGATGCGGCGCGTGACCATGGCCCGACCTTCCACTGACCCTCGCGCCGAGGTGACCCGCACTCGGTCCCCGTTGGCGACTCCCTTCTCGCGCGCCAGGGCCTCCGGGATCTCCACGAAGAATTCCGGCTGGAGTTGAACGCTGTAGGGATTGTTCTTCGTCCAGTAGTGAAAGTGTTCCGTCAGCCGGTACGTCGTGCAGACAATCGGATACTCATCGGCGGTGCCGAGGACGTCGAACTCGGTGCTGAAGGGTCGCAAGGCCGGATTCGTGCTGTGCGGGGGGTGGAGCGCGTTGGGCACGGGTGATTCAGCCGGTTCGTAGTGTTCCGACCACGGGCCATCGACAAACTGGCCCGGGACAAAGAGCCGTGCCTGCCCCTCCGGCAGCATGATGAACGCTCCGAGGTTGTCGTCGGGTGCGCTGTCCGCTGTGTAATCGGGAACGTCGCCGACCCACCGCTGGCCGTTCCATGCGATTCCAACTCGAGTGGCATCCCAGGGACGGCCCGCGCCGTCCGCCGAGCAGCGGTTGTACATGATGCGGCGATTGGCAGGCCAGCTGACCGTCCACTCGGGGTAGCGGCCCAACCCGCTTGGATCGGCATACGACCGTCGCTGCGTGAGGTTCCCCGCCTCCGTGTACATGCCAATGTAAAGCCAGTTCCCCGACATCGTCGAACCATCCGCCCGTGTGTCGAGGAAGCGCGACAGTTGCTGTCCGGCCCGGACGACAACATTCCCCGCGGGATCGCGGACATCCTGCAGGGCCCAGCCATTGATCTCGCGACAGACCTCATCGAGCGACGGGCTGGAGGGATTCGTGTACCACCAGTTCAAGTTCAGAATCGGATCCGGAAATGTCCCTCCTTCGATCTGATACAGCTCGCGCAGCTTCAGAAAGATTCGCCCGATGATTTCCTGGTCCGGCTTCGCCTCTCCTGGTGGATCGACCGCCTTCCACTTCCACTGAATCCATCGTGCCGAGTTCACGAACGTCCCGTCTTTTTCCGCGAAGTTCGCGGCCGGCAACATGAAGACTTCGGTCTGCACGTCTTCCGGTTTGCGATCGACGAGCGCAAGGATGTCGGACCGCCAGAACGCAGCTGTTTCCTGCTCGAAATTCTCGACGACCACGAGCCAGCGTAATTTCGACAACGCGGCAATGGCCTTCCGGGAATGTGGCCCGTTGCTGACCGGGTTCATGCCGAAGCTGAAGAACCCCTCCATCTGCCCTCGAGCCATTTCGTCGAAGATGTACGCCCAGCTCCAGTTCTCGTAGCCACCGGACTTTGCCATCGGCAGTTTGGGATGGTAGTCGTACCCGAAACTGTTCTCCGGCGTGGCGGCCGCCCCATAAAACGCCTTGAGCTGGCTGACAACGAAGTTGGCCGTGTTCGACCAGAAGTTCGTCGCCGTCGGACGGACCGCCTTCGGCGTGACGACCTGGAGGAACTCGCGCAGCGATTCGTGATCCGCCTTCGGCATCGGGATGTAGCCGGGCAGATTGTGATACGCCATGCCGCAGTCGGTCCCGCCCTGAATATTGGCGTGCCCGCGAAGTGCGTTCAGACCACCGCCGGGACGGCCGATGTTTCCGAGGAGCAGCTGCAGCATGGCCGCTGCGTGGATCAGCTGCACGGAGTGGCTGTGGTGGGTCCACCCCAGGGCATACATGATCGTCCCTGCCCGCCCTGGTGTGAACGTCGATGTAATCAGGTCGGCGGCCTTCACGAAGTCATCGGCACTGCAGCCACAAATCGTCGACACCATTTCAGGCGTGTAGCGCGCATAGAAGCGCTTCATGACCTGAAACACCGACCGCGGATGCTCCAGTGAGGGATCGACCTTTGCGAAACCCTGGGCGTCCAGCTCGTAATTCCAACTGGACATATCGGTGTACGTCTTCCGCTCGGCGTCCCACCCGGAAAACACGCCCTGTGTCTCGTCGAACGCGTACGACTCGCTGACGAGGAAAGACGCGTTCGTGAACAGCGTCACGTACTCCGCGTGATACCGGTCCCGCGTCAGCGCGTAGTTGATGAGGCCGCCGAGAAAGGCGATATCGGTTCCGGCGCGAATCTGGACGAAGCGATCGGCCACCGCGGCCGTACGGTTGAACCGCGGGTCGACGCACACGAGGCGCGCGTTTCGGTTGCGCTTGGCCTCCATGACGAACCGGAAGCCGACAGGATGGTTTTCAGCCGGGTTGCCCCCCATGGCAAGCACGACGTCCGCGTTGCGGATGTCGGTCCAGCCATTGGTCATCGCACCGCGACCGAATGTGGCGGCCAAACTGGCCACCGTCGGTCCGTGTCATATCCGGGCCTGCTGCTCGAGGGGTATGACACCAACCCCCGCGCGGAAGGCCTTGACCAGCAGGTAGTTGACTTCGTTCGTGTCGGTGCAGCCGCCGATGACGCCAACGGCCGACAGCGCGTTAATCGTCCGGCCGCTGCCATCCTCCTGCATGAGGCGCGTGTCGCGCGTCGTCTTCAGGAGGCGGGTAATCCGGTCAATTGCCCAGTCCCAGCTTTTTTCTTCCCAGACCGAACTCCCGGGCGCCCGGTAGCGGACTTTCGTCAAACGTCGATCGTTGACGATGTTCTGCTTGAGCGTGATGCCCTTGGGACAAAGCGTCCCCTGATTGATCGGGTGATCGGGATCGCCTTCGACATGGACGACGCTCGGGGCCACGTTGCGGGAACGGTCACCGAGCGTGTGGATGATGACCCCGCAGCTGACGGAGCAGTAGGGGCAGGTCGAACGCGTCTCCGTCGTTCTCGCAATCTTCAACTCGCGCGCCTGAGCATAGGCCGGCGTCAGGTCGAAGCCCAGCAGGGACAGCCCGACGCCGCCCAGCGTGCCCGCTCTGAGAAAGCTGCGGCGGGATGTCTTCATGCGCGCCAGTTTACCACCAGTCATCAGGAGGGCACGTGCATTGCAGCATCACCTCAAAGGTACGTTTGACCTTTGACCTTTGACCAGATCTTGTCCAGGTGTAGCGATTATCGACGCTGGATCGAAGCCGACGTTTGATCGTTGCGGGAGTTCACCATGGCCACGTCAAGGACTAAGAAGATTCGGTATGCAGTGGTCGGGCTGGGCTATATCGCCCAGATTGCTGTGCTTCCGGCATTTCGACAGGCGCGCCGCAATTCCATCCTGGCCGCGCTCGTGAGTGGTGACGCCACTAAGCGCCGGGCGCTTTCACGTCAATACAAAGTTCAGTCGGCATTCTCGTACGAGGACTACGACGAATGTCTGCAGCAGGTGGACGCAGTCTATCTGGCGCTTCCAAACTCCCTGCACGCCGAGTATGCCGTGCGCGCGGCTAATGCGGGCGTCCATGTCCTTTGCGAGAAGCCGTTGGCTGTGACGGTTGAAGAGTGTGAGCGCATGATTACGGCCTGCCGCGAAGCGAACGTGAAGTTGATGACGGCCTATCGACTGCATTTCGAGCACGTCAACCTCAAGGCTATCGATCTCGTTCGGCGGGGTCGGATTGGCGAAGCCAAAATCTTCACGTCGCTCTTTTCCATGAAAGTTCGCCCAGGCGACATCCGAACGCAGCGAGAAACCGGCGGTGGCACGCTGTACGACCTTGGCGTGTATTGCATCAATGCAGCACGGTACTTGTTTCAAGCTGAACCGAAGGAAGTGGTGGCGTGTTCAGTGAATGCCGCACCGGACAAGCTGCCGGAAATTGACGAATCGACGGCCGCCACGCTGCGCTTTGATGGAGAGCGAGTGGCCTCCTTCGTGACGAGCTTCAACGCCGCGGATACCGCATCGTTCACGATCGTCGGCACGCGCGGTGTCCTGCGAGTCGATCCGGCGTACGAGTATGCGGAAGGGCTTGCGTATGAGCTGAAAGTGTCGGGCAAATCCGTCAAGAAAAAGTCGGCAAAGGGCGACCAGTTTGCGCCTGAGCTGCTGTATTTCTCAGACTGTATCCTTCGCAATCGGCAACCAGAGCCCTCCGGTGAAGAGGGCATGCAGGATGTCCGGATTGTGGAGGCACTGTACGAATCGGCCGAGACCGGGAAGGTCGTGCAGATTCCCCCGTACAAAGAGCGTTCGTTTCCCGCGCGATCACAGGAGATCCGCCGATCTCCTGTTCGAAAGCCCGAGCTGGTCCATGCACGCCAGCCGTCAAGGGACTAGAGCCCTTGTCGTTGCGGAACGGGAGTTGCACCCTCGGTGGCCGAGTGACTCAAGAGCGGAGGATTCATGAACACTCAGAATTTTGGCCCCGGGTTGCGATACGTCGACGTGGAAGAACTGGAGCGATCCAATGCAGGGTTAATGGTTGGCGCGGAAATCAGGGATCGTGAGAACGAGAAAGTGGGCGAACTCGACGGCTTTGTGGTGGACGCGGTAACCGGTCGGCCGAAGTACGCCGTGATCGAGGCGGGCGGGTGGTTCAAATCAGAACGGTTTCTTCTGCCGATCGGACATCTCGATGTGGCATCCGACGGTAATTGCACCATCGACATCCCGCGTTCAGCGATCGAGGGCTATCCTGAGTTCGACGAAACCAGTTGGTTGCGCTCATCGCCGGAAGAGCGCTGGGCCTTCGAGTACGAAACCTTGAATGCCTGCTGTCCCGAAGATGCCGCGCTTGTCGGGGCCGGAGAAAAAGCGGTGAACTTCGATCGGTGGGCCCATCATCACGAACCGTCCTGGTGGCGCGAACGCGCCACGACCGATCCCACGATTGAGCCGGCGAATCGTGGCGCGCCAGACGATCCAAGTCCGCACTTCGATGGGCGCGCGCAGCCGGGCGATGTCATTGGAATCGAGACGGCTGGAGAACGCAGCTATATCGGTGATACCGCCAGCAGCGAGAACACCCGACGCGAAGCTGCCGAGCGCGAAGCGGCGGCCGTCGAGAAGGAATCGGCGAGACAGAACGAGAAATCCCGCGCACGACGGTAGCGATTTGCGCGTTTCTGCATCGGGGTCGAGTGCTTGAGGCGATGGTCCAGGACTCGGCCCCCTTTCTTGGTCTCCTCCCCTCCAGCGACTTCCCGTGCAAGCCGCGCCCTCAGCCTATCTGGCGCGCCGGGAAGTGCCGATATGGTCAACAGGATCGTTTGGCCCGTTCGGGCATCAGGGCCCGGTCCCCAGGACCCCCCAGCCCATCGCCTCTCCCGCTGGGGGCGGCCCGCGACTCTTCGGCCCCGCCGGTTTCTACCTGATGGTTGAACTTGCTCATCGGCTTCGGTCCGTTTCCCGCTCGCTCGCTATCGCGACGAGCGTGGTGGCCGTCCTGACATTGATCGGGCGGCTGACCGAGCGTGCACTTCCGCCGGTGGCCAAGCCGATCATGCTGACGACGAGCGCGTCGTGGTTGTTGTTGCTCGCGAGCGTGTCGCTGCTCGGGCGGACTGGTTCATGGAGTCGTTACGGCCGGACGGTCGGCTTCATGTGCGGCACGGCCGTCATCGCGCTTGCCATCATGTTGGCCTTGCCAGCCGCCGGGCCGTTGATGTCGCCGCAATCGGTGACGGCGTTCATGTTTCTGGGACTAGGTCTGCTCTTGCTCGATTGGGAAACGAGCGACGGGTCTCGACCGGCGCAGGCCATGGGTTTGCTGGCCGCCGTGATCGCGTTCGTGCCGCTGCTTGGCTATCTGTACAGCGTCCCGTGGCTCTATACGATTGACGTCAATCCTCCGATTCCCGTCCAGGAATCGATTGCCTTGCTGCTGCTCGCCATGTCGCTGTTGTTTGCGCGTCCCGACGGTGGTGGCGTTCGGATCATTACCAGCCACACGGCCGGCGGATTTCTGGCCCGCGGGATGCCCGTCGCTGCCATCGCCCTGCCGATGGTCATCGGCTGGCTGATACTGAAGGGACAGCGTCTCGGGTGGTTCGATTCGGCCGCGGGCATTTCGCTGTTCGTCTTTGCGAACATCGCGTTCTTCTCCCTGCTCATCTTCCGGGTTGCCCGAAGGCTCGATCGAACGGATCAGGCACTGCGATTGTCAGAACAGAAGTTCTCGGGGCTGTTCCGGTCGTCGCCCGACGCCATCGCGGTTGTACGTCTTGCCGACGGCGAGGTGCTCGAGGTCAACGACGGGTTGCTGCACATGACCGGATTTTCGCGCGAGGACGTCGTGGGCCGAATGGTTGCGGCGCTGCCTCTCTGGCGCGATCTGCCGGATCAGACCAAGGGCTTCGAACTCCCTACGCTCACGTCGGCCCGGAACCTCGAGATTCAGTTCAGGACCAAGACGGGTGACGTCAGGGTCGGCTGGTGCTCCACCGAGTCTGTCTCGTGGGTGGGGGAGCCGTGCGTTCTAACGGTCGTGCGCGACATCTCGGACCGGAAACAGGCACAGGCCGCTTTGCAGGACGCCAACGAACGTCTGGCCCGGTGGGTCAAAGAACTGGAAAGCCGGAGCCGCCAGATCGCATTGCTCAACGATATGGGCGATCTGTTGCAGACGTGTGTCTCACCGGCCGAAGCCTACGCGGTCGCCGTGCAATCGGCTCAGGACCTGTTGCCCGGCTCGTCGGGGGCGATCTGCACTTTCGTTGAGTCGGCCAACCTCCTTGAAGTGATTGCCGCGTGGGGCGATTTTCAAACCAGCGAGACCATGTTTGCACCGCAGGAGTGCTGGGGTCTCAGGCGGGGCCGTCCGTATGTCGTTCAGGATCCTTCGGTGGGTCCGATGTGTGAGCATGTGGGTCGCCCCCTCGCGCAAGGGTACGTCTGCGTACCGATGATGGCTCAGGGAGAGGCTCTCGGCGTCCTGCACGTTCGGGAAGCCCGGGCAGAGCCGAGTGCGAAAGCCGGGGTCGTGCGGCTCACGGAGTCTACGCCCAGATTGGTCACCGCCATTTCGGAGCACGTCGCGCTGGCGCTCGCCAATCTCCGCCTCCGCCAGCGGTTACGCGACCAGTCGATCCGCGATCAGCTCACGGGACTCTTCAATCGGCGTTACATGGAAGAGTCGCTCAGTCGCGAGCTGTTCCGTGCGCAGCGGGCGCGACGTCCGGTGGCGCTCGTCCTGATGGACCTCGACCGGTTCAAGGTCATTAACGATCAGCACGGGCACGAAGCCGGGGACAAACTGCTGAAAGCCGTGAGCCAGCTCTTCCTGACGCAGCTGCGCGCGAGCGATATTGCGTGCCGGTACGGCGGCGAGGAGTTCGTGCTCGTCCTGCCAGAAACCACGCTGCAGGCGGCGGAAGATCGCGCGGATCAGCTTCGTTCCGCCATCGGCACGGTTGCCGTATCTCACCGCGGCGGCGTGCTCGGTCCCGTCACGATTTCGGCCGGGGTCGTCGCATTTCCCGATCATGGGGAGGCCGTCGGCGATCTGCTCGATGCCGCAGACGCCGCGCTCTATCGAGCCAAGGCCAAGGGTGGCAATCGGATCGAACGGGGGCAGTTAGCGGTGATTGTGCCGGTAACTGCCGAACCCGAGCCTCTAAAGAGCATTGGTGATTAGCGGTTTATGATTGGGTGATTCGTTGACGATTGTTGATTTGCGATTGAGCGATTACAAACATCACTCGATGCGCTTTCGGTCACCAATCGCCCTTCGTCAATCGCCAACCAATCGCTCCATCACAAATCACAGATCGTAAATCCTCAACCGGCTAGGAATGCCTGGACGACTGCGAGGAACACCTGAGGCGTTTCCTGATGCGGGTAGTGACCCGCGTCGGGCACGATCACGATTTTGATGTTCGGCAGCAATGCCTCGAGCCGCTTTTGTGTTGGCGGCGGCACGATGTTGCTTTCGGCGCCAAGCAGGTAGATGGTCGGTGCCTTGATTCGCTTGACGTAGTCCCACAACTCGGTCGGCACGAACCCTTTCGTGACAGCCGGATCGTATTTCCACACGACACGACCGTTCTCGAGAGGTTTCGTTTCGTACCGTATCCAGTTGCGTTGCATGTCTTCCGGCACGCGCGTGCGACCCTGCCTCATGGAGTTCAGCAATTCTTCCTCCGAGGCCCAGCCTTTCATGTCGCGTTCGGCGCGCTGCGCAAAGCCTTTGGAGATGTCTTCAGGTCGTTCAGGGCCAACATCCTCGACGATCAGCTTGGCCACTCGCTCTGGATGAAGGCCGGCGTACACCTGGGCCACTCGACCGCCCGTGGAGCTACCCGTCAGCACGATGTTGCGAAGCTCGAGCTGCTCGACCAGACGTTCGAGGTCCTTGACATAGTCTTCGACCAGGTAGTCCGCAGCCGGATGCCAGTCGGAATCGCCGTGTCCTCGCAGGTCCATTGCGATGACGTGATAGTCGTGCTGAAACTGCGGCGCGATATGGTCGTAGCTGTGAGCCGATCGTCCGATGCCGTGCAACATGACGAACGGCGTCTTGCCCGCCGATCCCCAGTCCAGATAATGGACGCGGCGTCCCTCATTGAGGATGAAGCGGTCTTCGTAACCGGGACCGGGTGCGGAACGCTGGGCACTCACACCGATAGCCTGCACCAACAAAAGAGTCGTAAAGAGTGCTGCAGTGTTCATCGTCAGGATTCAGACAACTCGATCCACTATGAGGCACGAGTGTATGGGACCACAACACATCGCGTAAATGCGTAATTACGACGCTGGACCAGCATTCAGTCACACATCACATTTGGGCCAAATTAGGCCGCATCCTTGACCGAAATTCTTGGCTTGCATCATGCACTCTCGGCTGACGATTTGCGAATGAGATCGTGGAAATCAAGCCGAAGGAGGCTCACATGGTACGTGTGTTTACAGGGACTCTTGCCGCGGCAGTGTTGGGAGCGGTGACGATGGTTGGAGCCCAGGCACCCGCAGCACCACCGCAGGCACCGCCAAAGCCCGCGGATCAGGTTGATAGGGCGCAACCGCAGACCAGCGCCAAGACTCAAACGATCACGGGCTGCGTCGAGAAGGGATCGGGAGCGGACAGCTTCGTGCTGGCCGAGTCCAGCGCCGCTGCGGCGCCGGCTCCCGGTGCAAAGCCTGGTGAAAAGCCCGCGGGGACGACCGGGGCGACCAAGAGCTATGCCCTCATGGCGAAGCCGACTGAAGATCTTAGCAAGCACGTGAATCACAAGATCGAGGTGACGGGTACCGTGAGTGCGGCGCCATCAGCGGCGCCAGGTTCGCCTAAGGAAGTTCTGAACGTCCAGTCCATCAAGATGGTCGCTGCGACCTGCCAGTAAGCAAGTTGTAGAGGCCAGCCCTCACATCAGCAGCCCGGGTCGTTCACGACTCGGGCTGACTGCCTTTCAACGTTCTTAGGTCCTCGAACCCTAGAACTCTAGAACTCTCGAACCATTTTCCGTAAGATGTCGCAGTATGAAGCTGCTCAATTGCCTGTTCGCGATTGGTATCGCGTCTCTGTCGGCGTGCGCGAGTCAGCCGCAGCCGCCGGCTCCCAGGTCGCCGCTGTACCCGAATCTTGGCAGCTACCACCACGCGATCAGCACCTCGTCTCCCGATGCACAGAAGTATTTTGATCAGGGTTTGACCCTTTCGTATGCGTTCAACCATGCAGAGGCCATTCGCGCCTTCCGTCAGGCGGCGACGTTGGATCCGTCGTGTGCCATGTGTTACTGGGGCGTCGCATTTGCGCTCGGACCGAACATCAACGCGCCCATCACCGAGGAGGCCGCAAAAGAGGCGTGGACGGCCATCGAGCAGGCCCGCGGCCTTGCTGCGAAAGCCAGCGAGAAAGAGCGCGCCTATATTGACGCGCTTGCAAAGCGCTATGTTGCCGATCCGAAGGCTGAACGGCCCCCGCTGGATCGGGCCTACGCAGACGCGATGCGCGAGGTTACGAAGCGTTTTCCGGACGACCTGGATGCCGCCACGCTCTTTGCCCAGTCACTCATGGACACCGCGCCGTGGAACTACTGGGAGAAGGACGGTAGTCCGCGAGCGTTCACCTCAGAAGTGCTCGCATCGCTGGAGTCGGTCTTGAAACGAAAACCGGACCATGCGGGCGCCATCCATTTGTACATTCATGCGGTGGAGGCATCGAACGATCCTGCGCGCGCTGAACCCTACGCCGACAAGTTGGCGGCGCTCATCCCGGGTGCGGGACACATCGTGCACATGCCCGCGCACATCTATTTACGTGTCGGTCGCTTTGCGGATGCAAGCCGGGCCAACGAAGACGCGATCAAGGCAGACGAGGCCTATTTTTCCGGGGATGCTGTTGCGGGGAACATGATGTACCAGGTCGGGTACTACCCTCACAACATTCACTTCTTCGTCTCGTCGGCATCAATGGAAGGGCGACGGGCGGATGCGATGAGGGCGGCCACCGAAATGCAGTCGAAGAGTCACCCGGACATGGTGCGGGATCCCGCCATGGGAGGGATGATCCAGCACTTTCAGCTGACCCCGCTCTTCACGATGGTCAGATTCGGCATGTGGGACGATGTGCTGGCCCAGCCGTCGCCCGCCGATGATCTTCGGTACATGAAAGGGATGTGGCATGCAGCGCGCGGGCTGGCCTATGCGGCCGGCAAACGCTTGCCCGAGTCGGAAAAAGAACGCACCGCGCTGGCCGCACTGAAGGATGATCCGGAGCTCGAGAAGTTGTACGTGTCGAGCGTCAACACCGGAGCCAGCGTGCTCGACGTCGCGTACGAATTGTTGGCAGGGGAGCTGGCGGCGCGGCAGCGCAAGGTCACCGACGCGGTGCGTCACTTCGACCAGGCCGCGGCACTCGAAGACAACCTGACTTATATGGAACCGCCGGATTGGCCCATCCCAGTTCGCCAGCTTCAAGGGGCCGCGCTGCTCGAGCTCGGGCGCGCGAAGGAAGCCGAAGCGGCATTCCGTAGTGACATGAGAAAGTTTCCCAACAACGGCTGGTCCCTTTCCGGCCTCGAGGCCAGCCTCGAGCGTCAAGGTCGCAAGAGCGAGGCTGTTGAAGTGAAGGCGCGTCTCGATCAAGCCTGGCGTGCAGCCGACACCAAGGTCGTCGCAGCGCGTCCCCGACACGGCAACTGACAAGGCTCAGGTCTCAAGGCTCAAGACTTTGATCAATCGCGAACTTGAACCTGAGATTCTTGAGCCTTGAGCCTTGAACCTTGAAGGGCGTCCTCCCCCCAGCCTGCCTGGTGATGAGCGCCGTGGCGCTCGGTTATTCGCTGCAGATTGCCAACGGCTTCTATGACCCGGCGGCGCTGGTCTGGCTGAGCGTTGCTATCGGGTTGTGTGGTGCTGGGGTCTTCCTCTCGCGAGCGGTCATCCTTCCGTCGCGCCGTGGCGTCATGGCACTTCACGTCCTCCTGGCAGGTGGGTTGATCTGGCAAGTCGTCATGCTCCTCGAGTCATCGCCGGGGATGTATCTTGGCGAGAACGCGAATTTCACCCAGTTCAAAACCCTCGTCCTCATCCAGGGCGCCCTGATTGCCGTGGGATTCGTTCCAATCCGATGGTGCCGTCGAAGCTGGTTTCCAGCGGTCCTGCTCGTCCAGCTTGGACTTGGCGGCTGGATGCTTCAAGCCTCTCCAACACCGCGGATCGATGTCGTTGTGGTGCATCGTGCGGCGATTGACGCGCTGATGGAAGGAAACAACCCGTATCGCATCACGTTCCAGAACATCTACGGTCCCGACTCGCGCTTCTACAATCCTGAACTGGTTGCCGGCGACCGCGTGATGTTCGGCTATCCATATCCACCGCCCAGCCTGGCTCTCGTGATTCCGGGTCAACTCTGGGCGGGAGATTACCGGTACGCCGAGCTTGCCGCGCTCGTTCTTGGAGCCGCGTTGATTGGTTACGCGCAGCCCACGTTCACCGCCAAGTTGTCGGCCACGCTGCTGCTGACGAGCCCGCGTGGTCTCTTCGTGCTCGAGCAAGGCTGGACTGAGCCAGTTGCCGTGCTCGTTTTTGCTGGCACCGTGTTCTGCCTGTTGCGTAGACCAGGGGTGGCGCCCTGGGTGGGCGGGCTGCTCGTCGTGACAAAACAATACTTGGTGCTCGCCGGAATTGCCCTGCTCCGGATTGCCGCGACACTTGGGGTTCGACGCCGCCGGTTTCTGGTTGGTCTCATTGGTGCAGCGGTCGCAACCACCCTTCCGTTTTTCTTGTGGGATCCAAGGGCTTTCCTGGAAAACGTCGTGCTGCTCCAGGCGCGCGAGCCCTTTCGCGTGGACTCGTTGAGCTACTTGAGCTGGGCGGCGCGAGCAGGCTGGGGGATGGGATCGCTGGCCTGGTCGGTTGCCGCAGCGTCGATCGCCCTGATGGTCGGATTGCTGCGAACACCAAACACGCCAGCTGGTCTTGCCGCATCGCTGGCGCTTTCGTGGATCGTGATGTTTGCCTTCGGCTCCAAGGCGTTCTGCAACTACTATTTCTTCGTCATTGGCGTACTGTGCAGCGCCGTAGCAGCCGGGCCAGAAAAAGAAGGAAAATAGGGCGGATGGGGAAGAGGACCGAAGGCGAGCCGACCTCCCGCCGATAAGCAAGACAGCGATGTTCCGCGATCTTCCCTCAAAAAAGGACAAGTCATGATTCATACGGGCCGCCACTTTTTGCAGATTCCAGGGCCGACCAATGTGCCCGACCGCGTGCTTCGGGCCATGGATCAGCCAGTCATCGACCATCGAGGTCCCGAGTTTGCGGTGCTGGCTTTGGACGTGCTCGAGCGGCTGCGGTGGGTTTTCCAGACTCGTGGCCCCGTCGTCGTCTATCCGTCTTCGGGCACGGGTGCGTGCGAAGCCGCAATGGTCAACACGCTGTCAGCTGGCGACCGTGTTGTGATTTTCGAGACCGGGCATTTCTCGCACATCTGGCGCCAGGTGGCGGACCGCCTGCGCCTCGATGTGGACTACGTGCCGAACAACTGGCGGCGAGGGGCTTCGCCCGCAGATCTCGAAGTACGGCTGGCTGCCGATCCCCAGCAGGCCATCAAAGCGGTCATTGTCGTGCACAACGAAACATCAAATGGTGTGACGAGCCGCATCCAGGAACTGCGGCGCGTGTTGACCGCGGTCGGGCATCCAGCACTGCTCATCGTCGATGCAATTTCTTCGCTCGGCTCGATTGAGTATCACCATGACGAGTGGCAGGTAGACGTGACGGTGTGCGGATCGCAGAAGGGATTGATGGTCCCACCGGGTCTCGGGTTCAATGCGATCTCGGAGAAGGCTCTTGCCGCAAGCAAACAGGCGCGACTCCCGAAGTCGTATTGGGACTGGGAGGAAATGCTCAAGGCAAACCGTTCCGGCTACTTTCCGTACACTCCCGCGACCAACCTGCTCTTCGGGCTCAGGGAAGCGCTCCGGATGCTCGAGGAGGAAGGCTTGTCCAACGTGTTTGCCCGGCACAATCGCCATGGCGAGGCAACACGCGCAGCCGTGCGAGCGTGGAATCTCGAACTCGCCTGTGAAGAGCCGCTCGAATATTCGAGTTCGATGACGGCGGTAGTCATGCCAAAAGGTCACAGCGCAGATCGGTTCCGGCAACTTGTGCTCGAACATTTCGATATGTCTCTGGGAGCCGGGCTGGGCAAACTTGCGGATACCGTCTTTCGTATCGGCCATCTTGGCAGCTTCAACGATTTGATGCTGGCAGGTACGCTGAGTGGCGTAGAAATGGGATTGCGGCTTGCAGAGGTGCCGCATCGAGGAGGCGGCGTCATGGCTGCCCTCGATGTTCTTGCGCGGTCGGCAATCGACAGTCAGCCACCAGTCGACAGTCAGTCACCAGTCGACAGTCGTCGGTCGACAGTCACACACGACTGACGACTGACGACTGACGA
>DATBJG010000246.1:0-31321 GCA_036556585.1 Vicinamibacterales bacterium
CGCGTATTCACGCGCACGCACTGCAGCCCGCGTGAGTGCCCGCCAATGTGGTGCAGCGTGATGCCCGGGGCCATCTGTTCGGTCCCCTCGTGAAAAACGACCCGCCCACTGAAGACTTTCCGAACCATTGCCACCACGTCCTCAACTTCGAATGGGAATCGAATCAGCGCGTGACACATGCACCGTCCCGTCGCATAGGCCATCTCACAATCCTGAAGATGGTAACGGGCCCTCGGAAACAGGTCGTAGTTGCCACAGTGGTCGTAGTGAAGGTGGCTGACGATGACATCCTCGACAGCGGCCGGGTCGATTCCAATCGAGGCGAGGCCTTCCCCGATCGGTCGCGTGATGGTTCGCCCGCGCTTGTGCGCCATCGTCTGGTCGAAGCCGGTGTCGACCACAAAAGTTCCGTGGGGGCCCACGATGGCCCAGACGAAGTAGGCAAGCGGCTGCAGGATGTCGTGCGGATCGCCGCCGATGAAGTTTTCGGGGGATCGACGGTCGTGGTGTGCATACCGGATGGCGTAGATCTCGTGGACGTCTTCCATAGGAAAAGGGGTCGGGAGTCGTTTTGCCGATCTTCAGTCGGTGTCGCCGATGAATTGCCGGCCGCGCGTCTCCGGTCCGAGCCAAATCAAAATACCAGAGAGGACACCAGAGATCACCATGCAGACACTCATCGCGTTGACGAGAGCGACGCCCCGATCTGCCAGCGCCCCGACCACCGGAGGCATGAATGCGCCAATGGCAGCTCCGGCGTGATAGCAGAAGCCAGGACCCACGCCACGCACGGAGGTAGGGAAACGCTCTGTTGTGTACGCAGGGGCCATGCCCCAGATTCCCATGCCGAACACCCCCATCATGAGCGCGCCGACGCCGAGACCCAGCGGGCCCGTTGCATGCAGATAGAACGGCAGCGACGCAATCCCGAGTACGACCGTAATACTGACAGCGCCACGCCTTCCGAGTGCGGTTTCGGACAGCCGTCCCCAACTCGCCGTTCCGACAATTGCGCCAATATTGAAGGCAGCGAGATACGGCAGCGTCGATCGTCCGGCCTCACGGAGAACGGTTGGATACCAGTAGTTGACCGAGTAGTAGATACACATGAAGGCGCCAATGACCATCGACGTCTGAATGGTCGTCCCAATCAAATCGCGCTGGAAAATCCGGACGAGCGACACTCTTGCTTCGCGCGTCGCCTGTCCGGTGCTCTTAAGCCGTCGCTGACGTTCGAGCCAGACCGGGCTCTCCGGCACCCGTGACCGAATCCAGAGGGTCAGCAGAGCGGGGAAGATCGCAACCCAGAACATCGTGCGCCACGCGAGATCTGGCGTGTGGCTGAACAGGGGATAGATGAACTGAAACGTTGCGGCCGCGAGCAGATAGCCCCAGTACCAACCACCAAGAAGCAGTCCCGACGCCAGGCCCCGGAGTCGTGTCGGCCAGTGCTCGAACACGAGCGGCATGCCGGCAGCCCACTCGCCGCCCATGCCGATGCCGAAGAGCGCCCGCAGGGCGAAGAGCATGGTGTATGAGGTCGAGAATCCGCTGAGGAACGCAAACAGTGAGAACCAAATGATGGAAAGTGTGAGAGGAAGTTTGCGTCCCCACTTGTCAGCGGCGGTTCCCGCCAACGAGCCGCCCACCAGACGCATGATGAGCGTGACCGTGCCGAGCGCTCCCGCTAAAGCGCGATCGACGGTGAAGCTCTTCTGGATGTCAATCAGGATGAAGGTCATGATGTTGAAGTCGAACGCATCAACGACCCATCCCAGAAACACTGCCCAGAAAGCGCGCCACTGATCGCGGGTCACCTGGCGATACCAGGGCCCGGCCGGCACCGCCGGTAGGTCGTGCGGGATTGCCTCCGCGACTTTGTTCAATTGGGTAACCTGAACGCCAGCAGCTCGCCGGAGTACGTGCCGCCACTGATTGCCACGACTATGTGCTGCCTGCCGTTCAGCATGTACGTCATTGGCGAGCCGGTCTGCGGGGCTGGCATGAAAACCTCACCGACCTCACGGCCGGTGGCCTTGTCGTACGCGCGCAGCATGGCCCCGCGTTGTCCGGACGGCGTCGTGAAGAATCCTCCTTCACCGGCAATGACCAACGTTTTCGTGACGAGCGTGCCGATCCGTCCGGTCCGGCCTGTCCGGGGAATGGTCAGACCCTTCAGCGCCGCGTGGTTGCGGATGTTGTCCGGCGTTTCGCCATGCGCAATCTGCCAGACAATTTCGCCTTTGTTGAGATCGATGGCCGTAATCCGTCCGTACGGGGGCTTCACGAGCGGCAGCCCCTGGACAGTCAGAGGAGCGTTGGCTTGCGCTCCGACTAACGGACCAGCCGGGCCGGCCGGAGTCGCCGCTGCCGGTGCAGCACTGGGGGTGGATGGCGCTGCTGGCGGAGCGCTGCTGGTTGCCGGCGCAGGAGGCACCGGACTTCGGGAGATCCCACGAATGAAATCCATGTCGGACCGTTGTGGATCGTTGAGCAACCCGACGGCTCCAATCACTGTCTCGGAGAACACGTAGAGAAATCCGGTGTCAGGGTCGTAGGATCCACCCTGCCAGTTGGCGCCACCGGTCACGTTGGGCAGCATCAGCGTCGCGATCGGGCCGCTCGGAGTGCTGACGACGGGCGGTGTAAAGATCGGGCCAAGTTTGTAGAGCGATGTGAGCTTCACCGCTTCGGCGCGCAGCTCCGGAGTGAAATCGATCAAATCGTCCGTCGAGACACCTTGTCGATCGAAGGCCGGCGGCTTGGTTGGAAATGGTTGCGTTGGTGAATACCACTCATTTGGAACGTTACCTTTCGGGACCGGCCGCTCCTCAATCGGCCAGACAGGTTGTCCCGTGATCCGGTCGAAGACGTAAACCCAGCCCTGCTTGGCGGGCTGCGCAACGGCTTTGATCGCGCGGCCGTTCACCGTGAGGTCCGCAAGTATGGGCGCGCAAGGAATGTCCCAGTCCCAAATGTCGTGATGGATCAGCTGCTGATGCCAGATGCGCTGACCGGTCATCAGGTCCAGCGCTACCAAGGTCGAGCTGAAGAGGTTTGCGCCCGGCCGATGACCGCCATAGTAGTCGCCAGTAGCTGCTTCCGTGGGGAGATAGACTCGCCCGAGCTCTTCGTCGACGGTAATCTGACCCCAGATGCCTGCATTGCCCGTGTATGCCCATGAGTCGTTTTCCCACGTACTGTCCCCGTACTCGCCGGGTCGCGGAATCGTACGGAAGACCCAGAGGCGTTTGCCGGTTCGCACGTCGTAACCCCGAGCGACTCCTTTTTCGTTGCGGCGACTCTTCGGGGCACTTCCTTCCCGGTGTGCCGAACCGACCACGATGACATCTCGTGCGACCACGGGCGCAGCGTGCAAACCGATTTCGCCGGTGATGAGGTCCATATCCTGATCGGCCTCAAGCTTGAGATCGACGATGCCGTTCTTGCCGAAGGCAGGGACGGGGCGTCCGGTCTTCGCATTGAGCGCTATCATTTGATACCCGGGCGTGACGTAGATAATTCGCTCTTCGGTGCCGTCGGACCAATAGGCGAGCCCGCGGCCCGACAGCAGCCTTGGTGCTGCCACGCCTCGTTTCCCTTCGTCCATCTTGAACAACCACAGTAACTCGCCGTTACTGGCGTCGAGTGCGACGACCGTGCGCCGCGTCCCAGCCGTCGAGTACAGCACACCATTGACCATCAGCGGCGTCGACTGCAGGTTGAACTCTGGCGACGGACCGAGGTTGTCCGTCTTGAATCGCCAGGCCACCTCGAGGCCTTTGAAGTTGGTTGCGTTGATTTGATCGAGAGCTGCGTACCGAGTGCTGCCCAGGTCCCCGCCGTAGGTTCGCCAGTCACCGTTTCGCGCACCCGATTGTCCCGACACTTGGATGGCGAGCCCACCGACGCCCAGTGTGGCAAGACACAAAAATCGCAGGATTGCAGAATTGCAGGATTGCCGAAAGGGAAGATAGGGTCTTCTCATCGAGCGTCTCCTTGATTCAATTAATCCTTCAAGTTCTGCAATTCCGCAATCCTGCCATTTATTTGAGGTAAAGAGTTTTCAACGTCTTGACGTCTGCATCCGACAACCCGGTCGCGGTCGCCTTACCGATATCGTCGGGAAATCGAACACGACTGCGGTACGCGCCAAAGTAGCGTTCGCCGTCGCCCGGAAGACGGAAGGCATACATGATGGAAGAGAAGTCGTTGTTGTGCGGTAGACCGAGCGCGTGACCGATTTCGTGTAAGGCCGTCAAGTAGAGGACGATCGACCGATCCAACAGGTCCCCGGCCACATCGGCGGTAATGAACACGTCGGCGCTATAAATCTCGCCGGTCCGATCGTCGGCGAGCGGCCGCGATTCCCCGTACAGCCCGCTGCCTCGAACGAATCGCACCCGCATCGTGGCGGGATTTCTGGATGTTGCTCGTTCGAGCTTGAACCGGCCGTCAGCGGCGTTCGTCCACGTGCTCATGGCCCGCTCGACCAGGGGCTCCGCTTCTGCGGGTGCCATTTGCAGGTCGATTGAAACACGAATCACCTGGCCCGCAGGCCAACGTGGCTGTGTTCGCGTTACAGGTTGGGGTGCCGCTGCAACAGTCAACGCGAGCGTGGCAGCGATCAAGACAGGTGACATCGTTTACGGACCGTGACGCTCGAAATGTCCACGAAAGGAAGAACTACGTCAGCCACCTGCGGCTATTCCTTCCCGGCTGATCTAAGACGATTTCACAAGTTCGGGCGGTGAGCGGGGATTCTAGACCGCCACCTCTGAATCAGCAAGAGTGGCGGGTTACCCTACGGGGCGATTTGATTGCCGGGCGGCTGTGTGGGGGTCGGAGAGGTGAACGATGCGGGATTGCGGCGATTTTACTCCATGCCGGAGATGTCGAACTCGTCGGCTTGTCCCAGTCGCGCGCCGGTTTCTCCGAGCCAGGTTGCCGTGAGAAGCCCGAGCAGACAGCCAAGGGAGACGGCCAGGATCCAACTCCACCGGATGCTGCGCGCCGCCGGTTTGACAACTTTGGGTATTTGAACCGACCCGAATTCCATCGCCATACGCATTTCCTACGCAAGGGACATACCAAACGCCGCACAATTACGGCCGCTTCGAGGGGACGGTTCCAGCAACATATCCGTTCCGTGCACGCACTCGATACGCCCCGCCTTTCACGCGCACGCGAATACTGTGGTACTGACCGTCGGGTCCGTGCGGCGAATCATAACCCAGGAGGTATTGATTGTTGAGTTCCTCCGCAATCCGTGCGGTAGCCGCCTGGAGATCGGTCGTGTCCTGAATGACTTCCGTTCGTCCGCCGCTGCCGTCCGTGATCTCGCGAAGCGCAACCGGATTGACCTCGGCATTGATGGGGCGCGGATTGGGCGAGTTGACGGCAATGGCGTATGCAAATACGTCACTACGAAGCATGGCGGTTCTGAGCTGGAGGAGGGAAGCGTCGCTCGCGCTGTCAGCGCCGTCAGAAATCAGGAGAATCGCGGCGCGTTGTTCCTTCCGATTCGCGATGAGCGGCAACGACGTCATGACCGCGTCGTAGATGGCGGTTCCACCAAATGGTTGTAGATTGGACAGAGCTGGCTGCAACACCTCCTTGGCTCGCGTCCATTCTGTCAGCACGCTTGGGCGATGGTTGAAGGCGAGAAGCAGGAACTCATCCGAGGGATCGAGCAGCTCGAGCAGAAAACGCTCGACCGCTTCGCGAGCGTCCTGGATGCGTCGGCCGTACATGCTGTCGCTGGCATCCAGCAGCACGGCCAGGCTTACTGGCACCCGCTCGTTGGTAAACTGGGTGACCGTCTGCCCGGCTCCATCTTCGTACACTTCGAAGACATCGCGCGGAAGACCGGCAACCAGGTTCCCCTCGGCATCGAACACCGTTGCAGTAATGCGAATGACTTCGATACCCGACCTGAATGGGTCGGTTCGTCGAAGGGGACGCTCCTGTGCCTCGATCCCGATGCCCGCGAGCACACCGGCAAGGCACAGTAGAACCCATCTGCAACGCATGGGCATATGCTAAGGCTGTTTTCAGTTATCAGTCGTCAGTTATCAGTCGGCAGCGATCGGTGTCGGGGCCCGGCTGCGGCCCCAAAAGGCCAGCCCTGCGTGCGAATTTGGACTACTATGGTGCCCAGACGTCCATCCATCTTGAAGAGCGGCATATGAGTCCAATAACGCTCAGAGTGAACGGGCGCTCACACACCGTCGACGTCGATCCGACGACGCCGCTGCTTTATGTGTTGAGTGACGATCTCGAGTTGCGAGGCCCGAAGTTCGGCTGCGGGCTGGCACAATGCGGGGCCTGCACAGTCCTGGTCAACGGCGAGGCGATACGGTCGTGCGTAACGCCGGTGGCGAAGATGGCCGGCGCCGACATCACCACCCTCGAGGGGTTGGGGACGGTCGACAATCCGCACCCGATTCAAAAGGCCTTCATTGACGAGCAGGCGGCGCAGTGCGGATTTTGTCTGAGCGGGGTCATCCTGACCGCGAAGGCACTGCTGGACAAAAGTCCGAGGGCAACGGACGACGAAATTCAGCAGGCGATGTCCTCGGTGCTGTGCCGATGCTTCGCCCACGCGCGGATCTTCCGGGCCATCAAGCGGTATGCGCAAGGGGGGACGCGATGAAGATGCGACGAGATGCCCTCGAAGCGCTGAAGCGGGCCGGGTTCTCGCGCCGCGATTTTCTCAAGGGTTCCGGCGCGTTGATCGTCTCGTTCAGCGCCGCAGGCCTCGGCAACTCGCTGACACGGGGCGTGGTCTCTGCTCAGGGCTCACCCGTTCCAGGGGATCAGCTCGATTCCTGGATCGCGATTCGTGCAGATGGGCACGTGACCGCCTACACGGGGAAGTGCGAGTTGGGCCATGGTCTGTACACCGCCCAGATGCAGTTGATTGCCGAGGAAGTTGGCGTGCCGATGTCTCGAGTCACGCTGATCCAGTGCGACACAGCCATCACACCGGATCAAGGCACGACATCGGGAGCCCAGTCACACCCGGCAAACTTCAATGATCGCAATCTCGCGCAGGCCGCGGCCACAGCGAGAGAGGCCCTCACGGAACTGGCGTCCAAACGCCTCGGCGTGGCGACCGACCAGCTGAGCGTGGCCGATGGTGTGATTTCAGTCCGGACCGATTCGTCGAAGCGAGTGAGCTACGGAGAGCTCATCGGCGATCGCAAGTTTGGTGTGACGCTCAGCCGTACGGCAAAGCGCAAGCATCCCAAGGACTGGAAAATTCTGGGCACACCGGTGCCGCGCGTGGACATCCCCAGCTTTGCAACGGGCCAGTTTGAGTACGTGCACAACGTACGCGTGCCAGGCATGGTTCATGGTCGCGTGGTCAGGCCGCCAACGGTGGGTGCGACGCTGGCCGGCGTCGATGAATCGTCGGTTCGCGACGTCCCTGGACTCATCAAGGTCGTCGTCAAGAACAACTTCGTTGGCGTCGTCTGTGAGAAGCCATGGCAGGCAATTCAGGCAGCCAGTCGTCTGAAAGCGGCGTGGACTCCGGGTGTTACCTTGCCGGCGCACGCCACCTTTTACGACCACCTCCGCAATCATCGGCCAACGCGAGACACGCTTGCGGTTGACTCGGCTGACGTTGATCAGAAGTTGAACCAGGCCGTGGAGGTCGTGAAGGCCACGTACCGCCATCCCTATCAGATGCACGGGTCGATCGGAAGTTCCTGTGCGGTGGCCGACGTTCAGAGCGACCGTGCGACTGTCTGGTCGCCAACGCAATCGGTGCACCCGTTGAAGAGCGGCATTGCAATCGTGCTCGGTGTTCCTGCGACCAACGTTCGTGTGATTTTCAGAATGGGGTCCGGCTGTTACGGCATCAACGGTGCCGACACGGTGTCGTACGATGCCGCGCTGCTATCCCAGAGCGTGGGCAGGCCTGTTCGCGTCCAACTGTCGCGACAAGACGAGATGGCGTGGGAAAACTACGGGTTCGCATACGTCATCGATCAGCGGGCGGGCCTGGACCGTCAGGGGAACATCGTGGCCTGGGATTACGAGGGGTGGTCGCCAACGCTCGGCGGACGCCCCGGCACGAACACGCCCGGCAACGTCATCACGGGGTTCCTCGCGGGCTTTCAGCCGGCGGCCTTTACTCCACGAGCGGCGCCGGCGCCCTCAGGCACCCTGAACAACAACGCCAACGTCGTGCCATCGTACTTCTCGGGATGTATTGGCGGGCAGTGTGGAGGGACGGGCACGATTGCAAGCGAGCGTGTGCTTTCCCATACCGTGCCGTCGCCATTCTGGACCGGACCGCTGCGATCACCCTCACGGCTTCAGAACACGTTCGCCCACGAGTGTTTCATGGATGAAGTGGCCGTCCGAGCGAAGGCCGATCCCGTGGCCTTTCGACTGAAGCATTTGCGAGACCCGCGGTTGAGCGATGTCGTTCGGGCCGCGGCCAAGGCCTCAAATTGGAGCGATCGCGCATCACCGAGACCTGGCCTCAACCGGACGGGTGTGGCCAGCGGACGCGGAATTTCTTGCGTGCTCTACGAAGGCGACAATGGCTACGCGGCCATGGTGGCCGAGGTTGACGTTGATCAAAGTACGGGCCGTGTGACCGTCAAGCGCCTTGTCGTCGCGCTCGATTGCGGCCCGATTTCAAACCCTGACGGATTACGGAATCAAATCGAAGGGGGTGCGCTGCAGGGTATGAGCCGCGCGCTCATGGAAGAAGTCACCTGGGACGATCGCAAAGTCACGTCCGTCGATTGGCGCAGCTATCGATCCTTGCCATTGGGCGTTGCCGTCCCGCGAATTGAGAGCGTGCTGATCAACCGCGTGGATGCGGAAGCCTCGGGCGCCGGTGAGACGGCCATCACCGTTACGGCGGCGGCAATTGGCAACGCGATCTTTGACGCGACCGGGGCTCGCGTCCGTCAGGTGCCTTTCACGCCCGCACGGGTCAAGGCTGCGCTCGACGCGCGGGCGTAGCCTTCCGTTACTGCGCCGGCTTTCGGAAGATCAGAATGTGCTGGCGAGGGAGGCTGCGAATCACGCGGTCGAACGCGAAGCCTTCCGCTTCAACTTCGGTCCGCGCCTCCTTGATCGTCATCTTGTGTTCTTCGCGGATCGGCAGATCGCGATCCTCCTTGCGGTATTCCAGCAGCACCAGCATGCCGCTCGGCTTGAGCGCGCGACGGATGCTGGCGAGCATCGCCTGCGGGTACTGAAACTCGTGGTACACGTCCACAAGGAGCGCGAGCTCAATCGTCGCCTCGGGTAGCCGCGTGTCGTCCTGGCGTCCCAGGACGACTTCGATGTTGGTGAGCTGCTGTTTCTGGATCTTGTCTTGAAGAATTCCCAGAAGTTTGGGCTGGATGTCGTTTGCGTACACCTTGCCTTCCGGGCCCACACGTTGCGCGAGCAGGACCGAGAAGTAACCGGTGCCGGCGCCGACGTCCGCAATGACCATCCCTGGTTTGATGCCGATAAGCTCTACAGCGCGTCTCGGCTCTTCTTCTTGTTCGCGTTCCGACCGATCGAGCCAGACCCAATCGCTGGCGACACCAGCGATCTGCCGCCCGGTGAGAGGGTGTGTTGGACCCTGCGAGGTGAGCAGAGCAGGCAAGGACGCAAGGAGAAGTGCGACCAGCACGCGTTTCATCGTTTCGGATCATACTCGACGGAGAGACGAATGTCGCTCGGGATCCAGGACTGCTGCGGGACCTTGGGCCACTGAGCGGGATGCCTCGGGACACTGATGTCGACTCGCGAGCACCCAACGCGCAAACGTGAAGCGGACCTCATCCGGCCGTTGCACATTGACGGTGCGCTCGCAGCGCGGCTGTATCGCAAAGCCAACGCCCACCGATGGGGTGTCGCCGAACAGGCCTTTGTCCACGCGCTCGGCATAAGTGCCTCGCGATCGTTTTCAGGAAGTAATCCGGGCGGGCGTGAGATCGAGCGATACCTCTCGTCGCTGCACCTCGAAGACCTGGCTCTTGCGTGTGCATGCGCCGCGGGTAACGAAGCGGCATGGGAACATTTCGTACGGGAACTCCGGCCGGTGCTTTATCGGGCGGCGGACGCACTCCAGCCCGGCGGCGCCGCTCGCGATCTCGCAGATGGCATTTATGGGGATCTGTACGGGCTGACTGAAAGCGGCGGCGAGCGCCTGTCGCTGTTTCGGTACTATCACGGACGCAGCAGTCTGGCGACATGGTTGCGTGCCGTGTTGTCTCAACGGCACGTCGATCGGGTGCGATCCGGCCGTCGGTTGGAGTCGTTGCCGGATGAAGATCTGGTGGCCGCCCCCCTGGCAACGGGCCTTCCAGATCCTGATGAAGGCCACTATCTCAAATTGATTCGGCTGGCCCTGGTTCGGACCGTGGCGGCCCTCGGCGCGCGAGACCGATTGAGACTTCGCTGTTACTATGCCGAGGAGCTGACCTTGGCCGAGAGCGGCCGCCTGTTACGCGAGCACGAAGCCACGGTTTCGCGACACCTGGCACGGGCGCGGCGCGAGATTCGCGAAGAAGTGGAACGGCAGCTTCGGGAAGAGGTTGGTTTGAACGACCTTCAAGTGTCGCGCTGTTTCGAGCTGGCGGCTGCCGATGCCGGATCGCTCGACCTGGAACGGATGCTCGAGGACCCCGGTCAGCGCAAGGAACCGGAGCCCGATCGTTCTACATGAGGGGAGACTGAGTACGTGAACCGCGGGTCGGATCGTGAAGCGGTCGTTGATCGCCTGCTTCGTCAGTCGCTCGCACGAGCGGGCGGAGCCGCGCCTCGTGGACAGTGTCTCGATTCCGAGATACTGGCCGCGTGGGTAGACGGCACATTGAAGCGTGACGAGCTCAAGGCCGCCGAAGCGCATTTATCTGATTGCAGCCGTTGCCTGTCGATAGTGGCAACGATGGTAAAGCTGGCGCCCGAGCGCGAACCGGTGACCCGCTGGTGGGGGATCGGCTCGCTGCGTTGGTGGGTCCCGCTGACGGCCGGCGTTGCGGCCATCGTTGTCTGGATCGCCGTGCCCGGCGATCGGTCGCGCCCTCCGGAGCAGACGATCGCGAGAACAGAGATCACCCAGCCCGAGCCAGCCGCGCAGCAGGCGCCGGAAGAGCTGCGCTCGGAGGCCACTGACAAAAGATCACCCGTGCAGCCCGCGACGAGGCTGCGCGGCAATCAGCAGCCTGAACGGACGGACGCAGACGCAAACACGGATGCAAAGGCATCAGCAGCGCGAGAGGCGGCAAAAGAGGTCGAGCCGTCTCGGCCCACCGCCTTGAGCGAGTTTCAGGCAGTCGGTCGCGATGAGCGACCGTCTCCACCACCCCCTCCCGCTGCGCCAGCCTCTGATTCGGCGAGAACCGCCGCCGTTGGGGCGCTCGAGGAGCGTGTGACGTCTGGCGCCTCCCCACCATCGCCCGGGGCTGCTGCCCCTGCTTCCATGGCCGCCCGATCGGCCCAGGTTCGGCGGGACAATTCCGAAGCGGGAGCGGCCGTCATCGAAATCGCATCGTCGGATGCCGCTAGTCGCTGGCGCGTGGGCGCTCGCGGGTTCGTTCAACTGTCACGAGATCGCGGCGCGACCTGGGAGGTGCTCGGGAGCGGCGTCACTGCAGACCTCGTGGCAGGTGCCTCGCCGTCGGCGAGCGTGTGCTGGGTGGTCGGTCGCGCCGGCACGGTGCTGCTCACCACTGATGGACGAAACTGGCAACGTCTGACCTTCCCCGAACCGATCGATCTGACCGCTGTCCGAGCCACCGACGCGCGCACGGCCACCGTCACGACCGCTGACGGCCGCATGTTTACCACCACCAATGGTGGTCTGACCTGGATGCGCTGATCCGCGCGGGTGCGCGGATGCTTGCGGATCTCCTGCAGTCACGAGACGCGGATCTTTACTCTCATTCACGAGACGCGGATTCACGCGGATCTCAACGGATCGCAGCCGGGTATCACACGACACCCAGGTGCTCTGTTCTCGTCCCTGCAAGAAATCCTAACGGCTCCGTTCTAGAGGTAGACGGGATGGACCCGTCACATTCTGGAAGGAGCTCGTCTCATGCGCGTCCGTTTCTGGCTTGCGGCCCTGATTTTGACGGTCGGAGCCATTGCTCCACGATCTGTTCTCCGTGAAGCGGCCGCCGCGTCGCCCGCCTCACCAGACTCCACCACCCTCGATGATCAAGTCGAACTGGCGGTGACGGTCTACAACTCCGACATTGCACTCGTGCGAGACGTGCGAAATCTTCAATTGGCGCGCGGGATTGCCGACCTCCAGTTCATGGACATTGCCGCCACCGTGAACCCGGCGACCGTGCATTTTCGATCCTTGAGTGAACCCGCACGTGTGAGCGTGCTCGAGCAGAACTACGAGTACGACCTGCTCGAGCCCGACAAGCTCCTGCGCAAGTACGTCGGTCGTGATGTGACGCTCGTTCGGACCACGCAGGAAGACGGCTCGACCAAACAGGAAGAGGTGACGGCTCGTCTCATCAGCTACAACACTGCGCCCGTGTGGCGGATTGGCAACGAAATCGTGACCGGCTTGCACGCCGATCACATTCGTTTTCCTGAAGTCCCAGAGAGCTTGTACACGCGACCCACGCTGATTTGGACACTCGACAACTCAGGTGGTGTGCGTCACAAGGTGGAAGCGTCCTATCTTGCCAGCAAGCTCTCATGGAGTGCCGACTACGTGTTGACCGTGGGCCGCGACGACAAAGTAGGCGATATCGATGGCTGGGTCACGTTGACGAACGACAGCGGGACCGGCTTCAAGAACGCCAGGCTCCAGCTCGTCGCCGGCGATCTCAATCGCGTGCGCCAGGCGCTGGGTCTCACCAGCGCCGTTGGCGACCGGCGTGCACAGGTGGTCGCAGAGGCGCCGATGTCACAGGAGGCGTTGTCTGACTATCATCTCTACACACTCGGGAGAAAGACGACAATCAACAACAACGAGACCAAGCAGGTCAGCATGCTTGGCGGCACGGGATTTCCGGTACAGAAACGCTATATCGTGGAAGGGGAGCGCTTCTATTACCACAACACCCATCATCCTGGTGCTCCCATCAAGGATGTCGTTCAGGTGTACTACCAGTTCAAGAACGAAGAAAAAGCGGGACTCGGGATGCCCATGCCGGCTGGTGTGGTGCGCGTCTATCAGGCCGATTCCAAGGGCGGCGTCCAGTTCGTCGGTGAGGATCGCATCAACCATACGCCCAAAGATGAAACGCTGAACCTGAAGATTGGCAATGCGTTTGACGTGGTCAGCGAGCGTAACCAGACCGACTTCGAGAAGATTGCCGGGAGCACTTTCGAGGTTGAGTTCGAAATCAAGGTTCGCAATCACAAGTCCACCCCGATTGTGGTGGAGGTCAACGAACCCATTGGTGGCTCATGGAAGATGCTGCGGAGTTCGCACGAGTGGACCAAGACGGCCGCTTGGGCGGCCCAGTTCAAGGTTCCGGTGGCCGCGGACGGGGAAGGCGTGCTGAAGTACCGTGTGCGCGTCACATACTGAGTGAGACGGCGTAACCGTTCCCGACTCCATCCGATCGGGTCTACGCGGCTTTGGTTCAGGATGTTGGGCGCTGGCGGGATCTATTGCTTCAAACCAATGCGATAAAGATGGCTGTCGGTGCGGATGAAAATCGATCCGCCCGACACCGCCATCGAGGCGAGCATCGCACCATCGAGCTGGCTGGTGGCGAGTTTTCGGAAAACCTTCCCCGGGCCGATCGCGGTCGTCAACCCTTCCTCACTTTGAAAGTAAATGCGGCCATCCGCGAACACCGGCGATGCTGAGTAGTTTCCGCCCAGTCGTTGCTGCCAGTGAGTCTGTCCCGTCCTCGCATCCACGCATGACGCCACGCCAATATCGCTGACGATGTACAGTTCGTCACCCACGATGAGCGGCGAGGGTGTCAACGGCGCACCTCGTTGCAGGCTCCACGCCACGTGCGTCCTCGTGATGTCGCCCATTCCATCGGGTCGAACCGCCAGCAGGGACGGCTGCTGAAAGCCGGTCGCGATGTAGACGAGACCGTGGCCTGCAACCGGCCGCGGAACATTCGAGAACCCATCGTCATATCGGACTCGCCAGACCTCCTTGCCTGTCTGCGGATCGTAGGCCGCGGCACGGTAGGCACCGACGCTCACAACCTGGTCGCGGTCTCCGACCCGAATGACGAGAGGCGTGGAATATGCCTGGTCTGCAGGGTAGCGGCGATCGGTCTTCCAGCGTGTCTTGCCAGTCTTCTTATCGAGCGCGATCACGAATGCCGTGTCGCTGCCATCGCAGCTGATGATGAGCAAATCGCCGTGCAGCGCCGGTGATCCCCCGTTTCCATGCTGAGATTCGTAGGGCAGTCGCGTCTTCCAGACAATCTCGCCCGAAGTGGTCAGTGCGGCCGTGCCCAGAGCACCGAAGTGCACGTATACGCGATCGCCGTCGATGATGGGAGTGGGGGAGGCATGACTGTTCTTGACGTTTGTCAGTCGCGCGCCGCCGATACGGAAGACTTCGGCGTTGACGACCTCGCGGCCTGACTCAATGTCGAACGCCAGCGCCCGCAAGGAGGCCGCGCCCCGTTCGTTGGTGGCAGTCGTCAGCCAGATTCGTCCACCTGCGACGACCGGCGACGACCACCCGCGGCCAGCAACCGCGGTCTTCCACACGATATTTTGTGATTCGCTCCATTCGAGAGGAAGGTCCCGCTCCGGCGAATGCCCCTGGCCCGTCGGACCGCGGAACTCCGGCCAGTCCTGACCGGCGGTCTGCACGCTGAGCGACACGAGAAACGCCAGCACCGGCATCGCGAGTCGTGCCGTCCTCATAATTGGTATTCTACCGCTGGCGTTCCCACGTCCGGCTAAAGCCGGACGGTACGTGAAACGTCAACCAAAGCCGGACGTCCGATGTTCTGTTGTGGTTGGGCGTGGCGTCCCGCTTTAGCTGGACGGGGCAATTGGGGTTGGGTGTAGCGTCCGGCTTTAGCCGGACGGGGCAATTGGGGTTGGGTGTAGCGTCCGGCTTTAGCCGGACGGGCAGACATGAAACGATGACAAGAACATCGTGTGGCCGAGCGTTGGCGATTGCGGGCCTTGTCGTGTGTCTTGCCGTCACGGCTCTGGCGCAGCGCCGCGGATTTGGCGGGCGCGTTGGCGCCTTCCGCACGCTGCCGAACAGCCCATACGACGGTCGTTTCACGTTTGTCCGCGTGAACTACACCACGCTGCCGGGCGGCTACTGGTACCAGGGCCTGCCCGCCTGGGCGCATGGCTATCCGCTGGCTGAGCGGAACCTCATGAGAATCATGAAGGAGGTCAGCTATCTTGGTGCGCGTGTTGAAGAGATCAACAGCCTCACGCTCGACGATCCCGAACTTGGCAAGTACCCCGTCGCGTACATCATCGAGGTCGGATGGTGGGACATGACCGAATCCGAGGCGGCGGCCCTGCGTGCCTACCTTCAGAAAGGCGGGTTCGTCATCGTGGACGATTTCAAGGTCGCGGGAGGGATTGGCGGCGACGGGTGGGAGCAGTTCGAGGCCAACATGCGCCGCGTACTGCCTGAGGCCCGATTCGTGAATCTCGACGCGTCCCATCCGATCTATCACTCGTTTTTTGAAATCGAATCGCTCGATATCATCCCGCAGGCCTACAATGCGGGTCGACCAGTCTTCCGCGGATTGTTCGAAGACAACGATCCGGGCAAGCGGCTGATGATGGTCGTCAACTACAACACCGATATCTCGCAGTTCTGGGAATGGTCCTCCACCGGCCTCAGGTCCATCGACGAGACCAACGAGGCCTACAAGCTGGGCGTGAACTACATCATCTACGGCCTGACTCACTGACCCTTGTCGCTCTTTTCCATCTTCCTCTCGGACCTTCTGCCGATCTTTCTCGTTGCGAGCGTCGGATTCGTGCTGGCGCGGTATCTGGGAGCCAACGTCCAGACGCTCTCGCAGGTGTCCTTCAACGCGCTTGCGCCGTGCCTCGTCTTCAGCCAGCTCGTCACCTCTCCCGTCACCGGGCTCGATTTCGGTCGAATGGCGTTCTTCTGCGTGCTCACCATGCTGGCCATGGCTCTCGTGGCCCGGCTCGCGGCGGCAGGACTGAAGCTGGATCGTCCCTCGGTGAGCGCGTTTCTCCTCGTCGTGATGTTTTCGAACGGTGGCAACTATGGATTGCCCGTCGTGTTGTTTGCGTTTGGCCGCGACGCCTTGTCGCACGCCTCCGTGTACTTTGTTACCAGCGCCGTCCTTGTCTACACCGCGGGGGTCCTTCTCGCGGCCAGTGGGCGGCGATCCGTGCGACGGGCCCTGCGAGGCATTCTGAAGGTGCCCGCCGCCTGGGCGGTCGTTGCGGCGGCGATGGTCCTCGCGAGCGGCCTGACCATGCCCCTAGCGCTGATGAGACCGATCACATTGCTTGGCGATGCGGCGTTGCCGATGATGATTCTCGTTCTCGGGATGCAGCTCGAGCGAGCGAGCTTTCCAGAACGGCCGCGAGTCGTCGCGGTTGCTGTCACCCTGTCTCTGGCGGTTGCACCTGTCGTCGCGCTCGCGATGGCTTCGTTGTTGGGGCTGGCCGGACCCGCACGACAGGCGGCCGTCCTCCAGGCATCCATGCCGACAGCGGTGGTGACGACCATCCTTGCGCTGGAATATGACGTGATGCCGGCCTTTGTCACGAGCGTCGTCCTGCTGGCCACGCTGCTCAGCCCGCTGACGTTGACCGTCCTGATTGCATATTTGCAGGGGAGCTGAAAGCCGTCGCATGGAAAGCGTGTACGAAATCGACGCGACGGCCATTGATGGCTCTCAGCGCTCGCTCGCTGACTACCGCGGCAAGGTCCTGCTGGTCGTCAACGTGGCGAGTCGTTGCGTTCACACGCCACAATATGCCGGGCTGGAGGCTCTGTATCGAACCTACAAAGATCGAGGATTGGTGGTACTTGGTTTTCCATGCGATCAGTTTGGTCATCAGGAGCCAGGCACCGAGGCTGAGATCGAGCGCTTCTGTGGTTCGACTTACGCTGTCACGTTCCCGATGTTCGCCAAGATTGACGTCAACGGACCGAACGCCCACCCGCTCTACAAACTGCTCAAACAGAAAAAGGCGGGCATCATTGGGACCCGCTTCATCAAATGGAACTTCACGAAGTTCCTGATTACCGCGCAGGGGATCGTGCTGCGCCGGTACGCTCCCTTTCGTCGTCCTGAGCATGTCGAGGAAGACATTCGCCGGATTTTGACGTGATGGCTCCACCGACTTCGACTGGAAGTTGCAGATTCCCGGACGGCGCCCAGGCATTCGCCGAGCTCGGCCTTACCACGTTCGACGATTTGCTCAATTTCCTGTCGTTGCCTCGAACCGGAGAGGCTGACCTGCGAGGCTTGCAGGGGCGCGTACAGGACGTCGTTGACCCGGATTAGACTCGCTAATTCAGCCAGGCGTACTGCCAGGCGACCGCAACCGTGTTGAAGTCGGTCCCAAGTCGTGTCGTCGCGCCCGTGCTGTAGGTCACCTTCAGGGAGTGGCCACGGCTGAGCGGAAAAGACATGGTCCCGCCCACGCGCGAGTTTCTTTGCAGATCGGCATTCTTGATCTGATCGATTGTCGTGGTGCCGCCCGAGTACCAAGTACCGTTGAATGCCAGCCAAAGCTGCGGGCGCAGCGAGTAGCTCACGTGACCTTGCAAGGCAATGACGCGATCTTGTTGACGCAGTGACGCACCCGTGTAGAACTCGTCGTTCTCAGTGAAGAACCACACACCCCCGTACCCCTCGATGGTCCAGCGGCCCGCCGGATAAGAAATCCCGAGCTCTGGTTTGACCGCCCATCGGTTCGCGCCAAGATTGATGAGCTTTGACGGATAGTATTGACCCGTCGGCGGGACGACCGTCAGACTGGCACCGACAATCGGTCTTGGACGCGTTCGGGCAAATTCGGCTGGCTTGAGCGCGGCATTTCCGAACAGATTGACCGACAGTTTTACTCTCGCGTCTGCGAGACCGGAACGCGTGGTGCTCCGCGTAGCCTCCGCAATCTGCCCGGTTGCTTCAGCCCAGACGTAAGGTAGGACGACGACCGCAAGCGCACTGCGCCCGAAGAGAGCAAACGTGCGTCCGTAGCCTGCGGCGATCACATTGAGTTCGGCCTGGACGTTTTCGATGGGCAGCGACTGATCGACAAGGACGCCCCCGGTCGATCGGCCGACACTTGCCACCAGAAAGTTCAGACCCACTGGAGACGACGAGTAGGCACGAGGTTCCAGGTCCTGCGCAGAGGACGTCTTTCCCAGGCTGACGAAGGCGGCGACAATGGCCATCGTCAGACCTGTGTGAGATGTTTTCATGGGCATTTTCAGGGTGCGCTCGATTTTGAGACACGCGCCGCCTGTGCGCGGAGGCTATCACGGTCATCAGCGGATGCAAGTGTCGTATAATCCCGATTTCTTGCCAGCCTCGCGGGCAGCCTGTCATGAACCCTCTTGCATTCGGTCGTCTTGGGATTGCGCTTCTGGCGGGAGCGATTGCCTGGCAGGTGTTCAGATTCCTGCGCCAAAGGCGGGCCCCTCGCTATCGTGTAGAAAGTGTGAGCGAACAGTGGCTTGCCGAACATCGAACCAAATCGCAAGAGTGAAAGACGAGAATGACTAAGGTACTCAGAACGTTACAACCGCCGCCGACCATGCAGGCCCGCGAGTCCACGCCCAGCCAAACACCGGAGCAGACGCTGCACGAGTTGTACGAGTCGCTGCAGCAACGGGAGGAGTTCCTCCACACGATCGGGAACAAGCTGCCGCAGGCGATGTTTTTCCAGGTGGTGCACTCCCACGACGGCTCGTATCGATTCACGTATGTGAGCGAAGGTGTCGAAGAGGTGACTGGTCTCAGTGCCGAACGCCTCTTTGAAGACCCGGACGCCTTGCCGAGTTTGCTGGTCGAAGAAGATCGGCCGCGCTTCTGGGCAGCGATTACCAACTCGCTCAAATCGCGTTCTCCGCTCGACGAAGTGTGTCGCTTGCAATGGGCGGACGGCAGCCTCCATTGGTGTCATTTTCGATCCGGCGTCAGACCTCTCGACGATGGCAGCGTGGCGTGTGAAGGAATTGTGCTCGACATCACGGCTCAAAAATGCGCGGAAGACGCGCTGACCGAAAGCCGCAACCGTAATCAGGCCATCCTGTCTGCATTGCCCGATCTGATGTTCCTGATGACCACCGACGGCACGTATCTCGATGTCCAGCCGCGCGACTCCGAGCGGTTGCTCGTGGCGCCCGAAGACTTCATTGGCCGGCACGTGTCGGAGGTGCTGCCGCCCGAGCTTGCCCACCAGTTCACAGCGAGTTTCGAGCGCGTCCTGGCCAATGGTGGCGACCTCCTGGAGTACACCTTGACCGTCGGCGGTGCGCCGCGCCACTACGAGGCTCGGATGGTCCGCTGTGGCACCGAGGAGATTCTCGCGATCGTTCGGGATACAACCGACAGCAAGCTTGCTCAGCTCGAGGTCGAGCGCAGCCACCTCGAACTGGCCCACGTCTCCCGCGTGAGCAGTCTTGGGGAGATCACCGCCTCGCTTGCCCACGAGTTGAACCAGCCGCTCACGGTAATTCTCAGCAATGCTCAGGCGGCGCAACGCTCGCTTGCGTTGAACAAGCTGCACGAGGTGGACCTGACCGAGCTGCTCGACGACATCGTCGAGGCTGACAAACGTGCCGGAGATGTGATTCGCCGATTGCGGTCGTGGCTCGAACGTGATCTACCGCTGCGGCAGCCCCTCGCGCTGAACGATGTCATCCGCGACGTCGAGCACATGATTCGCAGCGAGCTGATCTTGCGCCATGTCAGGCTCACCCTCGAGCTGGCTGATGGGCTTCCCGACGTCTCCGCCGATCGCGTGCTGTTGCAGCAGGTCATTCTCAACCTGGCCGTCAATGCCATCGAGGCCATGCAGCATCGGCCGATTGCGGAGCGCCAGCTGGTCGTCCGGACGAGTGCGACGGGCCAGGAAGTTCTGACGAGCGTCCGTGACTGCGGGACGGGCATCCGGCCGGAACACATGAGTCGACTGTTTGATGCGTTTTTCAGCACGAAACCCGGCGGGCTTGGAATTGGCCTCCGCATCTGCGCGTCGATCGTTCGTGGTCACCAAGGACGCATCTGGGCCGCTAACAACGGTGATGCCGGCGCCACGATCCGTTTCACATTGCCAGTGCTCGAGTCGAACGCATGAGTGACCAACGCGCCCTCATTGGCGTGATCGACGACGACGCGGCAGTGCTGCGCGCGTTGTCACGCTTGCTGACCGCGTGCAATTATCGGGTGCGCGCCTTTGGATCTGTTGAGGCGTTTCTTCTGGAACCGGGTTGGGACGCAGGCAAGGACCATCATCTCGACTGCCTGGTCGTGGATGTGCACATGCTCGGGCTGTCAGGACTGGAGTTGCAAGCAGAGCCGAGTGTGATCCAGCACAATGTTCCAATCGTGTTCGTCACTGGTGCGGGAGATCCAAGCCTGCGCGATCGGGCGATGGCCGACGGCGCGGTCGAGTTCCTGCAGAAACCGTTCACGGACGAGCAACTGATTCGCGCCATCGACCGTGCGCTCGACCGCGGGCGGGAACCTCAAGTCAAGCTTCCCAACTGACTCGCTAGCGCGCCTCCGTCAGCCGGATGGATTCCCCTACACGCTGGAACGTCTGCTGATAGTCCTGCACCTCGCCCTCCGGCACGATCGTCAGGTAATAGAACAAGCTGCCATCCACGAGAAATGTCGTATACACCCGGATGCGTTCCCGACCCCCGAGCGGCGACGGGTTCACGAGTGGAGTGCTGATTGCAGAGCGCTGCGAGATCCGCATGACCTGCTGATCGCCAGCCAGGCGGAGTTCGGGGTTCCCCTGCGAAACAGCCCTGAGCCAGGCATTGGTGGCCTCTCGCAGGTCGCGCGACGACGCTTGCGTCACGCCAAACTCCACGCCGTGAGTGAACACCGTCTGTCCGTTCAGTTGACCGTACCCGTTCTCCGGGACGACCTTGATCGCGCTGTTGGACGGCAGGCTGATCCAGTTGTTCGGCACGGCGGCCTGGAAGATCTTGCCCCCGGCAATTGCACGATACTGGGTCGATGGCAGAGGGACCGGCTGTCCGGGTGTGCCAACGGATCGAGGCGCTTCGCCACCCGTGTCGTTCTTGCTGCGCGCCAAATCGCCCATCGACTTGGCGGGGGGCAACGAGCCAAAGGCAACTTTGATGGGTTGAAAGTCGCGGTCGTCCGCGGCGCTCGCTATGGTGAGCATCTCGGCTTCTCTAGTGATGTAGGCGGTTCGGTTGCCGGGATTGGGATGACTGCTCATCCACTGCGGGCCGCCGCCGCCGCTCGATTTCGACTCGCGCTCGATGGTTTCGAACATGCGGGCCAGTGCGCGCGGATCGTAGCCGGCGCGCGCCATGATCTGGGCACCGAGCAGGTCGGCCTGCTTTTCGAAGTCGCGACTGTATCTCAGGAGCAATGTTCCCAGGCCGAACTGGCTGCCCTGCATGATGGCTGATCCAGCGGCACCGCCAACGACCGCGCCACCGACCGCACCCGCAATCTGTCCCAACTGCAACCAGGGGTTCTGCGCTTTCGAAGCGTTGGCCGTGCCGTGCCGCAAGAGCACGTGCGCCAGCTCGTGAGCCATGACGCCCACAACTTCACCCTCGGCAGCGGCCGCGTCGAACATGCCGCGGTGAACGAACATGGGTCCGCCGGGAAGCGCGAAGGCGTTGATCTCTTTCAAGTTGACGGGCGTAAACGAGTACTCATAGACCGGGTTGTTCAGCTCGGGTGGCGACACTGCTACCAGGCGGTCACCGAGCCGGGTGAGGTACTTCGCAATACGCTCATTTTCGATGATGGGATACTGCTTGCGAATCTCGGCGGCCGCTTCCCGGCCCAGCTCGACGTCCTGCTCTGGTGTGTAGCGGTTCTTGGGCAGCTTGACGACCGTTTGTGCGAGGGTGCCCGTCACCGTCAAGCCCAACACCATCACGAGCGCGAATGTCCAGGCCGGTAGAGCTGTTCTCGTCATACCTGCTCCTATCTCTAGCTTGTGCTCAACCAGTATGAAAAGAGTACTCAGGCGATTGCAAGACTCGTGACCCTCGGCAGGCCGAAATTCGGCCGGCCCTATCGGAACGCGTTTATGAGATCCTGGCGAGTAAATCCGCGTAATCCGCGTCCCGTGATCTGGGGCGATCTCACTGCCGTGACCGCCGGAAGAGAGTAGAATCGGGGCCGGAGGCAAAGATGGGCCTGGTACGGGCATTGGTAGCGTGTCTGCTCGTCGTGGCGGGCTGGTCGATGCAGGCTGCCCAGCCCACGTCGCCGGCGACGCAGACCGCGGTGCTGTTCGAGGGGGCACGGCTGATTGCCGGCGATGGCCGCTCACCAACCGAGAACTCCGCGTTCATCGTCGAGAACGGTCGCTTTGGTCAGGTCGGTCGCAGAGGGACCGTCCCGCTTCCACAGGGCGCGCGCCGAATCGATCTCACCGGCAAGACCGTCATGCCGGCGTTGATCGATCTCCACAGTCACCTCGGCTATTACGACGTCAAAACGATGACCAATTCCGCGCAGAACTACACGCGCGCGAATCTCATCGACCAGTTGAACCGGTACGCCTATCACGGCATTGCGGCGACGCTCAGCCTCGGCCTCGATCGGGGAGAACTTCCATTTCAACTGCGGGCGACACCCGGCACTGAGACAGCTCTCTTTCGAACGGCCGGCCGCGGGATTGCCTGGCCCAATGCCGGGCCGCGCGCAGACTATTGGCGAGACGCGCCGTACGGGGTCACGACGGAATCCGAGGCGCGCGCGGCGGTTCGAGAGCTGGCGGCGCAGAAGGTCGACGTTGTCAAGATCTGGGTTGACGATCGAGAGGGGACCGTACCCAAGCTGCCGGCAGCCTTGTACCGCGCCGTCATTGACGAGGCGCATACGCGCAAACTCCGTGTCGTCGCTCACGTGTACTATCTGGCGGACGGCAAGGAGCTGCTTCGCGCGGGCATCGACGGATTCGCGCATGGCATCCGCGATCTGGAAGTCGATGAGGAGTTCATCGGACTGTTCAAGGCCCGGCCGGAGGTGTTTCTCATTCCGAACCTGCCGGATAGAGCACCCGGGGCCTCGGATCTCGGTCTCCTGAGCGAAACGTTTCCTTCCGAGCAGGTTGCAGCATTGCGAGCGGCTGTGGCAAAGGGAGCGCCGGTGCGGCCGAGGTCGTTCGATGTGCAGGCGCGGAGTCTCGCGAAGCTCAGTGCTGCGGGCGTGCGGATCGGCTTCGGAACCGATGCTGGCGTGGGTGCACCCATCGGGTGGTCGGCACACGCCGAGCTGGCAGACATGGTTGAGGCCGGGCTTTCCCCAGGCCAGGCAATCGTCGCCGCGACGGTGACATCAGCCGCCATTCTGAAACTGGATCAGCACGGAGTGGTCGCTAGCGGCAAGAGTGCCGACTTCGTCGTGCTCGATGCCAACCCTCTGGAGACTATCGTCAATACGCGACGGATTTCCGCCGTCTATTTGCGTGGAAGCGAAGTAGATCGCGCCAAATTGCGGACCGGGTGGGGCGGGCATTCAACAGACTGAGAAGCGAGGTGTCCGATGGAATCTCGACTGCGACAGATGGCGTGTGCGGCGATTGCAGTGGTGGTCCTCCCGTTGTGGCTGAGCGCATCGGTGGCTGCCCAGCAACGGACACCGCGGCGCACGGCCGACGGCCAGCCGGACATTCAAGGTATGTGGGTGAATTTCGACAGCACCCCGTTCGAAGCCGACGAACCGGCCCGCGTGGCAACCGGCGTGAATCCTCCGGCCCATTGGACCGACCATGACAGCCCGCAAGCCTCCCGGCGGCGGTCGATGGTGGTTGAGCCGGCAGACGGGCGGGTCCCTGTGCGGCCGTGGGCCGAAGCCAAACGTGATTACGATCTCGCGCGTGTCAACGACGCCCCGGAGCACGAGACGCCGTGGGTCCGCTGCATCACGAGAGGTGTGCCCGGCGGCATGTTCCCGGCCGGCTACAACAACGGCTATCAGATTCTGCAGATTCCCGGATACGTGGTCATTCTCTACGAAATGATCCATGAGGCCCGGATCATCCCGCTGGACAAGCGTCCCCACGTGGGATCCAACGTGCGCTTGTGGAACGGGGATCCGCGCGGGCGGTGGGAAGGCAATACGCTTGTGGTCGAGACCACGAACTTCAACGATAAAGGCTCGATCGCAACCAGCGCCGCAACTGGTCGAATTCGAGGAGTTCCCCACAGCGACCAGCTCCGCGTGACCGAGCGTTTCACCGTCCGCGATGACAAGACAATCGACTATGAGGTCACGATCGAAGATCCAAAGGTATATACCGCGCCCTGGAAAGTGGCCCTGCCCTTGACCAGAGACGACAACTATCGAATGTTCGAGTACGCGTGCCACGAACACAACATGTCGCTCACCAACGAGCTGACCGGGGGACGCGCGCTGGACAAGGCTGCAGCTGGACGCACGCATTAAGACTGCGCGAGCAGGAAGTGTTCCTGGCAGATTTGCGATTCGGCAAACGAATCTGTTAGCTGCCACGAGTGGGCAAGCTGCCGTTAATTGCAGCACCCCAACGATTTAGGCGGAAATCCGGCGGTTGAGGTGCGGCATCAGGATTGCGAGAGGTGGATTGCCGCATCCTGATTATTACGGCTATGTCCGACGTCCGACCTTCTGCCGCGCCCGCGTTCCTGGCCCTCGATACTCGAGTACCGGCAACTCTGCGAGACTTGCTCGTCGAAGCGGACGGGTGCCTCAAGAGCGGATTCCTTACTGGCGCGACGGCTTGTGCCCAGCGCGCTGTTCAAACGCTGCTCAAACTCGAGGATGCCGACGGCGGGAGCTTTCAGGCACGCCTGCGCTCGCTCAGTGACAAGTATCCGGCGGTGGCCCAGGTACTGTTTGCCGTGTTGATGCACTTTGGGGACGAGACCGTCCCTGACGAATCAAAGCTCGATGCGCATCGGCTTCAGTTGCTGACCGTCACGCTGAAGGCCGTGATGTACGAGATCTACGTGCTCGGGCCCGAACGCAGCGAGCGAATTCAGTACGTGCGCCGCCTGCTCGAATCGCTCGAGGGCAACATCGAGCTGGAGCAGTCGACCTCGTCCACCAGTCGTCTGACGTCGACCACGACTTCCTCAACGCCGCGCTCGGCTGTTGGCGCGTCTTCCAGTCCCACGTCCGCGGCCTGACCGCGTCGCGACGGGCGCTTCGATCCGTCGCGGCCAGACCACGATACCTCGCAGAAGGGCGTCCGGGAGTGCAAAGGCTCCTTGAATTCCCAGCCATCCCGTCTGGAGTCTCTCTTGCAGGCAGTCACCGGACACTTCAACAGGAGGGGCTTATGGCACTTGGACTCCGCGAAAAATACGCGGCCGCGATTCAGACGGCAAAGGGTCTGCGGATGGACGGCAGCGCCGACGAACGGGACGGAAAGCTCTATTTCAAGGGAACGGTCAATTCCGAAGACGAAAAGAACAAGATTTGGAATGCGATCAAGACCGTTCCAAGCTATCAGGCGGAAATCGTGGCCGACATCAAGGTCGTGGCTCCGCCCGCCGGGAGTGCGCCGCGCGCCGCCGCACCTGCGAGCAGGACTTACACAGTGAAGTCAGGCGATACACTCAGCAAGATTGCCAAGAGTGAACTCGGAGATGCGCAGGCGTACGGTCGTATCTTCGAAGCCAACCGCGACCAGCTGTCAGATCCCGACAAGATTCGACCCGGACAGGTGTTGAAAATTCCATCCTGAGTGACTGCGTGAGAATCGGCGCCCCGAGTCAGGTGGCCCGCGCCGTCATCATCGCTTGCAGCATCCTCCTCTCGCAGGCGAAGGGTCGGCGCGGGCTTTTCCTTTTCTTGACAGGCAGGATCCAGGCACGTGTCATGTGCGTCTCCTGAGGAGGAGGATATGGACGAAAAGACGCTGTTCCTCTCGTTCTGGGAGAAAGAAGCTGCCGCAACCCGCAAGGTGCTTTCCCGAATTCCGCAGGCTCGATCGGACTACCGCGGCGATCCGAAGGCCCGCAACGCCCGTGAAATTGCATGGCTGATCGTTCGCGAAGAAATTCTACTGGGACAGGGGCTGGAAAAGGGTGTTCTGGAATGGGTGGAGCTGCCGACCCCTGCCACGGTCAAGGAAATTCTCGATACCTACGATGAGCACCACGACAAGGTCACCAGAATCATGCGCGAGCTGCCGCATTCGCATTGGGAACGGAAAGTTCCGTTCACGTTTGACGGCAAAGAGATCATGAGCGAAACAGGATACGGGAATGCTTGGGGATTTTTGTTCGACGTGATTCACCATCGGGGCCAGTTGTCCACCTACCTGCGCCCGATGGGTTCGACCGTCCCCTCCATCTACGGCCCAAGTGCCGATGAGCCGTAGAACCTTCAATAGTTCCTTCGCAGGTCCATGCCGGCATAGAGTCCGGCCACCTGGTCGGCGTAGCCGTTGAACAAGAGCGTCTTGCGGCGAAAGAACTCGCCAATCCGACGCTCGTGTGCCTGGCTGTGACCGGGATGGTCAACGGCGGGATTGACGTTTGCGTAGAACCCGTAAGCTTCCGGATATGCTTCTTCCCACGAGCTGAGGGGCTGTTTGCGCACGAACCGGATCTTGACGATGGATTTGATGCCCTTGAACCCGTACTTCCACGGGACGACGAGACGTAGTGGCGCGCCGTTCTGGTTGAGCAGCGTCTCGCCGTAAAGGCCGGCCGCCATGATCGTAAGGGGGTGCATGGCCTCATCCATGCGCAGCCCTTCTGTGTACGGCCAATTGAGCAACCGAGGGAACCGGCGCCGTTGTCCAACCATCTCTTCGGGCCGCAGCACCGTCGTGAATTCCACGAACTTTGCCTGGCCAGTGGGCTCGAAGCGCTTCAAGAGATCGGCGAGGGGGAACCCCAGCCACGGGATCACCATCGACCATCCTTCCACGCAGCGCATGCGATACACGCGTTCTTCGAGCGGATGAGGTCGAAGGATGTCTTCCAGCGTGTAAGATCCGGGCTTGGCGCATTCACCTTCGACCGCAACCGACCACGGCCGTGACTTGAAAACGTGAGAATTGCGAGCGGGATCGCTCTTATCCGATCCGAACTCGTAGAAGTTGGTGTACGTGGTCACGTCCTCATAGGGCGTCAGGGCATCGCTCGTCGTGACCATCCGCCTTGAAACTGGAAGCTTCGAACCTGCCTGCGCCGCGAGCTCCATCGGGTAACCGAACGCGGAGGCCAGCGCCGCCGCGGCTGTGCCACCCACCGAACGCAGAAATTCCCGTCGTCGAAGGTAGAGATGCCGTGGCGTGATTTCGGAAGGGGCGACGTCAGGTCTTTCCTTGATGAGCATAGCCACCTCCGTGACTGCTCCAATCAATGCGCGCGGGACATCAGCGACGAGAGTGTGCTCGCCGTGAGCGCACCAATGACGAGTCCGGCAGTGGCCATCACCGCAAGCTCGACGCTGAGATCGATCAGAGTCGTCGGGCCGTACAGACCTCGGGAAAGCAGACTGATGGCGGAACTGCTGGTTGCTGGTGTATGCAAGGCAAGGACGTCGTTGGGAAGCTGATTGAGGCCGCGCAGGGTACCGTTGATGGCCAGACCGCACGACACGATGCCCACGGGTACCGCCACGAGTGTGGCTGCCACCCACCAGCCTGCCTCGATCGACTTGCGACGCAGCACGACCCACTGCCCGGCGCCTACAGAACCTCCAAGCACGAGACCATACCCGACCGGGCCTGCGGATTCTGCCAGAAGGACTGCCACCTCGAGACCGACGGCCGCGCATCCTGCGCTCACGAGGATCCAAGTGGCACCGAGCGAAAACCGTGCACGCAAGGCAACCAGCTGGGCTGCGCCAAGCCCGAGTCCGAGGAGCGCTCCATAGCCCCAGGCTGGAAATACCCAGCCTTCCAGATACGGATGATAGAAATAGGCGAATGACCAGGACAGGGCACTGCCCGCGGCGCCGGTGAAGATCGCAACGCTCGCGCAAGCGAAAACCCACCGTACCGCGAACTGTCCTCGGATCGATCGCCAGCTGTCGAGCCATTCTCGACAAGCCGATAGCATCAGGTCCGAGAGCAGCACCCGCCAGAAATGCACCGGCTGATGTCCCGTGTTCCGGTAGAGCTCACGGAATGCCTCGAGCAGCGCCTCACCAAATTCCTCACGAAACTCGCGAGGATACAGCCGAAGGAGGATCGAATAGAGGCGCTCGGGAGTCATGATGCGGAGGGCAGAAGGCCGCGTTTTCGAGCAACGCGCACAAGGTCCGACAACCGCCGAGCTTCTTCGGCGGCAACGCTCTTGCCTTTCCGCGTGAGTCGATAGCATCGACGCCGGTCGGCATCGGCATCGCATTCCTCGATGAGACCGCCTCGAAGCAAGCGCTTGATGGCGCTGTAGAGCGTGCCTGGACCGAGTCGCAACTCCCCTTCGGTCAGCTCCTCCACGTCCTGCATGATCCCGTACCCATGTCGGGGACCACCCAGGAGGCCGATGAGCACGCAGAACTCAATTCTGGTGGGAAACATGTCGATATATCGATGAACGATATATCAACGAACGATATGGTGTCAAGGACCGCCGGACCCAGGTGGTCACGAGCCCTTTTCAGCGTGTTACCGGAAAGACTCGAGGATGCACAGAAGCCGATGCCACTCGGCCGTTCCAAGACAATGCGAGGACAACGCATCGTCGAAAATCCCGGCGGCGTGATACCGGACGCCATCCTTGAGATCTGCGACATAACATCGCAGTACGTGGAACGGAATTCTGATCGTATCGAACCGGACGGTCAGTGCTTCCTCGTCGGTGGATACTTCAAGCACCAGGTTGGAGCCGGGTCTAAGCTGAAACGGAGCATCCAGCAAGACGCCGCCTGGCGACACATTGACCAGCCGTACTCGAGGCCGGCTCAGGATGCGAGCAGCCGGCGGCGGCGAGACCTCGGAGTATTTCAGCCGAGGATGGTCCCGTCGTTCGGCCTCAGCGGACGAGCTGAGACTCTGTCCATCTTCAAGGGCCGTAGCGACTGCGAGTTCTTGACTCACCTTCTGACGAAGTGCAGGTTCCTTGCCAAAAAAATCACCAATAATTCACGGAGAGCAGACTTTCGCGCGGCTGATCTTCATGGGAGGGGCGACCAAAGTCTACGTTTTGGTGCTCCAGAACGAGTGCGGGGAATGAGAATTCCCACGCCAGGGAGAGTTCAGACGATCAGTCGACGTCTCGTCATAACGTGCAGTGTCGCGCAGCGGAGGTAATTGGCTTCGGCCATGACAACCTCGACCCCAACCGACAAGCAACGTGGCCGCAATTTCTGTCCTATCATTTCGTTGCATTCAGGCGCTGCTGACCGCCATGACGGTTGCGATGGGGCCGATGGTCGCCGAGGTGTGAAACGATGCTCAAAGGTGTGGTCCGCAGTTCGACAACACGCGTTCTTGCGAGTGTGGTTCTTCTCGGTGCTTCCGGTGCGGTCGGGACAGGTCAGGAAAAATCGGCCGAACAGGCCGTCGGCGGCCTCGAGGTCCTGCAGGTTCGGCCAGATGTCTACATGATTGCCGGTGCTGGCGCAAACATCGCCGTTCAGATCGGTCAGGACGGCGTTGTCGTGGTGGATACCGGTACGGCAGAACGGGCCGAGCAGGTAGTCGCAGAGATTCGAAAGCTCACGCCCCGCGCGATCCGCTACATCATTAATACCAGTGCGGATGCCGACCATGTGGGCGGCAACGAACGCCTGTCGGCGGCAGGGCGGTCGATCATTCCGACTGGCGGGCTGAACGAAATCGGGGCTTTTGTAGGGCGCGCGCCAATCATCGCCGAAGAGCGGGTTCTGGCCAGAATGGGCGCGCCTCAAGGTCAGGAAGCCGCATTTTCCACCGGGGCGCTGCCAACGCACACTTACTCGGCAGCGCTGCGGGAACTCCAGAAGGACGTGTTTTTGAACGGTCAGGCCGTGCAAATCAGCTATCAGCCTGCAGCGCATACCGACGGCGACAGCGTTGTCTTTTTTCGACGCTCCGATGTGGTGGTAGCCGGTGACGTGATGGACACAACCCGATTTCCCATGATTGACCTCAGCAAGGGCGGCACCATTCAAGGCCTGATCCACAGCTTGAACCGCATCATCGAGCTGACGGTCCCGCCTGTTCCGCTCACGTGGCAAGAAGGTGGAACGACAGTCATCCCGGGGCACGGGCGGCTGTGCGAGGAGGCCGAAGTCGTGGACTATCGGGACATGTTGACGATCATCCGCGACAGAGTTCAAGACTCGATCAAGAAGGGGCTCACGCTGGAACAGGTTCAGAAGACGAATCCCACGCAGGGATATCGCCGCCGCTACGGCTCGGACTCGGGGAGTTGGACGACTCAAATGTTCGTCGAGGCCGTCTACAAGAGCCTGACACCCAAAACGGGCAGTCGTCCGTAGCAGCGAGGACAGTTCATGCATCGACTGCTAATAATTGCTGGTGTTCTCGCCATTGGCATCGTCGAGATCACTGCGCAGCGTGGAGGTAAACCGACGCCGCCACCGCCGCCGCCAAAAGCCGCGGCGCCAATCGACCTGACGGGCTTTTGTATTTCGGGGGTGTGAAATCATCGGGCGGCTCGCCCACCTGGCAGGGGGAGTCTGTCGCCGAGTGGGAAATACCGCGCGGACCTGGAGGTTCATTCGGGCCGGGCGTTAACGATGCTGAGGGCGGCGGGGGATCACCCAGAGCCAAGTTCGGCAATCTCAAAGTCACTACGACACGACTCAGACCCGGATACTTGCGCAAGAACGGAGTGCCGTACAGCGCCAGAGCGGTACTGACCGAGTATTGGGATCTCGTCCGCCCGGCAAGCGGCGACACATGGCTGGTGATTACAACGATCGTGGACGATCCCACTTATCTCCAGCGGCCATGGATCACTAGCTTGAATTTCAAGAAGGAGCCTGATGGGTCGAAGTGGGATCCGACGCCGTGCGCAGTGAAATAGAAAATAGAAAACAGAAAACAGAAAACAGAAGGCAGAAGTCAGAAGACAGAATCGAACATGACCCAGACAACCCGAGTGATGTGTGTGCGTGTGGCCGCAGTGCTGATGATGGTGCTGACTGCTCGGCCAGTCTTAGCTCAGGTCAATCTGGCCGGCACGTGGACCAACCGGGTTCATGAAGACTTCATGGAACGAGCGCCGGGGCCGACCATTGGAGAC
>DATBJG010000247.1:0-6769 GCA_036556585.1 Vicinamibacterales bacterium
TCACCGTGACGTTTTATGCCATTGCCGTCATCGTGGTTGGTGTCCACCTGTGGCACGGCTTCTGGAGCGCCTTTCAATCACTCGGGACAGGTGACAATCGCACCTCGCGTCAGATTCAGCGGATCGGCTGGGCTCTCGCCGTCATCATCGCCGCGGGATTCTTCATCATCCCCATCTGGGCGCATTTCCTCGGGGGTCGCTCATGACGCTCGACTCGCAGATTCCAGGCGGTCCAATTGCCGGCAAGTGGGATCGCCGGAAATTCGAGCAGAAGCTTGTCAATCCCGCCAATCGTCGGAAATACAAGATTCTCGTGGTCGGAACCGGTCTGGCCGGAGCGTCGGCGGCTGCCTCTTTGGGTGAGCTTGGTTACAACGTAGCGGCGTTTTTCATTCACGACAGCCCGCGGCGTGCTCATAGCATTGCCGCCCAGGGCGGCATCAACGCTGCCAAGAACTATCGCAACGACGGCGACAGCATCTACCGTCTTTTCTACGACACGGTCAAAGGTGGCGACTACCGGGCTCGCGAGTCCAACGTCTACCGCCTCGCACAACTCAGCGTCAACATCATCGACCAATGCGTTGCGCAAGGTGTGCCGTTTGCCCGCGAGTATGGCGGGATGCTCGATAACCGGTCGTTCGGCGGCGCCCAGGTCTCACGCACGTTCTACGCCCGTGGTCAAACCGGCCAGCAGCTGCTGCTGGGTGCGTATCAGTCCATGATGCGCCAGGTTGACGCGGGCGCGGTCACGCTCTTTCCCAGACGCGAAATGCTCGATCTCGTGGTGGTCAACGGACAGGCCCGTGGCATCGTGTGCCGCAATCTCATTACCGGCGAGCTCGAATGCCACGAAGGCCACACGGTGCTGCTGTGCACAGGGGGGTACGGCACCGTCTATTACCTTTCGACCAACGCGGTGAACTCCAACGTGACTGCGGCGTGGCGAGCGCACAAGCGTGGAGCGCTCTTTGCCAACCCGTGCTTTACGCAGATTCATCCCACGTGCATTCCGGTCAGCGGTGACCACCAGTCGAAGCTTACCTTGATGTCAGAGAGCCTCCGCAATGACGGCCGCGTCTGGGTACCCAAGAACAAAGACGACCGTCGTTCGCCCGACCAGATCCCGGAGGGTGATCGGGACTACTACCTTGAGCGTCGCTATCCGAGCTTTGGCAATCTCGTACCGCGCGACGTTGCTTCTCGAGCAGCCAAAGCCGTTTGCGACGAGGGTCGCGGTGTTGGAGAGACGGGCCTGTCGGTCTATCTCGACTTCTCGGATGCCATCAAACGACTGGGGGCCGACGTCATTCGCACCCGGTACGGAAATCTGTTCGACATGTACAAGCGAATAACGGACGAAAACCCGTACCAGGTTCCTATGCGCATCTACCCTGCCGTCCACTACACCATGGGGGGCCTCTGGGTGGACTACAACTTGATGAGCACAGTCCCAGGCCTCTTCGTACTTGGCGAAGCCAACTTCTCTGATCATGGAGCGAACCGCCTCGGTGCGAGCGCCCTCATGCAGGGCCTCGCGGATGGGTATTTTGTCGCGCCCTATACGGTTGCGCACTACCTCGCGAGCGCATCGTTTCCTGCCCTGGCGAAGGATCACGAGGCATTCCGAGAGGCGTCCGGGGCGGCCCAGCAACGCATCGACAGCGTCCTGTCCGTCAAGGGCAAGCGCACCATCCGGGAGTTCCACCGAGCCATTGGCGCCATTTCCTGGGACTTCATTGGAATGGCTCGCACACGAGAGGGGCTGCAAACCGCACTCCAGAGCATCCGTCGCTTGCGCGACGAGTTCTGGCACGACGTCAACGTCACGGGCGAGAAGAACAACCTGAACCCGTCTCTCGACTACGCGGGACGTGTCGCCGACTACATGGAGTTTGCCGAGCTTCTGGCCCGCGATGCCCTCCATCGGGAGGAGTCTTGTGGCGGGCATTTCCGCGAGGAGTATCAAACGGCCGACAACGAGGCCCGTCGCAACGACGATCAGTTCAGCTATGTCGGGGCCTGGGAATTCAAAGGGGTTGGCGCCGAACCGGTCCTCCACAAAGAACCGCTGACCTTCGACGAAGTCCATCCGTCACAGCGCAGCTACAAATAGGCGGCTTTCGGCTTGAGAGAGAGGGTTTGAGAGCTCGAATGGCGAACATGATATTACGGTTGAAAGTCTGGCGGCAGCCTGGTCCTGCAGAACCGGGGCGTCTGGTCGACTATGCCGCGCCAAACGTCTCACCGGACATGTCGTTTCTCGAAATGCTCGATGTAGTGAACGAGCATCTCATCAGGAAGGGCGAGGATGCCATCGCGTTCGATTCGGACTGCCGGGAAGGCATTTGCGGCGCCTGCGGTCTCGTCATCAACGGCGTGCCACATGGCCCTGACCCTGGCGCCACGACCTGTCAGCTTCACATGCGCCGGTTCCGGGATGGCGACACCATCACCATCGAGCCCTGGCGCGCCAAGGCGTTTCCAGTACTCAAGGATCTGATTGTCGACCGGTCAGCTTTCGATCGGATTATCGCGTCCGGCGGCTACACATCGGTCAATGTCGGGGGCGCACCTGACGGGAACGTCATCCTGATTCCGCGTGACACGGCCGAGGCAGCCATGGACTCGGCGGCCTGCATTGGATGCGGCGCCTGTGTGGCCGCGTGCAAGAACGCAGCGGCGCATCTTTTCACGAGCGCCAAGGTCGCGCACCTCAGCCTCATGCCCCAGGGACACGTCGAACGTCGCGAGCGCGTCGTCCGGATGGTCGAACAGATGGACCGCGAGGGGTTTGGCAATTGCTCCAACGAGGGCGAATGTGAGGCCGTCTGCCCAAAAGAAATCCCCATCGGCAACATTGCAAAGATGAACCGCGAATACCTTCGGGCGGTTCTCAAGGGCGGATAGGGCGCCCCACCTAGACCTTGATGATGTCCACGAGCTCCTTCACAGCGGCTGCCGATTTGTTGAGAGCCGCTTGTTCGTCGGCCGCCAGCTTGATCTCGAAAATCTTTTCGACTCCCCGCGCGCCAAGCTTGACCGGCACCCCCACGAACAGTCCGGTGATGCCGTACTCGCCCTGCAGGTAGACCGCGCACGGCAGAATCTTCTTCTTGTCCTTGAGGATCGCCTCCACCATCTCGACGACCGCCGAGCCTGGCGCGTAGTACGCGCTGCCAGTCCCGAGCAGCTTGACGATTTCCGCACCGCCGTTGGCCGTTCGCGTCGAAATGCGGTCGATGGCTTCTTTTGAAAGCAACTCGGTAATGGGAACTCCAGCAACGGTCGACAGACGCGGCAGCGGCACCATCGTGTCACCGTGACCACCGAGAACGAAGGCATGTACGTTTTCGACCGACACGTTCAACTCCGTGGCGATAAACGTTCGCATCCGTGCCGAATCAAGGACACCCGCCATTCCAATGACCCGCTCACGAGGAAACTTGCTGACGCGGTAAACCACCTGCGCCATGGCGTCCAAGGGATTCGTGACCGGAATGATGATGCATTGGGGCGAATGCCTGACGATCTGCTCGGTGACGCCCTTGATGATCTCGTAATTCTTCATCAGCAGGTCGTCGCGACTCATGCCCGGCTTGCGTGCCAGTCCCGCGGTAATGACGACGATGTCCGAGTTGGCGGTGTCGGCGTAATCATTCGTGCCAAGCACCCGTGAGTCAGAGCCCTCGACCGGACACGCTTCGAGAATGTCGAGACCTTTGCCCTGAGGGACACCTTCGAGGATGTCCACGAGCACCACATCGGCCAGCTCTTTGTCGGCGATGCTGCGGGCCGCAGTTGCTCCGACGTTACCCGATCCCACCACCGTGACTTTGCGGTTCATGCTTGCTCCTTTTTGAAGCCTTCAGCTCTCAGCATCTGCCGTCAGCCTTCAGCCGTCAGCTCTCAACCACAACGCACAGCCGATCCGTAGCTGAAGGCCGATGGCTGACGGCTGATGGCTGATGGCTGATGGCTTCGTTTAGGTCACGCCCCTGCTGCAGTCAAGAAATGATTCACAGTTTCTGTGGAAAACTCTGTGGAAAAGAAACGCGTCTCGCGCAACGCGAGCCACTAACTGGAACAATCTAGCGAATTGCACCATCGTGAGGCGTCGCACACCGGGCGCACGAGGCGACCGCGGATTATACTATCAGCCGTTTTCAACGCGAGCCGTGCTGCATTCCGACACGCACGCAAACGTCATCCAGCCTTTCCAGAATGAAAATCGTCATTGTTGACAGTCTCCCCGAGTCCGCCGTCGCCCCACTCCGGACGCCCGGATGGACCGTCGAGATCACCCCAGACGGCCGATCGGATCTGCTTTCGGCCGCTGTGGTCGATGCCGACGCCTTGATTGTCCGCAGCGCGTCCAAAGTAGATAAGTCGCTCATTGACGCATCGCCTCGCCTCCGAGTGATCGCGCGCGCCGGCACCGGCGTCGACAATGTGGACGTCGATGCAGCCAGCGCCCGCGGAATCGTCGTCATGAACGCGCCCGGCGCCAACAGTGTGAGCGTGGCCGAGCACACAATGGCGCTCATGCTGGCTGTCGCACGAGCCGTGCCGAGCGCAGACGCCTCCATGAAGCGCGGCGAGTGGGAAAAAAATCGCTTCGTCGGGGGTGAGTTGCGAGGCAAAACCCTTGGTCTGATCGGGCTGGGACGCGTGGGCCAGGAAGTGGCCATCCGCGCCCACAGTTTTGGCATGGATGTGATCGCTCATGACCCGTTCATTGCCGCTCAGATTGCCGCCGACGCAGGCGTCACCCTCGTGTCCCTCGAGATATTGTTCGAGCGCGCTGACTACCTGAGCCTCCACATTCCTTCTGTGCCCGGCACACGGCGGATCCTGAGCGCAGCACGTCTGGCTCAATGCAAAAAGGGCGTTCGCCTCATCAACACAGCACGCGGCGATCTCATTGACGAACTGGCATTGAGGGCCGCGCTTGAATCGGGGCATGTCGCAGCCGCGGCCCTGGATGTGTTCGAATTCGAGCCTCCGAAGGACTCGACACTCGTGACGATGCCCCAGGTCATTGCCACACCGCATATCGCGGGATCAACGCACGAAGCGCAAGAGCTCGTCGGCACGGAAACTGCTACCGCCGTTCGCGATTTTCTCAAGGACGGCATCATCAGGAATGCCGTCAACTTCCCTTCGCTGTCGTTGGAGGAATACAAGCGCCTGAGACCGTATCTCATGCTCGCCGAGCGGCTTGGCTCACTACTTGGGCAAATGGGGGAAGCGCGCACACATGCTATTGGCGTGCGGTACTACGGAGAGCTGGCAAACACGACCAATGAGATTCTGGGCAGCGCCGTGCTTGTTGGACTTTTCCGTCCGATGCTCTCGACATCCATCACGCCCGTCAATGCTCGCGTCATTGCCGCTGCACGAGGGGTGGAGCTGGTGGAATCGCGCAGCACGCGTCCGCGCCGCTTCACGAATCTCATCTCGGTCAAGTTGCAGACCAGTAGCGGGGAACGATGGGTTGAGGGTACGGCCTTCGAAAACGGCAGTCTGCGGCTCGTCCAGCTGGGTGGCGTGGAGATCGAGGCGCCACTCGAGGGCACGCTGCTCCTCATCTCGAATCGCGATCAGCCCGGTGTGATTGGCGAAGTGGGGAGCATTCTGGGCCGACACGGCGTCAACATCGCCAACTTTGCCCTCGGCCGTGGCCCAGACGGCGCAGTGGGCGTCGTGAACATCGACGAAGATGCCGACGGCTCGACAAACGGATCGATCACCGAACAGGCATTGCGGGAGATTCGAGGGGTCCCGGCAATCCGGTCGGCTTGTCGGGTAAGACTCTAGGTTGGTTGACCACGGTGGGTCGAGAGACCCGCCGCTACGGCAGCGCGACACGAAACGTGTGGTTGTCGGAGGTATCTTCGATTTCGGCCACATCGGGGCCGACGCGTGTAACTCGGTAACGTGCCCCAAACGTCTCACCTTCACGCACCAGCAGGAGCTCACCGTCGAGTGTAAGGATCGCCGTACGTCGAGGGCTGGCTCCAATCGTGTCCTCCGCCACACCGAGGAGTTTGACCGCCGGAAGAATCGGGACGAGGGGCAACGGCGCCTGGATTTCTTGCGGCACCGCCGTCACACGTGAGGTTCGTGGCGCGAACTGAAAAAGGTTTCTTGTGACGGGACGGCGAACTGCAACGATGTTGAGACGCTGCCGCAAACGCTCTGCCTCGGCTGCGAGTGCGAGTGCCTGTCGATCAGGCTCAGCAATCTTGACGTCACTGCTGTCGACGTCGGGCACGGGCGCGAACGAGGGGGCGGCAGCGGCGGCAAGCCATGCTGCCAACAGCAAGCCTGCTCCGATCCAGGTTGCGGCGCGCTTCGGCGTCATCGTTGTACTCTTGATGGTAGCACCAGTCGTCGGGACCTGTGCTACTATTCGTCGTGCACCCCGTCGGATCCGGTTCCTCTGAGCATTCATCGCACAACCGAACGATTGCCATCATCCCCGCCCGCTACCGGTCTGCACGCTTCCCCGGAAAACCCCTGGCCGAGCTTGCTGGCAAGCCGCTCATCGAGCATGTCTATCGGCGCACGGCTGGCTGTCGTGGCCTGGACGCCGTTATGGTAGCGACCGACGACGACCGCATTGCGGATGCAGTGCGCGGGTTTGGCGGGGTTGTTCGCATGACGGAGCCTTCGCACCGGTCGGGGACCGACCGTCTTGCCGAAGTGGCCCGAACACTCGACCACGACCTCGTGGTCAACGTGCAAGGCGACGAACCGCTCATCG
>DATBJG010000248.1:0-20373 GCA_036556585.1 Vicinamibacterales bacterium
CCCCCGACCCCTTTTTCCGAGATCTACATCACGACGATGGCGCGACCGACAATCTCGCCACGATTCAGCATCTGATAGGCCGTGTCGGCTTCGGCCAATGGAAACCGCTGGGTAATCATCGTCTCCGGGCGAAAAACGCCCGCTGCCGCCAGGCGGATGATCTCGGGCATGTCGGCTCGGGTGCGAGCGCCGTACGACCCGATGATGCGCAACCCGCGACGGACGAGGCGGGTGATCTCGACGCCCGCCGCCGTGCGGCCCGCCGCGATGCCTACGGCGACCATGCGACCGCCGTCGCGAATGATTTCGAATGCCTGCACAAACGTTTCGGGACGTCCCAGCACTTCAAAGGCAACATCGACGCCCTGACCATCGGTCAGTTCCTTCACCTTCTTGGTGACGTCTTCCTTGCTGGCATTGACGACGTCGGTTGCGCCGTGATGGCGCGCGCTTTCAAGTTTGTCGTCGCGGACGTCGATGGCAATGACCTGCGAGGCGCCGAAGGCTCGGGTAATCTGAATGATGTTCATTCCCACCCCGCCGGCGGCAACAACTGCCACGCGTTCCCCACCTCGCAAATCCGCCGAATGGCGCACGGCGCCGTATGCCGTAAAGACCGCGCAGCCGAGCACCGACGATTCTGCGAGCGGAAGTGTGGCGGGGAGAGCAAAGACGTCCGTTGCCGGGACGACCGCGTACTCAGCCAGCCCGGCCATCGAGTACATCGCGATTGGTGTTCCTCCGGCCCGACGCAACCTGGTCGTGCCGTCGTAAAGTGTGCCGCGGAGGCGATTCATGGCAAAAAAGTTGTCGCACAAGTCGTCGCGGCCGATGCCGCAATATCGGCAGGTGCCGCAGGGCATGATGAACGCCGAAGCGATTGGGGTTCCCGGCGGTGGTCCCTGAACGCCCGGACCGAGCGCGGCCACCGTGCCGGAAATCTCGTGCCCGAGCGCCGCTGGCGTTGGGAATGCCACTTCCGCTTTGATGACATGCAGATCCGTGTGACAGACGCCGCATGCTTGGACCTTGACCAGCACCTCACCGGCGTGCGGTTCCGGAATTGGAATCTGTTCGATGCGCAGCGGGCCGGGCGCTGTCTCGAGAATCGCGGCCATCATGGTCGACATTTGATGATCCCCATCCTGCTTATCCACCTCATCCGGCCCATCCGCTCCACGATCAGATTTCTTCGTGCATTGTTTCTGTGGCCAGTAGCACCGAAACGATCGTGATCACGGCCATCGCGATGACGTACAGAGCTAGCGGACCACCGCTGCCGTATTGTCTCAAAAGCCCGGTTGCAATGAAGGGCGAAAGCCCACCGGCAAGTACTGAGGCCAGTTGCGCGCCCAGCGAAGCGCCACTGTAACGAACCCGCGTGCCGAATAACTCCGAAAGAAACGCGGCCTGGGGTGCGTACATCGCGCCATGCGAGAAGGTGAACGCGATAATCAGCGCAAGCCAGACAAGAGGCGTCGATCCAGTATCGAAAAGCCAGAACAGGGGAAACGCGAAGAGGGCAGTCACCACAGCCCCAAAGAGATAGACCGGTCGTCGCCCCAAACGATCGGACAGGGCGCCGAACACAGGGATTGCCACCAATTCGACAGCGGACGCGATGAGCAGGCCGTTCAGGACGATGCTGCGATCCATGTCGACTTTTTGCGTCGCATAGACAAGCAGGAACGTGCTGTAAATATAGAACGCGCCGTTCTCGGCCACTCGCGCTCCCATGGCCAGCAGCACTTGTTTGGGATAACGCTGCAGAACCTCGAGTATTGGCTGCCGCGCCTCGCTGCCGCTGGCTTTGATCTTCGCAAAGGTGGGTGTTTCAAGTATGCGAACGCGAATGAGGAGGCCAATGGCGACCAGGACGATGCTTAGGAGAAACGGAACGCGCCAGCCCCACGACAGGAATTGATCTTCCGGAAGCCGCGCAAAGAACGCGAACACGGCTGTCGAGATCAGCAAACCCGCCGGCACGCCTATCTGGGGCCAGCTTCCGTAAAATCCGCGCGAACCCTTGGGCGCATGCTCGACCGCCATCAGAACGGCGCCACCCCATTCGCCACCCACACCAAACCCCTGTGCGATTCGCAGCACAACCAGGGCAACGGCCGCCCATGGACCAATCTGCTCGTACGTTGGCAGCAGTCCGATCAAGAACGTGGCCACTCCCATGATGACGAGGGTCAACACGAGCATCGACTTGCGGCCGATGCGATCGCCGTAGTGCCCAATGACGATGCCGCCGACCGGTCTCGCAACGAATCCCACCGCGGCCGAACCAAACGCCGCCAGGGTTCCCGTCAAAGGATCGAAAGTGGGGAAGAACAACCGGTTGAACACGAGAGCCGCTGCGGTTCCGTAGAGAAAAAAGTCGTACCACTCGATGGTGGTTCCGACCATGCTCGCCAGCGCGACAAGCCTGAAGGAGCCTTGTTTTGTGTCGGTCATAGTGGGGGAGTTGCCGAGGTGAGGGACGGCTGAAGCTGACGTTACCAGTCGCGGTACTTACTGCCATCGAGCGCGACTCCGCCGCTCTTGGTTCGAATGTCGAACACGTTGCCCCCGCCCCACGACCAGGCATCCTCGTCGTCTTGAACGGCGCGCAGGTCCCATTCGATGGTGTTCGTCATTGGATCGAGGGGCACGCGTCTGAGAAACTTCAGCCGCCTCCCCGACGCATCATTCGCCACCGAAGCCCCATCGACCAGTTGTTGAAGATTCTTGGGGTAGCCTTCGCTGCCGGGTGACACCTCGGATTGCGGAATGACTCCCAGATCCACCGCATCCTTGAATTTGTCGATGGCGGTTCGCACCTCACGCAGATTACGACGCAACTCGATTTCGCGCTGACGCTGCATCGTGACCCGGGTCATCGGAACGATTGCCGACGCCAGAATCGCCAGGATGGCGCTGACGACAATCAACTCGATGAAGGTGTACCCTCTGGCGCTCGTCATCACTACCTGGGGAGTCCCAACTGCGGGGCCGGCACTTCCCGATAATCGGCTGGAACCTGAAAAAGCTCGGCAGGCGCTGATTCCTCACCAATCTCGGTCGCAACCATCTCCACTTCGTACGCGGCAAAAATCGGGCTCCGCACGATCTGCCGCACGACGAGCCCGGTTGGTGCCAGTTTGTCCAGTCCAAAGAGCGTGAGCAGCGGGTTGAGCGCCCCAGCCAGACTTGAAGCCGACGTCACCTGATCCGCCACCCACATTTCTCCGCTCGCGTTCACCGTGGTGGGGAAGTCTGGTGGCAACTGCAGGCCGGGTGGTACCGGGACTTTCATCATCACGCCAAACGTCAACCGTTCAGCGCGCGTACCGGCGATGGTGGCAAACTCGCCCGTCCGGGTCGACGTTACTTCAGGATTCAGCTGCGACAGGAGATCAGCGGCCCCGAGCAGCGACAGTTTCCAGTATGTCTTCTCAGTTTGATTAAGGACGACGATATCGCCGTTGGGTGGTCTCAGAACGACCGCTCCTGCCGGGACCGTGAATGTTGCCTGAGAGACCTCGACGCGGGCCCCTTTGTCGCCAACGAGGAAACGAGACTCGACCGGACCGTCGGGTGCGATCGTCCTCACCAATAGCTCGCCGAGGAACGCAAACGGTGAGCTGACGACATCGGTGGACTGCACCTTGCGCACTTCTGTGCGCATCGTATATCGCAGTTCTGCGCTCAACGGGGCGACGAGCGTTCCTACGACAACCGCCGTAGCCACCAATCTCATACAGCTACTGATTATTGCAGAATTGCAGGATTGCAGGATTGCAGAAAGGATTGCCACAAGGACTACCTGCAGAAAGGATTGAAATACTGATCACTTTCTGCAATCCTGCAATTCTGCAATCCTGCAATTGTCGGGGAGGTTTGTGATGCGTAGGCACCTGGGTGCGTTGTTGACCGTACTGGCTCTCATGGGTGTGATCTCGTTCGCATTGGTGCCGGTTGCGGTCGAAGGTCAGGCCGCCAATGCAGGCGCGCAGACAGCCATCCCGCGCGCCACCGACGGCAAACCCGACTTTTCCGGGTTCTGGGATCAACCACACAAGCCGGGAACACGGGCCGCGGGTGCCACGGTGTTCGACAAGGCGACAATGCCGCCGTTCAAGCCTGGCGGCGAAGCCCTGTTTTATGAACCTCGCACGGGCGACCCTCGTCATGACGAACCACGCGCGTTTTGCATGCCGTCGGGATTTCCGTCCGGGTTGTTTGGACCCTATCCCATACAAATCGTACAGTCCCCCAAGTGGTTGGTGATGGTGGGTGAGTTCCAGCGCATCACGCGGCTGATTCCGCTCGACGGTCGTCCCCACCGATCCGATATCGAACCGACGTTTTATGGGGATTCGGTTGGCCGCTGGGAAGGGGACACGCTGGTAATCGATTCAAGGAATTTCAAACGCTGGTCGCTCGACGATTATTACTACCAGAATCCCAAAGAGTACAGGATGCACAGCGAAGAATTTCGGGCGACCGAGCGGCTTCGGCGGACCAATGTCAACACCATCTCGTACCAGATCACGATCGAGGACCCCAAGATCTTCACTGCGCCCTGGGCGATGGACCTCGAGATGACCCTTCACCCCGAGTGGGACAAAATCGGCCTGTACGAATTTGTGTGTGAAGAAAACAACAGGTGCCCGGGCGGAAACTGTAAGAAGGAATAGCCGTCGTTACGCTAGCTGTCGCTGGACCTCGCGGAGTACATCTTCTGGCGCTGCTGGTTTCGCCAGGAACGCACTGAAGCCGGCTCGAATGGCTTCGCGCTGGTCTTCCGCTCTGGTATAGGCAGACAACGCAATCGCGGGGATGGCTCCCCCGTCAACGGCGTCGCGCTGTCTGATACTTCGGATAAGCGACAGACCGTCCTCATCCGGCATTCCAAGGTCGGCAATAATCAGAGCCGGAATTTCGTGCTCGAGCTGGCTGCGCGCCGCCGTCGCGGACTCGACCGCTTCCACCCTGGCCCCCCATTTTGTGAGCATGGCCACCAGCAGTTCCCGCGTGCCAGCATCATCGTCAACAACGAGAATCGGTCGTCCGGTCAAGACCGATGAGTTCTGAAAGGTCTCGGCCGACCGAACGGGCTGTCCGACGCGTTCGTCGGTCGTCGCGCTCGACGGCGCCTCGATTGGAAGGTAGACAGAGAATTTCGCGCCCTGTCCTTCACCAGCACTCTCGGCGCGTGCGCGACCGCCGTGCAGCTCGACCAGGTGCTTCACGATGGCAAGTCCCAGGCCGAGGCCTCCATACGTGCGCGTAAAGCTCTGGTCTGCCTGACGGAATCGATCGAAGGCGAAGGGCAGAAACTCGGGCGCGATCCCCCGGCCTGTGTCGCTGACCGAAATCTCGATTTGCGAATCGACTCGTGCCGCAGAAATGACGACCTTGCCATCGGGCGGCGTGAACTTCACCGCATTCGAGACCAGGTTCCAGATGACCTGCTGCAACCGATCGGCGTCGCCGCGGATTCTCGGAAGACCGTCTGGGGTCTCGATGCGAAGGTCGATGTGCTTGGCTGTGGCCGCCGGGCCGGCAGTTTCGGCCGCATTCGCAATCACCTCGCCCACGTCAACCGGTCCAATGGCCAGGTGGAGTCGGCCGGTAATGATGCGTGACACGTCCAACACATCGGCAATGAGCTGGGCCTGCGCCTGGGCATTACGCTCGACCGTCTCGAGCACGGCGGGGATGCGTGGCGGTTCCACCTGTGACTGCCGAAGCATTGCGACCCATCCGAGGATGGCATTGAGCGGCGTCCGCAGCTCGTGCGACAAGGTGGCCAGAAACTCGTCCTTGAGCCGATTGGCTCGCTCAGCAGATTCTCGCGCCCGGTGCAGCGCCACCAGCACGTCGCGCAGCTCGTACTGGCGAAGCCGGCCGCGGATGGCCGCACGAATAGAGCTGACGACGGCAGCAATTCGAATGGGCCTGTCGAGCAGCGTAACGTTCCGGAGCACTTCCAGCACGCGCAGTGTTTGGAGCGAGACACGCGAGTGTTCGTGTCCCACAAAAAGCAGCACCGAAATATCCGACCACGGGGGCTGCTGTTCGAGCAACTCCGCCAGTGTCCGGAAATTTCGATCATCGAGTGCTTCTTCGGTGAGGAGCAACGCTCCTGCACCATGCTCGAATTGAGCGCACAACACGCTGATTGTCTTACAAATGAAATACGGAATGGCGGCGCGAGTGAGTACCGCGGCCGTGAGCGCCGCGTCACGCCCGATGGGCGCGAAGATGAGGACGCGTCCATCGGCGTACGATTCACCCTGCGTCATGACCATTGAACAAAAGTGGTCCCGCAGCGCCGTGATACCGGGGATTACCCGTCAGGACGCCGTCGAAGTCGGCCAGGGTCTTCCCAACGTGAAGACGATTGGGCCCGACACGGAGTTCTCGAATCGTTGACTCGTGCGGTCCGCTCCGCTTCTTCACCACGGAAATTGCCCGCCGCACCGCACCGCCCGCTTCGAAAAATCTCAACATCACGACGCAATCCGATAGATAGCTGATATCGAGCGGTGCCTCCATGGAACCGATCACCCCATGCTGCGCAACCACCATCAGCGTTGCGACACCACGTTCATTGAGATACGACACGAGCTCGTGCATGCGCGCCAGCGGCTCGCTGACCTGTGGAATAGCGTTCAAGTAGCCGTTCAAGCTGTCGATGAGGACGATTGTCACGCCCTCTTCCTCGACCGCACGTTTGATCCGGTAGCTGAATTCACCGGGAGAAACCGATCCGGCTTCGATTTGTTCGATGAGGACCTGACCGGACGTCTGAAGCTCCGAGAGTCGCATCCCCAGCGCGTCACATCGTGCGAGATACGTTTTCCGCCGTTCTTCGAACAAATAGATGGCGGTTTTTGCACGTTCAAGCGTTGCATATTGAGCACACAACGTCGATTTGCCGGATCCGGCAGGTCCAAGCACGAGCGTTGACGTTCCAGCCTCGATCCCGCCCCCGAGCAGTTCGTCGAGCTCCGGCAAGCCGCTTTCGAGCAATCCAGAGTTGCCCTTCGCTGTCGAGTCGAAGAGGAGCTGGGGATAGACGGTCAATCCACCGCGGCGAAGCGAGAAGTCGTGAAATCCTTCGATCGTTGCCACGCCCCGCATTTTCACGACCCTCAGGCGACGACGAGTGCGCCCATACTCGTACGGAAGCTGCTCCAGCAGAATGACGCCGTGCGAGAGACTCTCGAGCTGAAGATCCGCGTCGCCTGCGGAGTGATCGTCGAGCAAGAGGGCCGTGCACTCCCGCTCGGCAAAGTGCCCCTTCAGATCGAGGATCTGTCGACGATATCGAAGGGGATCTCTCGCAAGCAGGCGCATCTCTGAGAGAGAATCGAAGACGATCCGCGTCGGTCGAAGCTCATCCACCCGATCGAGAACAGCCTCCATCGTTTCGCCGAGTTCGACTTCTGACGGGTGATACAACGTGTATTGGTCTTCGCTTTTCGCACCCGTGTCGGTCGGCATCTGGAATACCTGGATACCCTCGAGCGACCACCCGTGCGACTCGGCGATGGCTCGGAGCTCCGAGGCCGTCTCCGCCAGCGTGACGTACAAGCAACGTTCCGACTGTCGAAGCCCTTCAAGCAGAAAATGAAGTCCCAGCGTCGTCTTGCCGGTCCCAGGGCGACCTTCGATGAGATACAGTCGGTTCGGTGTCAGTCCGCCGGTAAGCAACTGGTCAAGCCCTGCGATACCAGTCGAAACCAACGGTTTCGAGCGCTGCGCCGCAGTCACAACAGAGGGTTTGGTAGGCATACGTCACTCAGCCCCGACAACAAGCGTGGTGCAAGTTCTTTGCCCGCGAGTCCACGAGAGCACTTGCGAATTGCCGGCGCGCTGCTGGCACAGTGATTGCTCAGTTCAGGCGTCGAATCCGAGCAAAGGAGTCAAACAGATGCTGCCGATTGGGGATGACCGTCACGAAGGGGGACCAGCCCCGCTGGTCACGATCGGGTTGGTGGTGTTGAACGTTCTGGCGTTTCTGCTGGAACTGAGTCAGCCGTCGGAGGGAGCGCTGCAGTCCTTCATCACGGCTTGGGGTGTCGTCCCGCGAGAATATGCGGCGGCGACAGATCTCGCGCCGACCATTCCCTTGCCGTACTGGACGACGCTCGTGACGTCGATGTTCCTCCATGGTGGTTGGATGCATCTGGGTGGGAACATGCTGTACCTGTGGATTTTCGGCGATAACATCGAGAGGCGCGTCGGGCATCTTCGTTTCCTGCTGTTTTATCTGGTGTGCGGGTTGGCGGCAGGTCTCGCGCACATCGTGTTCAGCCTCAACTCGTCAGTGCCGACCGTTGGCGCATCGGGCGCCATCAGCGGCGTGCTTGGCGGCTACTTGCTGCTCTTCCCTCACAATCGCGTCCGCGTGTTAACTCGCGGTGGCGTTGCTGCGGTGCCGGCCATTGTGGTTCTCGGCTTCTGGATTTTCATCCAGCTGATCAATGGGATGGGCTCGATTGCCAACACCTCGGAGACCGGGGGTGTTGCCTACCTGGCGCATATTGGAGGCTTTGTGGCGGGACTCTTGCTGGTGTCGCTTTTTGCTGCTGGCCGGGGCACTCAACCCGCCGCACCCCGATGGGCTTCGCGTTGAGCAGTATCTCGGTTGTCAGTTTTCAGTTCGGCGGCACTGTTCGGCGACATGTCATGTTGGAAGACATGCGCCGAACTTGTGCCTCGTGCCACATCACCAGCCAGCCTTGGCGCGCCAGGTGTTTAGGCTCGTCACTGTAGGGGGCGGGTCTTCAGACCCGCCGTCATTAGAGTCCTGAAACCTGAAGCGCGTCGATAATCGTTCGCACACCCTCCGTTTCGAGGGTCAGTCTCACGGCGCGTTCGTGCTCCGCTTCCGACTGCAGCTTGCCGGTCAGCGTGATCAAGCCATCCGACGAATCGACGTCGATATCACGTGCTTTCACGTAATCATCGAGCGCCATCTTCGACTTGATTTTTGCCGTCAGAGCGCCATCCTCAACGGCGTCGGCCATGCGCGATCCCGCAACCCGGGCACCTTGCACAATTTCTGCGCCTGTTTCACGCACGCGTTGATCGATCAGCGGAGTGTCACCCGCGGCACTCGCGCTTCGTTCAGCCTGCCAGTATCCAAGGACGTACGTGCCAAATCCAACGAGGACGATGATCAGGATCACCGTCAACACGACTCTTGCCATCATTCTCAGCATGGTCTCTCTCCAGTGGGGGCACCTCGCATGACCGCGTCAGACGGCCTCCCCATACCCCACTGGTGCAAAACCAGGGCCTACCGGGCCCGACGTCCCCCGGATGGTCCATTTTCAAGACGCTCCCTCATCCTGGCACGATTTTCTTGAAGTTCCTTTTGCTGCTCCGGCGTGAGCAGTGTCATCACCTCCGCATTGATGCGTGCACGGATGACGGCAAGCTCGGCGTCAACCGATCCGACCTCCGCACTCTTCTGTCGAATGGTGCCTTCGTCAATCGGGTTTGCGGTAATGGCGTCCTCGAGCGCAGTCCGCGCCACACGATGCTGTTCCCACAGCGGTCGGGTTTCGACTTCGTGTCGATCCATGATCGCGCGGACCTGTTCCCGCTGGGTTTCCGACAGGTCGGAAATGCGAAGTCCAAACAGTCCCGGACCAAACGCCCGCCCCGGTCCGCCAAACCCGGGGCCGCGACCTGACGGTTGCTCGGCCTGCACGATGACGATGGCCATGGTGAGACAGATGATGACCAAACCCGCGATCAGGCTCGTGACCCACCGAATTCTTGTTTGTCTTGTGTCCATGTTGTGTCCTTTCTTAGATATCTCGCGGCGCTCCCGCGCCGCGAGCTGTACCTCGCGCCTTTGGCGCTCGGCATCGTTTGGGGCAGCGTGCTGCTTAGTCTTCGACTCCGTTCGGGCTCCCGTGCTGCGAGCCGTACCTCGCGCCTTTGGCGCGCGGCGTCGTTTGGGGCAGCGTGCTGCTTAGTCTTCGGGCATCGTGCCGCTTATCCTCAGACGGTGCGGGCCCGACTGCGACTGCCGACTGCCTACTGACTTAGACGGAAATGCCCATGGCACTGGCACGGCGAAATCGTGAAAAAACTGTGACGGGGTGTGGCTGCCAAAACCCGCGTGACATAATCGGGAACGGCCCCGCCACGAGGCTCACTGCCGTCATGACCCGCAAACACGTGCTCGTTGTCGAAGACGAAACTCACATTCGCGACCTCGTGTGCCTCCATCTTGGCCTCGAGGGCTACGAGTGCGTCTCGATCGGTGACGGCCGGGAGGCGTTGAAGATGCTCACCGATCGGCCGTTCGATCTCGTGGTGCTCGACGTCATGTTGCCGGGCGTTGACGGTGTCACGATCTGCCGGGCCGTCCGCCGCCAGGGTGTCAATCGCGACGTGCCGATTCTCGTGCTTACCGCTCGTCGAGAAGAATCGGACAAGGTGTTGGGGCTGGACAGCGGGGCGGACGACTACCTGACCAAGCCGTTCGGCATGCGCGAGCTGGTGGCGCGTGTTGGCGCCTTGACGAGGCGCGCCCGCGCGCCAATGACCGACGAGGCACACTCAGCCGATCAGGCGCTGCAGATTCACGGCCTCGACATCGATCCTGCCCGACGAGCCTTGAAGGTGCGAGGAGAACCTGTCGAGGTGACGAGACAGGAGTTTCAGCTCTTGCATCTGTTGGCGTCGAACCCCGGCATTGTGTTTACGAGAGAGCGCCTTCTGTCGAAGGTCTGGCAGGGGCAGGCGTTTGTCACCGGTCGAAGCGTTGACACGCTGGTAAAGCGACTGCGTCGAAAGATCGAAACCGATCCTGCATCGCCACGGCTGATCATCACCGTGTGGGGCGACGGCTACAAGTTCCTGGATGGCTGAGACCGTTTGGTACCGTAGCCTGTATTGGCGGATTGCCCTCGGCTTCATCCTGTTCTTGACCAGCGTGCTGGTGATTCAGGGTGCGCTGATTCTCTGGCTGTTCGAACGCAGCGAGTCGGTTTCCGGTCCTCCTCCTCGTGGATTCACCAGAAGCGTTGCCGCGGATCTGAGCGCCGCTCTCGCGGCGGATCCGAATCTCGATCTTGCCAGGTACCTCCGTGACACGTATCAGCGACGGAGCTATCCATTTTTCGTGTTGATGCGCGATGGCCGTCTGGCTGGCACCGGCACCGACACGCCGCCAGACGAGCTCGTGGACGAGGCACGCGATCATCTGGAGCGGACGGCGCGTCCACGGTTTGGTCCAGGTGGTCCTGAGGGTCGCTCGTTCGGGCCACCGCCACCGCGCGGCTTCGATCCGTTTCCCGGAGCCGGACCCGAACCGCGCGGTATGAAGCCCCCGCCTCCGTTCGGGCCTGGCGGACCGCCGCGAGGGCCAGGCCCGCTGGCCGAAATCATCGTCGACACTCGCGTCGTGGGTGTTGTGTCCGTGGCGCCGCGGTCCTCGCTTGCTCAGTGGGGTCCATTCATGGCCCTCGTCGGCGTGGGTCTGGTTGCTGGAGCCACGGCCCTTGCGTCGTTCGTCATCTTCGGACCTGTTCGGCGACGGCTTCGCAGCCTCGAGGAAGCTGCCGTAAACGTTGGTGCGGGTAATCTTGGTGCGCGAGCACGGGAGGACGGCGGTGACGAGGTGGCAGGCCTGGCAGCGGCTTTCAATCATATGGCTCACGATTTGGAAGTGAGAGCGCAAGAGTTGCAAGCAGCCGACCGGGCACGACGACTGCTTCTGGCTGACGTGTCGCACGAGTTGAGGACACCGTTGACAGCGATGCGGGGCTATCTCGAGACGTTGTCGATGCCGGAGCTGACGCTTGATGCCACCGCACGCGCTCGATACGTGGGCATCGTCAGCGAAGAGACGCGTCGCCTCGAGCACATCATTGGTGATCTTCTCGACCTTGCGAAACTGGAGGGCGGGGGCGACTCTCTGGAACTGCAGGACGTCCCTATCGAAAATCTCTTTGGCCGTGTCGTCGCGCGCCACGAACGTGATGCCGCAGCGCGGCGAATCACGCTGGCCTCGTCCATTGCGCCGGGAGCCGAGATTGTGATTGGCGACGCCCTACGACTCGAGCAGGCGCTCCAGAACCTGGCTGCGAACGCCGTGCGTCACACGCCGGCGGGCGGCCGCGTGGAGCTGGGCGCCGAACTTGCCGATCGGCACGTGGTGTTGACGGTCAGGGATTCGGGCCCCGGCATCCCGGCTGAACACCTGCCGCTCGTCTTCGATCGCTTCTACAAGGCGGACGCCTCGCGGACCCACGATACGGCGGGCAGCGGACTCGGATTGTCGATCGTCAAAGCCATTGTCGAACGTCACGGCGGTACGATCACCGTCTCGAGTTCACCCGAGAAAGGCTCGCTCTTCATGATTCGCCTGCCTGCCGGGTCCGACTGAAAAAGGGGTCGGGAGTCTTTTTCAGCGTCCTCATGGCCGGACGGTCGTCCGTGATGAAGGACGGTCAGTCGAGGGTCAACAGTCGACTGACGACTGACGACTGACGACTGACGACTGGCGACTGACGACTGGTACGGTCGTTGCTGTCAGGGCGACGCCTGCGAAAGGAGACTTTTCGTGCGGAAGAGCCGATTGATTCCACTGTTGATTGTGGCTGCGATCGTGGCGGCGTTGGCGCCAGCCATCTCGTACGCACAGAAGGGGCGAGCCGGGCACGGAGCAAGAACCGTATACGTCGGTTACTACTCACCGTTTTTTCCTGCCTACGGCTGGTACCCGTGGTACCCATATCCGTTTGCCGGGTATCCACCATACGGGTTCTATGGCGAGCCGACCGGCAGCGTGCGATTGCAGGTCTCGCCACGAGACGCCGAGGTCTTCGTCGACGGGTACTACGCTGGCATCGTGGACGATTTCGACGGACTCTTTCAGCGCCTCAACGTACGCCCAGGCCCCCACGAAATCGTCCTCTATCACGAGAAGTACCGGGCGATTCGTCAAACGCTCTACGTTGCGATTGGGACCGACTACAAGATCCGGCAGGAGCTGACTCAACTGAGCGCTGGAGAAACCGCCGAGCCTCGGCCAGTGCCCACCAGCCCCGCACCTGGCTTTTCCAACGTCTTTGGTGCCTTGTCGATTCGCGTGCAGCCGGCTGATGCCGTCATCCTGGTCGATGGTGAAGAATGGCGCAGCCCGGAGCCGCAGGGCCGATTGGTTGTTCAACTGTCAGAGGGGGTTCATCGGATCGAGATTCGAAAGGACGGCCACATCACCTTCTCGTCTACGGTAGATGTGCGCCGAGGCGAAACCACGACCTTGAATGTGGTCCTGCCCAGTGCGCGCTAAGCGCAGGCAGGCTGCCATCTGTCTCAACAGGACACGCACCTGTTGGAATTCTTCGCGCCCAGGCTGACGAGCAGCTTCACCGTTTCGGGGAAGGGCTGAATGCGCTCTCTCGGCCCGTTGGCCATGTCGGCCACGGTCAGCCCGTTGGCGCCGACGAGATCGACGCGCGCGCCTTTGGAGACGAGGTACAGAATCATTTCATTGTCGCCGCGTGCGGCGGCGCTGTGCAAGGGCGTATAGGCGCGTGTGTTCGTGTGGAGAATGCTGGTCGAATCACCGCCTTTCTTGTCCATGGCGTTCACGTCGGCCGCGCATTCCTCAACCAGGTACTTGACCGCTGGCATGCGTCCAGCCGGGACCGTGATGGCATCGTTGCCATGAAAGCCGTCCCCGGCGGCTGCGAGCAGCGGTGTGACGCCTTCGAAGGTGGCGATATTCGGATTGGCACCAGCCGCCACCAGTAGCCGCATCGCATCCAGGTCCGCCACTTGCGCAGCCCGCCAGAACGGCGTCGCTCCAGCCGGATCAAGCCCATCCAGCTCAAAGCCGTACCCGGTGTACCAGAGCTGCCTCGCCAACCTCGCGTTTGGATCGGCCCCACGCGCGAGCAAGGCCTTCATCAACTCCAGATAGGCAACCTTCTCCTGTTTCGTACTTGGTTGGGGATAGAACGACTTTGGAGCCCACTGCAGGTCGACCACACGGTAGAGTGGGGTTCCACCCGCCATCGTAGCAATTTTGGGATCCGCACCGCGCTCGAGCAGATACATCGCCAGGTCGAAACGCCCGTTGATGACGGCCATCATCAACGGGCTCGTCTGGTCCGCGCTGACCTGATTGATGTCAGCGCGGCGATCGAGCAGCGCCTGCACGGCTTCGCGATGTCCCTGCCGGACGGCATAGAGCAGAGGCGTCAAGCCTCCCATCGGTTCTTGTGCCTCCCGAGGCTCTTCAGGGTTTCCAGCCGGCAGTTGGTCTGGAGACGCAGTGGCCACAGACGGTGTTGCCGGAGTCTGTGCACCCGGTGCCGCCGGAGCCGATCCCGGCCCGCGGCCGCGTGGCGGTGGAGGCATGCGGACTTTCGTCGAGGTATCAGTCCTGGCACCAAGCTCGATCAGCACCTCGATGGCCGCGGGGCGATTGCGAGCGGCAGCGAACATCAGCGCGCTTTGACCGTAGGTGGCTTCCACCGCGTTGACATTTGCTCCGCGGATTACCAGCAGTTTGACGGCGTCCACGCTGCCCACTGCGGCCGCCATCATGAGGGGTGTCACTCCGAGCGTGGTCGTCCCATTGGCGTCGGCTCCGGCATCGAGCAGGAGCTCGATGAGCCGGGCGTTGCCAGTCTGGGACGCCATCCAGAGCGGCGTGAGCCCTCCAAGTCTCGTTGTCGCTCTCGCGTTTGCGCCGGCCCGCACGAGCGTCTCGGCCATCGCCAGGTCATCTCTGGACGCCGCCCAGTGAAGCGCCGTCATTCCATCACCCTGCGCTCCATGGACGTCGGCCTGCTTGAGCAGCGCACGAACGGCGTCGCGGTCTCCGCGCATGGCCGCGTCCGCCACACGCGTGTCCCCTGACGCCGCCGTTATTACTGCGCCCCCCATCACAGATAGCGCGCAGAGCAACACTTGTACGGCCGAGCGATGCATACCAGGCGGCCTCTATTTTCTTAATTCGCGTGGGGCCCCACCCCCACGCGCTGCCGTCGCTTACGCTCCGGATCTTGATTCGCACGACAATCTCAGATCTCGATTTCTCCGCTGCTATCCCCGAAACTTGCAATGTCGTCGACGCCAATGCGGTGGAGCAACGTCAGGAAGACATTGGCCATTGGCGTGCCATCCGGCGCTTTGACGTGAAGATTGCCCTTGAGCTGCCCGCCAGCATGACCTGCCAGAAAGAGCGGACACCGTTTGTGGTTGTGAAGGTTCGAATCGCCCATTGGCGATCCGTAGACAATCACGGTGTTGTCGAGCAGGCTGCCATCGCCGTCGGGCGCGTTTTTGAGCTTCTCGAGAAAGTACGGAATCAAGCTCACGTGGTACGTGTTGATTTTGGCAAAGTCGAGGATCTGACTTTCGTTTTCGCCGTGGTGTGATGCGGAATGGAACGCAGTCCGCACGCCGCTCTCCGGATAGACACGGCCCGTGGCATCGCGCGACATCTTGAAGGACGACACGCGTGTCACGTCCGTCATGAACGCCAGTGCCTGGAGGTCGAACATGATCTGGACGTGCTCGTGAAACGAGTCGGGTACGCCAATTGGAGCGGCCGGCAGTTCGCCAGACCCGCCGCTCGCGTTGTGCTGTTCGACCTTCTGGATGCGCCGCTCGACCTCACGAACATCTTCGAGATATTGCTCGAGCCGATTGCGATCAGTGGGACCGAGTTCTCCCTTCAAGCGCGTCACCTCGCGCGAAATCCAGTCGAGGATGCTGCGATCGGTCTTCCGCCGCGACGCTCGCTCTGCTGGAGTTCCACCAGCGCCAAACAACTGATCGAAGACCAGTCGGGGGTCCCTGATCATGGGAAGTGGCTGCGTCGGCGAGGCCCAGCTGATGGGTCCCATATAGACGCATGCGTATCCATAGTGACAACCACCAGTGTCGTCGCTTTCAATCGCGAGCTGGATGGAAGGCGCCGGCGTCTCCTGACCAAACCGTTGCGCGTAAAGCTGGTCCATCGAAACGCCCGAGTAGATATCCGAGCCGAGCGTCTGCTTTGGCTTTGCCTGCGTCAGATAAGCGGCTGACGATCGATTGTGATCCCCTCCAACCTCGTTGTCCGAAAACGCCTCCGCCATCCGACATTCCGTGTTGCTGACGATGGTCAGGTAATCGCGGTAGGGTTCCAGTGACCTGAGGCTCGTAGGAGTGAGATCGAAATCCCGACCTTCCTGCGCCGGCGACCAGAGATTCTTTTCCAGTCCGTACTTGGTGGCTCCCGCCGATCCGTGCACCATCTCGAGGCAGGCCAGGCGCACGACGCGTGTTCCGGCTGCGGTCGTGCGTTGTGCCGTCATGGCGGGCACCATGGATTCCAGCATTGGCAGCGCAACCGTCGCGCCCAAGCCCCGAAGCACCGTGCGCCGCGACAGATGCTTTTTCGTGATGACCATCTCGTTACTCCTGCTCACGCCGAGCCACAACGGCCTCTGCTCTGCTCATTTGAAATGGCACGCTCTTCACGATACCCAGCACGAATGAGGAGAATCGCAGGTCTTCGCGTGCCGCGCCCCGCACAATCGCGCGTACGGTGGGCATGTCGTAATACTCGACCCTGCGCCCCAGGGCATAGGTGAGGAGATTCTCCGTAAGGTTTCCAATGAACGCATCGGAGTATTTCAAAATCGCTTGACGAAGACTGGCGGGACCGTTGAGTGCTGTGCCGTCGAACAACACCGTCGTGGCATCGATGGACACGCCGTTGTCCTTGATGCGCCAGACGCCCGTCACGTCGAAGTTCTCGAGCGCGAGCCCAATCGGATCGATCATGCGGTGACACGAGGAGCACGCGGGATTTGCCCGATGGGCTTCCATTCGCTCCCGGACCGACAAGAGCTGTCCATTCCTGATCGAACTTGTGGCCTCGAGTCCGGGTGCGGTAGGTGGTGGCGGTGGGGGAGGGGTGCCGAGGAGCACTTCCATGACCCACTTGCCGCGAATGACAGGTGACGTGCGATCCGCGTTCGACGTCATGGTGAGAATGCCGGCATGCCCCAGCAGTCCTCTTCGATCGCCGCTCGTGACCTCGACGCGTCGGAACCGGCTGCCCAGGATGCCCGGAATCCCGTAATGAAGCGCAAGCCGCTCGTTGACGAACGTGTAGTTGGCGGTGAGGAGGTCCAGTACGTTCCGATCATCACGCACGATACTGTCGAAAAAGAGCTCGGTCTCCCGTCGCAGGGCCTGCGCGAGTGTCCGATCGTAAAGCGGGTAGAGAAGCGCGTCAGGAGTCATGGATTCCAGCTCGGCCAGGTGCAGCCATCCGGCAGCAAATCTGGTCGCGAGCGACTCCGACCGGGCATCCCGCAGCATTCGGCGCACCTGCTTTTCGAGCTCGACCGGGGTGCGCAGCTTCCGGTCGGCGGCAACCCTCACCAGCTCATCATCAGGAGCGGTGCTCCACAAAAAATACGAGAGCCGTGAAGCCAGCTCCAGATCGCTGATGCGATAGTTCTGACCGGTTGCGACGTTGGCTGGCCGGTGTTCCAGGCGAAACACGAAGTGAGGACTGGCAAGGATGGCTTGCAACGCCGTTCGAATGCCGGTTTCGAAATCCCCTTCTTGCCGGCCCGTCCGGTAGAAACCGAGCAACCCGTCCAGATCCGCCCGCGTCACAGGCCTTCGATACGCTTGACGCGCCAGATTCGTGAGGATGCTGGTCGCGCACGTGGGTTCCTGCTCTGAGCTGGCCGGACGACACGTGAACACCTGGCGACGGCTGGGACTTTCTGAGATGCCTGTCACGTTGAACGGGCCCGTGATGTTGAGATCTTGCAGATGTGGTAATTGGAGGAGCTGAGCCGCGCCAATCGCGTCTGCGAGCGTGAACTCGATTGGCGCGACGAGATCGTCGACCAGACCCGAAAACTTTTCCAGGAATGCGGCCGACACTCGGTGCGATCCCGCCTTGACCGGGATGCGATCCGTCCGCACGTTCAAACCTTGGCCCGTGGCTTCCGACATGCGGGGATCGATATCGAGGATTGCCACCCGCTCGCCGTCGATTGCCACTTCGATCTGTTCGTTGAGACTGCGCCGGCCGATCAGACCGCCATTGGTGGCCGCCTGCAGCCGAATCGAAAAGACGTACTCGCCATCGGCCTGCACGTTGTGGACGACGGAGATCCCGCCGCGGGTTCCCACTGGCGCTCCCTCCACATGGCGCATCTGCGACACCGTGCTGGGAACGTTGTAGGTCACCGAGGTGGGACTGGCCGCCGGATCTCCAAGTGCGTCGTGGACAATCTTGCCCGCGGCCCGCATGTACCCTTCCATCACCGCGGGGGAGAAGGATTGCGAGTCCGCGATGTTGTCGAAACCCGCGCTGAGCGTATCTGGTGGCAGGAGAGCCGCAACGTCCACATCAATCCCCAGCAGATCGCGGACCGACCTCGCATACTCACTGCGATTGAGGCGTTGGAACGTACGCCAGCCGGGATTGGGACTCGCGGCCGCACTCAGGTCGATTGCGGTTTCCAGCGACTGTGCGAGGGCCTTGAGCGTGGCTGGATCCGGGCGCTGCGCTCCGGCCGGCGGCATCAAGCCAGCGCGAAGCTTTCGGATCACTTTTTCGGCGAGCTGCGCGCTCTGACCAACATTCTGGAGCTGCAACGCCGCCACGTTCATGCCGCCCGATCTCACGCGATCGTTGTGGCACCCTTGGCAGTACTGTTGGATGACGGTTCGTTGAGCGGCGGGTGACAGGACGCCGCCAGGTTCGGTTGTTGTCACCGAGGTGGCAGGCCCTGTCCCACGTTGGGCCAGAGCTGTGGGGCTCACGGCGTGGAGACAGAGGAGCACGCCGCCGAATAAGGCGAAGGTCCCTCGGGTCATCAGAAGTATGACCACCAGTCTAGCAGGCCGGCGGGTTGCCTGGGCCGCCACCTTCTGACCACCGACCACTACCACCGACCCCTGACCACTGATCTAACGGCGCCCGCCGCGCGTCGCACCGGTAGATCTCGACGAGAGCTCGACTGTCGCGGCCCTGCCGATCACTACCTGGACGGTGTGCCTGGCGCCATCATCGACGAGCGGGATCGCACGCGGGTCTGTAGGAATGCCATCGACTTCGGCGGATCTCACGCCAGAAGACTCGTGTTCGGGATTGGTCACCGTGATGTGGTAGTGACTCGTGCCCACTCGCCAGTCGAGGACGAAATGCGGCCATATGGCCGGAATGCAGGGGTCCACACTGAACGTGGCGCCACTGCGGCGCAGTCCCAGCAACCCTTCGATGGCGGTTTGGTACATCCACCCGGCCGAGCCGGTATACCAGGTCCAGCCCCCTCGACCGAGCTGCATCGGCTGGGCGTACACGTCGGCCGCCACGGCGTACGGCTCCACGCGATACCGCTCGAGGCCGGCGGCGGTTCTCGTGTGATTCACCGGGTTGATCATGTGGAACAGCTCCATGGCCTCGTCGCCAAGTCCCAGCTGCGCGAGGGCGATGACCGTCCACAAGGCCGCATGCGTGTACTGACCACCGTTCTCGCGCACGCCGGGCAGGTAACCTTTGATGTAGCCCGGATCATGCGAGGTCCGGTCGAAGGGCGGTGTCAGCAGCAGCACGAGTTGTGCGTCGCGGCGCACCAGATGAGCGCGAACTGCTTCCATCGCCCGTTCTGCTCGCCGGCGATCTGCGGCATGTGACAGGACGGCCCACGATTGTGTCAGCGAGTCGAGCCGGCATTCTTCGTTCTGCGCCGAGCCGAGCGGTGTCCCATCGTCAAAGTACGCCCGCCGGTACCAGTCGCCATCCCAGGCGAGCTCCAGCATGCCGGTCAGCCATCGGCCTTCGTTTCGATAACGTTGAGCCAGATCGGCTCGAGTCCGTCGGTCGCAGAGGGACGCGAACTCATTCAACACCACGACAAGGAACCAGCCGAGCCAGACACTTTCGCCGCGCCCCTGATGACCCACACGGTTCATCCCGTCATTCCAGTCGCCCGAGCCCATCAGCGGCAGCCCATGCGCACCGTACTTCATCGCACGATCGATCGTTCGCAGCGAATGTTCGAAGAGTGTTGCCGCCTCGCGCGAAACCGACGGTAGCAGGTAAGCCTCGGACTGGTCGGGTTCGAGAAGCGGCGCTTCGATGAATGGCACCACTTCATCCAGGACCGATTCGTCTCCCGTCCGCGCGACATATGTTGCGACGGCATACGGCAGCCAGAGCGAATCGTCCGAACAACGTGTGCGAGTTCCACGGCCGCTTGGCGGGTGCCACCAGTGTTGAACGTCCCCTTCGGTGAACTGCCGGGACGCTGCGCGCAGAAGGTGGGCGCGACAGAGATCTGGTCGCGTATAGAGAAGCGCCAGAACGTCCTG
>DATBJG010000249.1:0-14540 GCA_036556585.1 Vicinamibacterales bacterium
CCTCGAAGCTGTCGAGAAAGTTGGAGTGTCTTGCTACAAACAGTAATACCGACGTCAATGCTGAAAGGCTCAAAGGGACACTTGTTGCAAATTCGTTGCAAACGAATACTGAGAGAGCAGCTGTTTTGATTGCAACGATGAACGGCCGAGGGCGGTTAAGTCTTTGGTAAACTGAAGGTTCTACCAAGTTGCGCCCGTAGCTCAGCAGGATAGAGCATCGGTTTCCTAAACCGGGGGTCGCAGGTTCGAGCCCTGCCGGGCGCACCAGATTTGCTAATGTTTCCGAACGATCTTAGTGGGGCGTGTTTGCGGTACCTAAATCCCGACGAACCGGATCACATCGCGCAAGTGTGGGGTATGTTTCAGTCGCCGGTGTCAGCACCGACGGCGGCTGGCTGTAATGCCCGGCCTGCAGGCCCGCGACACGTTTGGCCAGAAATCGCCGACGCCAGCGATTGATGTAGTTGGCGACCCGGGCCTTGGGACTCCTCCGGGGGCTCTGCCAGAAATTCTCAGATTGGGAGCTGCGGATTCAATTCGGCTGGGACACCGAGTCACTCATTTGTCGGGGTAGGATGACTCGCCGACCGATTTCTCGGCTCGGGAGACGGTGCGGGTTCCGCCCAACCCTCGTCCAGCAGCATCGTGCCCATCGGTGTCGATAGCTCCATCACGTCGCCAACTCGAAAGGTGGACAGATCCAAGCCGTTCAGAACTTCCGCGAACTTCCGCGTCAAGCGGACGTGCATGATTCGCCTTTCTATCCTCAAGAAGGCGGCATCTCGGTGTCACCAGGTTGGGAAAAGTAAATATCAGCGAAGCAAAATCGGCACCACAACCGCTCTCTTGATAATCATCGAAAATCGCGGCCAATCGACGCAGAACTTGTCAGGTATCTGACAATTCGCGCGATGCCGTAGTCGTTTACGACAGCGATGACCGGCCAACTCGGATGTTGAGGAGCCCTCGAGTGTGATATTCTGCAGGCTCCTGCTTTTCTGAGCCTGCCGCCGCCTCGCAAAGCGAGTGCCTGGCCAAGCCCCAGTCCCACTGAAGCAAGCTTCACCATCGTGATCGCTGGAGGTGTAGTGTGCCCAGGGCTGGGTCTGGTGTCAGTCTCACTCGTCCGCCTCCGCGACGATCGCCGAACAAACTCCTGGCCGCGCTGCCTGCCGCCGATTATCGGCGAATCCTTTCCTCGCTCAAGACGGTGCCTCTGAAGTTCAAACAGAGTCTTCATAAACACGGCGAGCGGATCAACACGGTTTACTTTCCCGGTGGGGGGGTGTGTTCAGTCACCAGCGTGATGAACGACGGACGCATGGTCGAGGTAGCGACCATTGGCCGAGAAGGCATGGTCGGCATTACCGCGTTTTCCGGAGACGGTGTGGCAGTCGGCGAGGCGTTCGTTCAGGTCCCGGATGGTGAGGGTCAGTCGATGTCCATCGAGGCGTTTCGGCACGAACTTGACCGACGTGGCTCGTTCCATAGCCTCATCGCGCGGTATTCGCAGGCCCACCTGGCCCTCGTGATGCAATCGACTGCGTGCAACGGCCTCCACCATGTGGAGGAGCGGTGTGCCCGATGGCTACTCATGACGCAGGATCGGGTGGGACGCGCGAATTTCCAACTCACGCACGAGTTCCTTGGCATGATGCTCGGCGTCCGCCGTCCCACGGTCTCGTTGGTTTTGGGGACGTTCAATAAAGCAGGCATCATTCAGAATGGCGCGAAAAGAATCACTGTGCTCGACCGGGCAAGATTAGAACGGACCGCGTGCGAGTGTTACCAGATCGTCCAGGACAACTTCACGCGGCTCCTCCCGGACCCCCTGTAGATGGCCAGTAACTAAATACATACCCGATTCGAGTATCCGCAACGCGAAATCGTAAAGTTGTCATCGACCGGACAGTTTTGCACCGCAGGTCTCAGTAGTATCGGTTCTATATCAATGAAGCCGTTGCTCCCACGGGTGTTGTTGGTCGAAGACCAGCAGGACACCCGGGATTTGTATCACGCCTATCTGGGCCTTAAGGGCTTGAAACCATGTTCACCAGAGATATTGGCTGATGAGATTCATCGTGTCCTCGAATGTCAGGCGACGGCCCAATCAGCTCTCTCCCGAAGCTGAATCGAACTCGTGCCCGCAGTGTGGCGGGACCATGAGTTTCGTTCGTCGCCATCCAATTTTGACGCGACACTTATCCTCATCTCCGGATAAGGGAGAAAAGGGTGACAGACTCCGCTATGTCCCCGCATGGGTCTGCGAAAATGCAACGTGCTCGTTCTTTCTGGTCATCTCGGACCAATAGCGGGCGCCTCACGCCATTCGCGGATCATCGACGCGGCACGCAGTCCGCACAGCCACAAACCAACTGCGCGCCCTGGAAGAGGCGAATCGCGATGGGGAGCAAGACGATCTCATCCAGGTGGCCAATGACGGGAAGAAAATCAGGAATCAGATCCACAGGGCTCAGCGCGTAGGCGACGATCCCACCGGCGAGCCACTTGGCATACCACGGCGTCTGAGGATGCCGACACGCGAGATACAGCGCGTGAACTTCCCGGCGCAGACCCCGTGATTTTTCAAACCATCGAGCCGCCACCTCCAGATTTTTGCGGAGCGCACCCGACAGGCAGCGTTTCTGGGTTTCTACAATTTCCATTGCTGATACTCCCGTTCGTCGGCGGCGGCACGGGCCCGGAGCCGCGCGTCTCGATGGGACCGTCGCGAGCGGGCACTGACGAGCATCCAGACGACAGCGAGGGCAAAAAAGGCTATCGCGATGGCCGTGCGGGGGTACGTCAGCAGGGCCACGCCGACGCCAAAGCTGGCGAGCACCGCGGATGCCTTCAAGCCGATCCACCAGGGCACGTTTTGATTATCGACCGGAGTGTTGCGGAGCGCAGCGTACGCGTGCTGCAAAATTTCAGTGGATTACTGGCCGAGCCCCAACATCAAATACAAAATGTAAAAGAGAATCGCGCCGCCTACTACGCCGATCGCGAGAGCCATGACACGCCAACCACGAAAGTTCCGCCGGATTCGCGGAATACCTGCCACGAGCACCAGCAAGGCCACAGCAATGCTCAGGTAGTTGCCCACCCACGTCGGCCAGTCATCCGGCCACACGTACTGCACGAAGGCACCAATCAGCGGCGCGACCACCAGGACGACGATCAACACCTTGACAACGGTCACGTGGGCTCTCGGCTGACGGTAACGATAGCACCGTCGCAGGGTCGAACGCCAAATCGCGCAAAACACGGACGACCGACAACGATGAGGCGCAGGGAGTGAAGCATCATAAGATCAGCCGGCTGGACTCTTCCCTTGGGTGAGGCTCGAGAATCAACCAGCGTAGGTTCGTCAGTGCCGAGGATTCTGTGACCAGAACGTACGGCGTGCGGGAGTTTGCTGCGCTTGCCGGTGTCACCGTGAAAGCCCTGCATCACTACGACCGGCTGGGTGTGCTCAAGCCCGGGCGGACTGACGCAGGATACCGCCTGTATTCGCAGCGCGACCTCACCAGGCTAAAGCAGATCAGGGCGCTCCGTTTTCTCGGCCTGCCGCTCAAACAGATCAAAATCCTCCTGGACGCTGGGTCCGATTCGCTGGGGGAGGCCCTGCAGCGGCAGCGTGACGTCCTCACAGAGAAGCGCCGGCAACTCGATCGCGCCATAAAGGCGATTGACGATGCAGAAAGACGGGCCGACTCCTGTTCTGCTGCAAATGTGTTGGCGAGGCTCATCGATGTGATTGGGGTGGAGAGCGATCTGGACGCGATGCAACGATATTTCAGTCCCGAGGCGTGGGCCAAGTGCCGGCAGTATTACGAACAATGGCCCTCACAGGCCTGGAGGGACCTCTATCGAGACGTATCCGCAGCTCTCGGTGAGAACCCGCACGGCAAAACGGCGCAGGCCCTGGCAGCTCGGTGGATTGCTCTTGTCGAACACGACGCGAACGGTGATGCCGCCATTCGTGCAGGGTTTTGGAGGGCGTGGGTCGATCGGAAGAACTGGCCCGCTGATCTCCAACAGCACCTGGTCGCCTTCAAGATCGACGAACTCTCGACATTCATGCAAGAAGCGATATGGGAATTTGCCGAGCGCCAGCGACAACGGGCAGGTGAAAGTCGTCCTCCGGATCGTGTTCACCCGGCTCGACTCGCGCTCTTCCACAAAATCAACGCCTCGCTCGAGGAGGATCCTTCTGGCAGTCGAGCGAGACCCCTCGTTGCGCAATGGAACGACATGCTGGATCGCGAAGTTGGCGGCGATGCCGAAACGAAAGCCGAGAGGAGAAATGCCTTGGCGAATCGCACGAACTGGCCCGCTGGATTTCGACAGTACATGGCGTCGCTTTACAACACCGATTGGAATAGCTGGGAACACGTCACACGGTTTGTCGAGCAGATCAACCAACTGAAAGACGATCCCGGCCGCACGCGAGCAGATTAGGTGGAACTGGCACAGGAATCGCAGGCCTCGATCGACCTGACCCAGCCGTTGCGAATACTGTGGCTCTCTTGACCCTGCTGATTCCGCTGATTACCGTTCTTGCGACGGGCCTGCTGATTCTGTACGCCGAGACCAAGCACGCCGTGTGGTTCAGACGACCGCGTGGCGGTGTCCTGCGGGATACAGTGTTTGGCCTGGCGGAGCTGACTCTGCCGAGCGGCTGGCGCCCCGAGCCCGACCTCAACGAGCAGGCGCCGATCCAGGCCGCGGATCCCTTGCGGGGACGGTACGTGGTGATCATCAGCGAAGCGCGTGACGATTTCGATCCGGCCATGAGCATCGAGCAACACTCCGTCGATACGCGCGACACGCTGACGGCATCTCTCCGTGTGTTGACCACGTGCGGGCCCACGCGGCGAGAGGTTGCCGGATTCGAGGCGATTCAGTACGAAATAGAAGCTGTCCACGACTTCACGCGGATCAGGTATCTGCACACCACCATCGGCGGGCGGCGCGCGTTCCATCAGGTCATCGCCTGGGCCCCGTACTCACGCTACGATCGTCGCGTGTTTGAAGAGCTCCTGGAGGGGTTTCGGGAACTGTTCGGACCCGAACCGTCGCTGCTCGTATCGAAACAGCTGCCGGTGCACGTGGTTCCGACATCCTCGTACAACGTCCATTGAGACCGTCACGGCGCCCGGTAGAAGTACACGCCGTAAAACACCGCCACGAGTTCCAGCGACAACGGACCGAACCGGCGTTGAAACGCCTCCTGTTCGGTTCCATCGATTGCAATATAGGGGTCATATCCATGTTTCCTCAGATACGGACCCACCTGCGCCAGCGCCGATGGTTCGAGCACTTCGTAACGGATCGTCAACCTGTCTGCATAGAACCTCAGGCTTCCACTCTGCAGCAGCGAGACAAACACGGCACGGCTGGAAAAACGCTGCGCCGCAAACCTGGCAGTGTCCTCGTAGCGCATGTGCCGGCTTCGTTTCATGGCAAAAGCGTCCCCGCGGACAGCCGTGTGGACGTATGCGATTGCGAGCGTCGAGATCAGGGCGGCAAATGCGATCGGGCGGATCCGTTCCCAACGCCCCAAGAGTCGATCGAGCGTTGGTACAGCTGTGAGAAGTAGTGCCGGCGTGGCCGGAAGGAGAAATCGCAAGTATGTCCAATGATCGAACGGCGTATAGAAGACATAGGAGGCGAACAACAGCACCGTAAAAGCGACAGCGAACCAAGCGGTTCGCTTGAACACGCCTGACGGAGGTCCCAGAAGCGGTGCGAGAAACGCGAGAAAGATGAACGGGGAGTACGTTTGTACGGCCCATGTGGGGTAGCGCCACAGGTTCGGAGGCATGTTTGCAAAGTGAAAGATTTCCGAGAGTCCACCGTAGCCCGACCGAAGCGGTGAGCCAAAAAGCATGTCATTTACGAAAGCACTGACGGCAAAACCAGGGACTACGGCAATGACAAAGGCGCCGATGGCTTTCCATCGCGTCTTCAAACCTGCTGACATCCACACGTAGGCAGAAACCGGCAGCAGCAACAGTGCGAGATTTGGACGAGTGACGAGCGCGATCGAAGCGGCCAGGCCCGCACCAACCGAGCCTGATACTCGGCCGAACGACGCGGCCCAAGTCGCCGCCAGCCACCACATCGTCACCGGGACGTCCGTCATTGGCTGAACGAGCTGAAACAGGAACACGGGGCTGCAGGCAACGAGCAGCGCAGCAGCCAGCGCATAACCGGATCGAGAGGCTCGCCGACCGAGCAGGAACGTGAGCCAGACCGCAAGGGCACCAAGAATAGGTACGACGCTGTAGCCTGCTGACATCCCGCCCACTTTCATGGCCAGTGCCATCTGCAAAGGGAGACCAACGGGGTAGGCGGGCGCAATGTGTGCCAGATCGGCGCTGGGCACATATCCCAGCGGGCTGAAGGACCAGGCGGCATTTGCCCACGGGGCTTCGCGAGCAAGGGGGTGTTGCGGTTGAAGAACTGAGCCACGGGTCCAGAGCGTCGCCTGACTCACATAGCCATAGGGATCTGCGCCGGCCGCGGTAAACGCGCCGAACAACACGCCAACCAACAGGGTGATGACTGTCAGGCCGATTGCAGCGGCCCGACTGTGTTTCTCCAGCAGCTCGCCCGCGCGCACGAGCTGGACCCCCACTCGATCGGTACCGAACGCCAGCAGCAGAGCGATCCAGCCGATCGCCAGCGCCGGCAGAGGTCGATGCGACGACGCCCGGAGGCCGAGTATGTATGTAGTTACTCCGCCCGTGATGGCAATGAAGAGCGAAAACGCGAAGGCTCCGACAGCCAGGATTGTCAGGAGAACGCGGGATCGGTTAGATCGCGAGCGACGATTGGGCACTGGTGTAGGACACAATCGCACAAAATGCAGCCATGGCCACAAGTGATCGTGACCAATAGTTTGCGCTACAATCGATGGTCATGCCGTACGTGCTCGTTGTGGACGACGAGGCTTCGATTCGCGGCTTCTTGACACGATGGCTGCAGGCGTGGGGGTACACGGTCAAAACCGCCAGCAATGCCGATGAGGCCGTTGCGGTGATGACCGAAGATCCCGCGTCGATCATGCTGTGTGACGTCATGATGCCCGGGCGCGACGGCTTGGCGCTGCTCGCGGAAGTGCGGCAGCGGTGGCCGAAGACTGCTGTCATTATGGCCACCGCGCTGCAGGATTTGCAGACCGTGATGCGCAGCCGTGACGATGGCGCCGTTGATTATGTGACGAAACCGTTCGGCCGCGAGCCGCTGCAGCAGGCGCTACGGCGGGCCGAAGAGAGACTTCAGGCATGAAAACGACAGAACGGCATCGGCTCAAGGAAAACGAAGTCGCTTACATGATCGACCACGCGATGGAGGTCTGGGGGACGAACCGGCAGCGCGTGCTCTGGATCAGTGTTGCGGTGGTTGTCGTGGCTGCCGTGGCTGGCGGCTACTGGTTGTGGTCTGCCAGGACGGCCAGCAAGAGCGGCGCGTTGTTCGGCGAGGCGATGTCAGTCCTGGATTCGCCCGTTGCCGCGGCAGCGCCGGGGAAACCGGCTCCCGCCGGAAGCTATCCCACCGACAAGGCGCGCATGGAAGCGGCGCTGGGAAAATTTGTCGTTGCGGCGGAAAGTTATCCCAAGAGCAAGGCCGGACTGCTTGCGCGCAATCAGGCTGCGGGTCTCCTGGTACTTCTCGATCGGCCCGCCGAAGGCGTCAAGCGGTACCAGGAGGTGATGGATCTGGCGGGCCAGGGCAGTATCTATTACGAAATGGCGCGGCTCGGGAAAGTCAGCGCGCAGGCGCAGGCATCGCAGTTCGACGAAGCCATCTCGACGTTCCAGACTCTCTCTGCAAACAAGGATGGCGAAGTACCAGCGGATGCGATGCTGATGCAGCTCGGACGGGTTTATCTCATGGCTGGAAAGGTGACCGAGGCTCGCCAGACGTTTCGAAAGCTCCTCGACGAGTATCCACAGTCACCGTTCGTCACCGAAGCGAAGAGGGAGTTTGATCAGTTGTCCCTCTAGGTGCGCGTCACTCCAGTTCCTTGTGGAACCGGTAAGTCAGGATTTTGTAGACCAACTTCGCACACAGGAAATTGGGCGCCACGATCCCGGGAATTGGACAGAGCTCCACGACATCACATCCCACCACCCGGTGCTGTTCGATTACCCGCCGCAGCAACGCCAGCATCTCATACCACGATAAGCCGCCCGGTTCGGGTGTTCCCACGGCCGGCATGATCCCCGGATCCATTCCGTCGCAGTCGATCGTGATGTAGACCGTTTCGCCGAGCGAGTCGACGATGCGGTCGATCCAGTCCTCGTCGGCCCGCATGTTGATGTCGTAATAAATCTCGGTGGGCAGCGTGTGCACGATGCTGGCTTCTTCCGGGGACATACTTCGGATGCCGACTTGCGTGCAGCGGGCATACTCGAGCACGCGGCGCATGGCGCACGCATGGTTGTGACGCGAGCCCATATAGCTATCGCGTAAATCGGCGTGAGCATCAATCTGCAACACCGAGAGCCCCGGGTGATGGGCGGCAACCGAAGCCACGATGGGTGCCGTAATCGAGTGCTCTCCCCCGAGAACGACCGGAAATTTCCGATCGTTGACAATGGCGGCGGCCACGCGCCGGATTTCCGCCATCACGTCGTCGAGCGAATCAAACGGGAAGTCCATTTCCGGGAACGTGTAGATGCCAATGGGGTGCACGTCGGCGTTCATTTCCTCGTCATACAGCTCCATATGAGACGAGGCGGTCAGAATCTCGCGGGGACCATTGCGGGTTCCAGGGACGTACGACGTGGTGCGATCGAGAGGCACCGGAAGCACGACCACGGCCGACTCTTCGTAGCTCGGCGTTTGGGGTTTCGTTCCGCAAAAAGCCAAGGGATCGATTCGATCGTAATCAACGGGGAGCTTCATGCCGGTTCCTCGAACCTGTCGCTTGAGAATGTCGAGCCGTCCACGCGCAAGTGTCTGCCGTCATGTTCGAACTTCGGCTGTGACCGATGTTGCAGTCGCTGGCCGGCACTGCGTGTCAGAGCTGATGCCAGAAGGGGAAGAGCAATGGTCGCATCGGCGTGGACGGTTACCTGATCGGCATCGGTGGCGACCTTTCCCCAGCTTTGCGCTTCTTCCAGCGTCGAACCCGACGCGCCACCATAGTGTGGGACATCGGTCACAATCTGCAGCGCATAGCGATGACCGCCAACGGCGTCGCTGTAGAACTCGGCTTGTACGCACGCCTGGTTGATGAAATTCTTGGGTGTGCCACCGCCGAGAACCACCGAGGCCGTTCGCGGGCGACACATGACGAGGTTTGCTGACTCGACAATGTCGCCGATGCTGTCGATGTAACCAGCGCCCGGTTTCCTCTGACGCGCCTGTGACAGGCCCATCCCAATCGACGAGTCGGCAATTGCCGGGCAGAAGATCGGAACCCCGGCGCGGTATGCCGCGGTCAGAATCCCGTCGCTCTGCGTCTTTTCCCAGAGGTGGCCGCCAAGCCGGTGCAGAAATTCCCGGCTGGTATAGGGCCGGATGGCCAGGCTCGTTGCAAAATCGGCAATCCAGTTGTCGTTGTCGATGAACTCTTCCTCGTCAGCGTAGGTGTCGTACACGCGATCGATTCGTTCTTCGGCCAGCGCGGCATCGTCAGCCCTCGGCGATCCGAGATAGTGATGTCGACCACGCGTTTCATGCAGGTCGTGATACAGGTTTGCGCCAGTGGAGACGACACAGTCGACAAAGCGTTGCTCGATGAGCTGCGCGATGACCATGCGGAGCCCCCCGGCGCTGAGTGCGCCAGCCACCCCCAGAAAGATCGTGACATCGTCATCCAGCATCTTCTGCCAGACACGATGGGCCGTGGCAAGGTTGCGACCTTGGAACGAGATCCGCTCCATCCGTTGCAGCAGCTCGTCGGCCCGAAGCTCCGGATCAACACGGAACGGCTCGATCGGCACGTTCAGGAATCGGGACTTCTTGGACATGGCGGGGGCATTCTACTCTGGGGCGGATGGGGCGGATGGGGCGGATGGGGCGGATGGAGGCGGATGGGGCGGATGAGGAGGATAAGGCGGATAGGGAAGACAACGACGGGACCTAGGCCGGACCTTCAGGTCCGGCGAGAACGTCGCGTCCGGCTTAGCCGGACGGGCGAGGAACCCGGCGAACGCTCCTGAGAAATACGAAATCCGTTGCCGGCGTGAGGTGGATACCCTCGAGATTGACCTGCGCCACAGCGACGTTGGTCTTGTACCAGAGGCTGATATAGGGAAGATCCTGCGCGATCAGGCGTTGTGTTTCGGCGTACAGGCGATGGCGTTCGGCTTCGTCGGTGGAAACGGTGGCGGCATCGATCAATCGATCGACCTCGGGGTTGTGATAAAAGCCGCGGTTCCAACCGCTGGGCGGCACCTGCGAGGAGTGAAAGACCCGTCGAAGGACGTCCGGATCGGTGATGCCCACCCACTGCATCGACACCATCTGAAAGGCGCCCTTAAACAGGTCGTCGAAGAGCGTAGCGAACTCGTACGATCGAACATCGAGATTGATCCCGACTTGCTTGAGATCCTGCTGGATGACGGTCGCTTGCAGACGATATTGCTCAAGCGTGGACACCTTCAGCGAAAGGTTCAAACGCGGGAGCGGGCCGTCTCCGTCCGGGTCGGTGAACCCTGCTTCATCGAGCAGCCGTTTCGCACGGGCCGGGTCATGTTGGTACGAGACGACATTCGGCTCGAAAGCCCAGGCTCGCGGCGGAAGGATCCCGACCGCGGGTCGTGCAAGACCGCGCCGCAAATACTTGACAATGGCATCCCGGTCGATGGCGTAACTGATGGCTTGGCGAACCCGGAGATCCTTCAAAGCAGGATCCCGGAGGTTGAGACCCAGATACATGTAGTCGGTGCCGGGCGACGTCACGAGCTGCAGCTCTTTATCCTGCTCCAGTTGGTAGGCCACATCGGGTGGCAGGTCGTTGATAACGATGTCCACCGTGCCCTTGCGCAGCTCCAAGCCCCGCATGATGTCGTCGGGCACGACCTTCAGCACGATGCCGGTGTTAGTCGGCGCGCCGCGGTAGTAGTGGGGATTCGCTTTGAGCACGACCTTGTCGTCGGCCGCGAAGCTGACGAACTGATAGGGGCCGGTGCCAATCGGGTGATCCCTCAGTTCGGATCCAGACCCGTCCGGCACAATCTGCATGACGAGATTGACCGGGAATGACCCGAACGGCCGCTTGAGCTTGAACTCGACGGTGCGGGCGTCGATGCCGCGGACCGAGTCGAGCAGGGTGAAGGCCCCTTTCCTGGCAGAAACAAATTCCGGATCCAGAAATGCCTTGAATGTGTGAACGACGTCGCGGGACGTGAGTTCGCGTCCGTCATGGAATCGCACGCCATCGCGTAAGTGGACGACATAGGTCAGTGCATCGGGCATGTCCCAATGCGTGGCGAGACTTGGGGCAACGCGCAGGTTCTCATCGGTCTCAAACAACTGGTCGTACAGGAGCTGATGCACCCGCGCGGAAGCCTCGTCCACACCAACACGCGGGTCAAGATCGCCCGGCGAGGAGGGCACAGCAATCGTGATCACGTTTGGATCAGGTAGGGGATCTCCTGCGCAGGCCGCCGTCAACAGCACAGTAAGGAAGGCTGAGGCGACCGCGAATTCCAGCTTCATGCCTCAGCTTCTTTTTTGAGCTCGGCCAGCAACGCGAGCGCCTCCATTGGTGTGAGTCTATTGGGGTCGAGCTCCCGCAATCGACGGACGAGCGTCCCATCGCTGGAGGCTGATTGCTGGAAAAGTCCGAGCTGCTGCTGAGACTCGTGCGGCGTATCGCTCAGCGACGGTCGCCCGCTCCGCGCAAGTTCATCACGTTCGAGCGCAGCGAGAATTTCCTTGGCCCGGGCAATCACGCCGCCCGGCAGGCCGGCCAGACGGGCCACCTGGATGCCATAACTGCGATCCGATCGGCCCGGCTCGATTTTGTGAAGGAAGACAATCTCGTCGCGCCACTCTCGCGCGGTCACGTGGTAGTTGGCAATTCCGGGCAGCGCACCGGCAAGGTCCGTCAGTTCATGGTAGTGGGTGGCAAAGAGCGTCTTGGGCCGGGCGCGAGAATTTGTGGCCAGATACTCGGCCACCGCCCACGCGATGCTCAAGCCATCGAAGGTTGCCGTGCCCCGGCCAATCTCGTCGAGCACCACCAGGCTTCGGGCGGTGGACCCGTGAAGGATGTTGGCGGTCTCCTGCATTTCCACCATGAAGGTTGATTGACCCCGCGCGATGTTGTCGGACGCCCCCACCCTCGCGAAAATGCGATCGACGATACCGATCTTGGCACTGGTGGCGGGGACGAACGAGCCAGCTTGTGCGAGCACGCAGATGAGCGCCGTCTGACGGAGATAGGTGGACTTTCCGCCCATGTTTGGCCCCGTCAACACGATCAGCTGATGGGTCGCGTTGTCGAGGCGGATATCGTTCGGCACGAAAGCGCCACCGGCCCGGACCTCGACCACCGGATGCCGGCTATCGGTGACGACGAGTTCGTCGTCATCGTGAACGTACGGCTTGACATAGTTGGCAAGCGTGGCCGTTTCGGCAAGTCCTGCCAGGACGTCGAGTGAAGCCAGCGCCCGGGCCGTGGCCTGAATCCGGGTGGCTTCTGCAGCCACCAGCGTGCGCAAGCGCTCGAAGAGCTCGATCTCACGCTCGAGAATCCGTTCGTCGGCACCGAGGACCTTCTCTTCGTACTCTTTCAGCGCCGGTGTGATGAAACGCTCGCCCCCTGCAATCGTCTGCTTACGGATGTAGTCGGACGGGACGGCGTGCAGATTCGACTTCGACACTTCAATGTAATACCCGAAGACCCTGTTGTATCGGACCTTCAGCGATGTAATTCCTGTGCGGCGGCGCTCGCCCTCCTCGAGTTCGGCAATCACCTGTTTGCCTGAACGGCTGATCCGCCGCAAGTCGTCAATCTCTTGGTCAAAGCCGTCCCGAATCAACCCGCCTTCGCGCGCGATGGCTGGCGGCTCTTCCACAAGCGTCCGCTCGATCTCATCGCGAAGGTCCGCCATGTCGTCCAGTTCGGCAGCGAGACTCGTGATGAGCGGTGTCTGAAACGCATCGAGCACGAGTCGCGCACGAGGGACGACGGCCAGCGACTGCCTCAATGCGACGAGATCACGCGGTCCGGCGGTGCCAAGTGCGGCACGGGCCACCAGACGCTCCAGGTCGTAGACGGCCTTGAGGATTTCGCGGAACTTGCCACGTTCGGTCGTCTTGAAGGCCAACTCTTCGACGGCGTCCAGGCGGTCGTGAATCCGGTCGCGCGAGACGAGCGGCCGGAGAAGCCAGGCACGCAGCAGACGTGCGCCCATGGCTGTACACGTTCGGTCGATTTCGTGAAGGAGCGAGCCGTTCCGGGCCCCGTCCGTGGCTTCGACAATCTCGAGGTGCTTGAGCGTGACCGGGTCGAGAAGTAGACAGTCGGCCGCTGTGCGAAATGTAATGGCACGTACATGCGCCAGATCGGCCTTCTGCGTGTCTCGAAGGTGATGGACGAGGCCCCCCGCCGCGCAAATGGCGCCGGCGTGCGTTTCGAGGCCGTACCCTTCGAGTCCACGACTACGAAGCTGTTCCAGCAGCGTGCGCCGTGCCGCCTCGGGTTCGAACATCCAGCCGTCGACACTGGTGACGGGGATGCCGCTGTCGCGCGTCAAGGTGCTGGTGTCAAACCCGGCGGGAACGACGAGCTCGCGGGGGCGAAGCACCGACAGCTCGTCGCCAAGGGCTTGAAGCCCCTCGGACCCAGCGTACTCGGCGACGCTGAATTCTCCCGTGGAGAGATCCAATAATGCGACGCCAATCGCCCGCCGGCCGGAGTCGCCAAACGGTGCGAGCGCCATCAGAAACGCAGGCTCGCGGGCGTCGAGGTACTGAGCGTCGGTAAAGGTCCCGGGCGAGACGACCCGCACAACCTCGCGGCGAACGATTCCTTTCGCTTTCCGGGGATCTTCGACCTGATCGCAAATGGCGACGCGAAATCCCTTCTTGACCAGACGAGCGAGATAGCCGTCAACGGCGTGGTGTGGCACACCACACATCGGGATTGCCCCCCCTTGACCGTCTTTCGCTCGAGACGTGAGCGTCAACTCCAGGGTTCGGGCGGCAACCAGGGCGTCCTCGTAGAACATTTCGTAGAAGTCGCCCATGCGAAACAGCAGAATGGCATCGCGATATTGGTGCTTGGCCTCGAGATACTGCCGCATGGCAGGTGTTGCGCTCGACACGGGCGGGAGTGAGGAGGTCTGGGGCATACTAGTCGTCAGTCGTCAGTCGTCAGTCGTCAGTCGTCGGTCGTCAGTCGTCAGTCGTCAGTCGTCGGTCGTCAGTCGTCAGTCGTCGATCGTCGGTCGTCAGTCGTCGATCGGAACCACGCCGAGCGCCAAAAGGCGCGAGGTACAGCTCGCGGGGCGGGAGCCCCGAAAGCATTTTCGAACACTAAGCAGCACGATGCCGGAACCACGCCG
>DATBJG010000250.1:0-2845 GCA_036556585.1 Vicinamibacterales bacterium
TCGACGTTATCTGTCGAATTACGATCGCGTCCAGCACCGAAAGGAGATGGATGCTGCCATCGAGCGCGTGTTCGGCCGGTTATCGAGCCGTGATGTCCTGGAACGACTCGACCGGGCACAGATTGCAAACGCGCGTATCAATTCGGTCCAGGAGTTCCTCGAACATCCACAACTAGCGGCGCGTCAGGCCTGGCGAGAAATCGACTCGCCTGTCGGACCGATTCCAGCTCTGCTCCCCCCCGTTCGGATGGAGGGGGTTGATTCCAGGGCTGGCAGTATTCCAGCGCTCGGACAACACACGCACGCGATCCTTGAAGAGCTGAACTTCGACCGCGAGTCCATCGCGCGCTGGAAAACAGACGGGATCATCTGAGTGAGGATTGAGACCACTGACTGAGGGTAACGTCGATGGCACTGGTCGTTCTTCTGAAAGGCGTCAATGTAGGTGGTCACAGAACGTTTCGTCCAAGCCTTCTGGCGAAGGAATTAAAGCGCTTCGATGTCGTGAACGTTGGTGCGGCAGGCACTTTCGTGGTTCGCAGGGCGATCAGTCGGATGAAGCTTCGTGCAGAAATCACGCGTCGATTGCCGTTCGGGGCCGAGGTGATGATTTGCAGTGGCCGTGACGTGCTCCGCCTGGCCGCCGGCGATCCGTTCGCGGGACACCCTTCAGGGCCAACCGTTGTTCAATTCGTAAGTGTTTTGGCAAAACGGCGACCGCGTTCGGCACCGGTTCCGCTGAATCTGCCCTCCGAAAGCGAGTGGTGCCTCAGAGTTCTTACTCACCGAGATCGGTTTGTTCTTGGCGTCCATCGCCGTCAGATGAAGGCTATCGGCTACCTTGACAGACTCGAGAAGGTGTTCGGCGTTCCAATGACCACTCGCAACTGGAATACGATCCTGGCGATCGCACGGATCCTCAAGAACGAACGGCCCGGTTCATGAACCCGGCTCAATCGGCGGCGTGCCGTACGTGTGGAAGCTCTCGATCGTTTTCAGTCCCCAAGCCTGACCCTTCTTGCGTTCGGTTTCGGTCCAGACGACGGGCGGCCAGTCTGGAGCGAGCAGGAGTCGCGCACCCGCGTTGGCGACTTCGACTCTGTTCCCGCCCGGCTCGTACACGTACAGGAAGAAGGTCTGCTGAATCGCGTGTTTGTGCGGGCCGGTCTCGATGGGGACGCCGTTGTCGAGAAAAATGTCGGCTGCTCGAAGCACGTCCTCGCGACAGTCAACCGCGTAGGTCATGTGATGAAACCGACCTCGCGCGTGATAGTGGTCAGCGGTGAAAGCCAGATCGTAGCTCTTGTTGGTCGCTGTCAGCCACACTCCGGCTTCATCCCCATTGTCCAGTACGATCATTTCTGTCGTCCTCATGCCAAGGACGTCTTCGAAAAACCGTCTCAAGGTCGGCACGTCTGCCGCGAGGAGGTTCAGATGGTCAAGACGGCGAACATTGACGCCCCGAGCGGGGAAGCGCTGCGCCTGATTCTTGAGTGAAGGTTTCAGGGCTGGTGGGGGCTCGTACCATTCGGTCTCGTAATAGATCTCCATGTTATGACCGTCGGTCGTTTTGAATCTGTAGGTGCGGCCGTGCCCGAGATCGCCATCGGTCCATCCAGCGCCGAGTCCAGTAGCCTCGATGATCGCTGCACGGTGTTCCAACGCCTCCGGGCTTGTCGTCCGAAAGGCCATGTGACCCATGCCAGCCGTTTTCGACGCGGTCAGTTTGAGCGTGTGGTGTTCGTAATCGTCCCAGCCGCGTAAGTAGACCGAACCGCCCCGCCGGCCACTCTCGGTCATGCCCATCACTTCGGTGAAAAACCGGAGGCTCTCGTCAGGCTTCGGGGAAAGCAGCTCGACGTGCGCGAGATGCGCAAGATCGAATGACCGGATAGTCGACTTCATGAGCGTGTCAACTTCTCCTTCTAGCGAGGTACGGCCTTCGCGAACAGCTCAACCGTCGACAGGTTTGCCGATCCGGCGATGCCATGGCCACCCCCTGGCGCAAGGGTCGCCAGTCCAACCTCGTCGACCTTGCCAAGATCGGGATTCTTCACTTCGGTCATCACAACAACTTTCGCCGGGTCCAGCCGATACCACCGCATGCCGCCGAATGCGACTTCGACCTCGAGGAACTCACCGCCTGTCGTGATTGCCCGATCCCCTGCGATGAACGTCCCGTCCGCGAGTTTGACGACAGGGTACAGGGTGTGAATGGCGTTGGTGCGCACCATCCAGCGCAGCCGCGCCAATCCGGTGAGATCCAGGTAGTTGCGTTTGTCTCTCAACGTGATCGCCACAGGTGAGGTGGCCATGCCGGTCCACAAATCGATCCGCCCTTCGTGCTCCGCCGCCCTGACGACTGACGAGTCCGGACCATAGAGCCGGCCCTCGAGATTCGAGTTGGTCACCACCGCCGGTGTGAAACGCATGTTCTCGTCATTGGGCTGGCCAACATGCGGCGGGAGTTTCCACTCTTCCTTGAACAGGAGTGGCGGCCGTGTGGCCGGTGTGGTCGGTGGTGCAGCCTGTCCGCGACCCGTTGCGCTCTGCTCGGCTACAGCTGCTGAAGCACTAATAATGATACCAAGACTGACGAAACCAAAGACGACGGCCATTTTGTCGCGCCTTCGCAATGCCTTCATGCTGCCTCCTCCCGGAAACTGGACGCGGTGGCCAGGCTTTTCTATCACCAGTTCGACTTGTGCGCTACTCCTTCCGTTTCGCAGTAGTCCGGTCGGGGAGGACTTGTCTGCGCCAGTCCGCAACTGAGCTGACGTCATTTCCGGATGCGCGGTGCGTCGTGCTCCAATGGACACCGCCCACTGCCGCACGACACCCTGCT
>DATBJG010000251.1:0-7032 GCA_036556585.1 Vicinamibacterales bacterium
CGTTTCGACGTCGATCAAGCGCCGGGTGCGGGAAATCGTCGAATGGTCGGGCGGCGCCTCCGGCAACACCAAGCCGAGAAACTCGCGCAGGGCAAACGAATCGGCTGCCCGCCACGCGATCGCGCGCTCGGCATCCAACCCTTCGAAATACCCGATCAGCAACAGCCGGAAGTACCGTCCGGGCGGCAACCCTGGGCGACCGTCGTCGGCGTAGAATCGCTCGCACAGCCCTTCGACGTACCGGTCGAAGTCGTGCTGGTCGAGAATCTGATTCAATCGCGCGTAGAACGGATGGGCCGCACTGTGCGGCAGGTCCTGAGTCGTCACCCACATCGAGGTCTGCTTCGAGTGTCGCCGTCGTTTGCCCATCGCCATCGGCGACAGTGTAGTACGCAGGATCGAGCGTGTCGATCTCAAATTCCGAGGCCGCTGGTGTCGATCACGGTCGCGTGACTCTTGCGAGGATAACGTGAGCTACGAATCACGGACAGGCGCAGTGCTCTTCGCCAGAAGGCTGGACCAGGTGGCTACGTTCTATTCCAACGTGCTCGGTCTCAGCGAAGCCAATCGAGATGACGATCACATCCTACTGGAATCATCAGGATTCCAGTTGGTCGTACATCGGATCCCGCACCACTGGCCCATGACGACCGAGCTTGCAGAGCCACCTGTTCGGCGTGCAACGGCATCCTTTAAACCAGTCTTCTTCGTTCACAGTCTCGCGAGCGTTCGAAGCATGGCGCACGCGCATGGTGGTGCGATGGAACCGCGCGAGAAGGAATGGTCCTTCAACGGTAGCCTGGTGTGCGACGCGTTGGACCCGGAGGGGAATGTGATCCAGTTCCGCGAGACGGGTCGACCACCTCAATGACGGACGGGCCCGTTCGTGAGCCTTTCACCACGGGCTGCTAGAAACGTGTGTTCAACGCAACACGAAAAGCGCGGGGCGAGCCTGGCGTGATGTTGGTGTTGCTGTGTGCCGAGCTGTAGTAGTCCTCATCGAACAGATTCTCCACGTTCAGCTGCGCTTGGAACGTCGCATTGAGGTTGAAGAAGACGCCAGCGTCCACACGGAAAAAGCTGGGCAGGATCACAGTGTTATCCGTCGACGTAAAAACGTCGCCACGGTGAATCAGCCCCAGTCCCACGCCCCACTGCGATGAAAGTTCGTACTTGTTCCAGAGCGAAAACGAATGCTTCGGTAACTGCGCGAGCGATGCACCTGCCTGGGCCGTTGCGGAAATCGACCGCGTGATTTCACCATCCTGATATGCATAGCCGCCGATCAGGCTCCAGCCGCTCGTCAGCCTTCCGCCAAGGCCGAGCTCGAGGCCCTTGGTCCGTTGCCCATCCACCAGAATGGAGAGTGTGGGATCGACCGGATCAGGCACGACGACATTGCCGCGATCCAGGCGATAGAGAGCAGCTGTGAACGCCAATGACGGCGCGAGATCCCACTTGGCTCCGATTTCGTAGTTACGGAACTCTTCCGGGTCCAGCGCCTGGTTCGACAATGACAGCGATCCCAGCTGTTCACCAGCGCGTGGGAGATACGACAGGCTGTAGCTTCCGTAAATCGAGACAGGCTGCGTGGGTTTGTAGATGAGACCCATGCGAGGGGAGACCAGTTCGTCGCTGCTGGAGAAATCAGAAGCGGTACGGTTGTTGCGAAAATCCACGTTGAAGCTTTCGAATCGCAAGCCAACCACGGCTTGAACGTGCTGTCCAAAGGAAACCTGGTCTTGCGCGTAAACAGCCGCGACGGTTGCCACTCCATGGTTGTCCGCGTCCGTGCCGCCCTGGCGGAAGGCGAGGGGCAATGACGTGACCGGATTGGCGAGCGGGACGGAGACCGTCGTCACAGCGGGTCCGAGTGTCGTGAAAAAGCCGGTATTGCGGAAATTGTCCGTCAGTTGCCTGCCCAGTTCGGCGCCCGCGAGGAACGTGTGGTCAATTCGTCCGGTACGTCGCGAGACGATGACGTCGGTTTGGTTGAAGAGGTTCCCGCGTTGAGTTGCGTTGTTATAGGCCGAAAGACTCACGCCGGTGCCAGACGCGTTGACCGCACCCGGAAACACGTTCTGATAGAACTTGTCGTAATCTCCGTAGCTGATGCGATTGCGCAGGGTGATCCCGTTTCCAAACTGGTGCTCGAGAACCGAACTGAACACGTTGATGGTCGCGTCAGAGTGGCTCTCATCAGGATCGCCGAAGAAGGTCGATGGATCGGTCACGACAGGTCGGCCGTTGAATGATGAGATACCGCGGTCTGCTGTCCGCTTGTCGTGGAAGTATTCGTAGCCTGCGCGCAGAGTGGTGTTGGCTCCGAGGGCGAACGCCACAGTGGGGTTGACGCCATATCGTTCGAGACCGACGCCGGCGCGGTAGGAATCTGAGTTTTCGTAAACCGTCGTGAAGCGCGCGGCAATCTTTTCGTTGAATCCTCGTCCAAGGTCGGCCGTGAGGCGCCGATTGTTCCAGGAGCCGAACTGGAGGTTGACTTCACGTGACGGCCGCCATTCCGCCTGACGGCTGACCCGGTTGATGACACCACCGACGCCGCCGCGTCCAAACATCATTGCGTTCGGTCCTTTCAGGGCCTCGACGCGGTCGACATTGTAGAGATCGCGGAAATATTGCATGTCATCTCGAATTCCGTCGACGAAGAAGTCTGACGTCGACGCGTTTCCCCGGAGAATTGGCGTATCGCGATTGCCCTCGCCCTGCGCCATCCCGACTCCGGGCATGTAACGCACGACATCGGCCATGCTTTGCATCCGCTGTTCAGCGATGAGTTCCTTGGTGACGATGCTGATCGACTGGGGAACGTCGCGAAGGGGTGTGTCTGTCTTGGTGGCCGTGGTCACGCGCGGCACGATCAGCTGGGAGCCGACGACCGTCACGGTTTCCGAGACCGTTTCCGGCTGCAGGACCACCCGAAATGCCGCTCGTGAGGGGGTCACATCAATCGAAGCAGGAGCAAATTTCTCGATCATGACGGAGACGACCGCACTCCCTGGCGGTACGCCGTCAAACGCAAAGCGCCCGGCCAGGTCCGTAACCGTCTCACGCTTGACCGTGCCCACACGCAACACAACCGTGGCACCCGGAATACTGGCGCCTGAGGCATCAACAACGGTGCCGCTGATGAGGCTGGGTTGCGGAGATGCCTGGGATGCCGCGTGCAAGGAGGACGCGAACGCGAGAATGAGGATCAGAACCGACGTGCGAGCGACGAACGAGCGGGGCATTGTTTTAAACTCCCTGTGCGTGGTGTGCGCTGGCGCGCGGCAGAACACGGAACAAAAAAGGAAAAGCAAGAAGATCGATAATGAGACTCAGTCTCAAGAAAGGCATAGCCTACCGCCCCGAATTCCGACCTGTCAAGTCGGACTTACGATAGACCGATGGCGCCAGCCCGGAAATAGCCCGAAAGCGCCATATCAATGGCACTTTAGGGGAATCCGTCATGAAGGCGTCCACGTTTCCGCCTGCCGCTCAACTTAGTGTCGTGATCTGCATCTGTGTGCTCCAGGCGATCCCTTCGCTTTGGGCGCAGGCCCCCAACCCGTCGCGCGGCCGGGCATCGGGAACCGCAGGCTGGTCACTTGGAGATGGCGGGACCGCACCTTCTTTTGGCCTTGCCCTGAGTTACTGGCCGGCACGGCGAGTCGGCGTGGAGTTCGAACTCGCGTACTCGAAGAATCTCGAGTTCATCCTCGATCTTTGTCCGCCTCCTCTGGTGTGCGTTTTCGGCGGCCAGGTGCCCGTGAAGGGACGGACCCTGTCGCTCATTCCTCATCTCGTTGTTGAGCCAACTGACTGGGAACGTTTTCATCCTTACGTGCTGGCAGGTGTTGGGTTCGGTCACCTACGCCAGCGTTATACGGTGAACACTGTTGTGCCCTCCGAGTTCACACGCTCGAAGAAGGCTCTCGCGCTCTCCGTTGGAGCGGGCTTCGACTTACGCGTCACAAGACGTCTTCGGTTGGGCCTCGACATTCGTTCGCGGCAGCTATTCGACGAGGAACCACACCTCGATCGCTACATTGTCCCAGCCGGAACGCTCAGCGCAGTGCGCATCGGGTCCCACGCGAGCTGGAAGTTTTGAGGTGGCAGCTCTAGCGACGCGGAAGGACAGCCACGCTGGTAACCACCAGCGGCGGGGACTTCGAATCGGGACTTGCCGCTCTGACCTCTAACCGGTTGTGACCGATACGCCACGCGGCTGTCGGCGCCACAAATCGTATCTCTGGGGGGTTGTCGAGCAGGCGAGCGGTCCAGAGGGGTTTGCCGTTGAGGTACGCCGTTACAAGTGCGTCATCCTCGTCGACGGATTGACGAGTCTGGTACCGGATGACGACATCTGCTGCGGAGATTGAACGACGCGGCAACGCGATTGCTGAAGGGCCGTGCCGGAAGGCTGTGGCTGCCATCCTCGAACCCGCTGAAAATTCCGGGTTCGGCAGCGCCGTGAAGTAGAGGAGCGCTGCGACTAGCACGACCGAAACGGCAAGCGTCAGCGCCCACGATTTCAGTCCGAGGCGAGAGTCGAGCGTTTCTGCAAGTGCTGCCGAGACCAACAGCAGCAAGACGTCATAGTAGATGTAGAAGACCGGCCACAGCGACGTCATGCTGAATACGAGCAATGACAGTCCCATCCAGGGCAGTGGCCGTGCTCCGCGCAGAGTCGGGATCCATGCGAGGCCGTACACAATTGGCATGGCGATCAACTGGCTGGGCTCAATGAAGCGCTCGAAACGATGAGCGAGGAGCCAGCCCGTCAATCCCAGCGTATCGGTCGCACCGGTTCCGGTTGAAGTCCAAACCACTTCTTTCATGACCCGGGGATAGGTGGTCACCATGCCGTCCCACACAGCATAGGCATCCCACATGAGAAAGGGCGACAACAGCAAGAGAACGGTGGCGCAAATTATGACGAACCCCAGGAGTGCGTCTCGTCGATTTGCGGCCCACATCGCGATCAGCAAGATCGGAACGAGTGCCACCATCGTGCTGCGGGCCACGACAAGGAGGCCAAGCGCGAAAGCCGCCCAAAGCCACCGACGTCGGGTCACCAGGGCCGCAAAAAGCGGCAACAGGGGCCAGTAGACTGGAGTGTGACCCATTAGCGTGTAGTCGGGAACATCCAGACTGAGGAGGACACACAGCAGGAGAACGCTCCATGCACCCGCGGAAAACGTGCGCCCGCGAGCCGCTTCCACCGTGGCTGCAATGCCGCAGCAAATCGGCACGAACAACTCCCCAACGATTGTCACGACGCGCAGGTCTGTCTGAAGTAATTGCGCCGCGATGTACGGTCCCCAGAGCAGGGGGCCATAAGACAGGACGAAATTCCACGGCGCATCGTAGGTATTGCGGTAGGTGACGTACGGATTCTGGCCCTCCAGGAACCGCTGCGTGGCTTCCCGGATGATGATGAGCATGTCTGCGCGATACGCATTCCAGAGCATCGCGTCGACCCAGCGCTGCGCGAAATACAAGAGAAGTGCGCCCGACACCACGGCTGCCGCAATTGCGATGATGTGATGCGAGTTCGCCTCGTTCGGTCGAGTGACGGAGGTGCTCCCCCACACGAACACGATGGCGCCGATCGTGACGGCAAAGATGATTGTGAGAACTGGATAGGAAGGCGAGTAGTGCGCTGTTCGGGACCAGAGTGGGGTCAGGAATATCAGGAGGCTGGCCGATAGAGCCGCAAGGCGGCAGACATTCGGCCACTCGTCCGAAAACCCGTGAGGGGTTCTCATTGGTGCGCCCCCATTATCAGGGCAGCACGAACAATTTCCCCTCTTGGCTGATTCTTATGGCAATTTTCTGCCGAGTGCGGTATCAACGGGATGAACCAACGAACGTCAAAGACGCCTGCTGGCGTCGCGGGGGACCCATCGTGCGGGGCGCATCCAGAGACCTTCTGGTAGAGGACTTCCAACCTCGAGCCCGTCAGCTAACCCCGTCGGCGGATTGGGGGTCTCCTGCCTACCGACGACACACATTCTAGACGGCTGCTTCCGCTCACTCTCACTGCAATCGGCGTCGTGTATGGCGATATCGGGACGAGCCCGCTGTACGCGATGCGCGAATGCTTTTTTGGTTCGCATTCTGTCCCGCCGACGCCTGCCAACGTTCTTGGCGTGCTCTCACTCATCATCTATTCGCTGCTGCTGGTCATTTCGGTGAAGTACATCGTCGTCGTGATGAGAGCCGACAATCGCGGCGAAGGTGGCATCCTGGCGCTGACCGCGCTGCTTCCGCGCGGCATTGGAAACGGATCCGAGTGGCCAGGCTTCATCCTCATGGGGATCTTCGGCGCATCGCTGTTGTACGGCGACGGGATGATCACGCCGGCCATCACCGTGCTGGGAGCCGTTGAGGGGCTGAAGGTCGCCACGCCCTTCTTCGAGCCGTACGTCGTTCCCCTGGCCGTCGGCATTCTGGTGGCAATTTTCGCAATTCAGAAACACGGAACCCATCGGGTGGGGAGACTCTTCGGCCCCGTCATGGTTGCCTGGTTTTTGGCGATTGCAACTTTGGGCGTCAACTATCTGCTGCACAATCCGCTCGTCTTGACGGCGGTCGATCCGCGTCACGCCATCACGTTTTTCCGCGAGCATGGCTGGCACGGGTTTGCCGTGCTCGGTGCCGTGTTTCTGGTCGTGACGGGCGGCGAAGCGCTCTACGCCGACATGGGGCACTTTGGAAAGCGGCCGATTCGGGTGGCCTGGTTCGCCCTGGTACTCCCGGCGCTGGTCCTCAACTATTTCGGCCAAGGTGCGCTGCTGCTGACTGACCCGAGCGCTGCCGAACAGCCATTTTTTCTGCTGGCACCGGACTGGGCGTTGTTCCCTCTCGTCGCTCTCGCAACAGCCGCGGCCATCATTGCTTCGCAAGCGTTGATTTCTGGCGCGTTTTCGTTGACCCGTCAGGCCGTTCAACTCGGCTACTGCCCTCGTCTCGATATCGAGCACACCTCTTCTCTCGAAATCGGACAAGTCTATGTCCCTCAGGTGA
>DATBJG010000252.1:0-11754 GCA_036556585.1 Vicinamibacterales bacterium
ATCCGCAGACATGGACGATGCCATGGACCGTTGCCTTCCCGTTGACTCGGATGGCGGACTACGGGATGTACGAGTACGCCTGCCACGAAGGAAACCTTGGCCTTCGATACGCCCTCAGTGGATCTCGCGCCGGAGAACGCATTTCTCGCCCAACTCACTGATGACGCAACTTCCAATCGTTTGGATCGCCAACACTATTGATCCAATGATCTGAACGATCCGAACGATCCGAACGATCCGAACGATCCGGGCGCTTCGCGAGAATCAGCGGCGAGTTTACGTTCTGAGGGCAAGCTGGAGTACGTAGGCCGGACCTTCAGGTCCGGCGATCAGGGCGGGGCTGAAGCCCCGCCCTACGTACTGTGTTCTACGAGGCTGGTTCAATTCGCAGCACTGCGCCTTCTTTTTCATCGGTCACCAGATAGAGCAACCCGTCGGGGCCCTGTCGGACATCGCGGATCCGTTGCCGCAACTCGGTGAGCAGGGTCTCGCGACGCAGTTCTTCCATCTTTTCGTTGAACAAAATGCGTTCGAGATGTCCCGTTCCAGGGATTTCGCCCGTCCGCAGCGCGCCGACGAACACATCACCCTTCCACTTGGGGAATCGGTCACCCGTGTAGAAGGTCATACCTGAAACGGCGATTGAGGGCATCCAGTACACGAGCGGCCCCTCGAAGCCATCGTGCCCAGGGCTCTTGTTGGCCTGCCATGGTCCCTCGTACCGGCGTCCGTAGCTGACAACCGGCCACCCGTAGTTGCGGCCGGGCTTGAGGATGTTGATTTCGTCGCCCCCATTCGGACCGTTCTCGTTCTGCCACATCTCGCCGGTTCCTGGATGCAGCGCCAGACCGAGGGCGCTGCGGTGACCCAGCGAGTACACCTCGGGTTTATGGCCGGGGCGTCCGACAAACGGGTTGTCTTTCGGAATGCTTCCATCGTCGAGAAGTCTGAGGACTTTTCCCCCCTGAGTATTGGGATCCTGAGGATCCGGCCCTGTGGTGGTCATGAAAAGCGTTCCGTCGCGTCCGAACGCGATGCGCGACGTGCCAGCCCGCTCGGCCACAAAAATGTCGCGGACCTCGGTGAGGGCTCGGCCATCCCAGCGCCCCCGTGCGATCGCGACCGTCCGCGTTTTCTCGTCGAGCGGCTTGGTGTAGGTCAGGTAGACAAAGCGGTTCTCGGCGAACTTGGGATGGAGCGCGATGTCCATGAGGCCATGAACGGCGCCCGGCAACCCAGATTCACCCGTCGCAAACGACGCAGGCGCTCCCGCAACGGGGTTCGGATCGAGCACGCCGTTGCGAATGATCCGCAGCTTGCCGAAGCGTTCCGTGATCAGCATGCTGCCGTCCGGGAGAAATACGAAACTCCACGGGAACGAGAGCGCCTTGGTCACGACGACGACGCGGATCTTCTGTCCTTCGGCCGTATCGATCTCAATCGGCTTGTGGGGCAGCGGCCGAGCCGCGAGCCCGCGAGGGGCGACCGGGATCGAGTTTTCAAACGGGACGCTCTGCTGACCAGATCCGACGCTGGTCCCGACCGTCGCCGCAATGACGGCCGCCAGCAACGCGCCGGACCAGCCGAGGTGACGACCTTGTTTGGGCGACCGGGAACGCGAATGCGAAATCTTCATGCCACGGTACCTCCTCCGAGCGTGATCAGTATAGTGCAGCGGGCGGGCGTGGTTGTCGGGGGTGCGAACCCCGCGAAGGAATCAACATGAGCATCGTACCAGCCTGGGAATGTCAATGTTCCGTCGAAGTCGGCGTGCCAGTGTCGTTTGCCTGGGCATACATGACAGACATTCGCAACTGGAATGATCCGACGGCCGAGTTTGCTTTGGACGGGCCATTTGTAGAAGGTGCGCGAGGCACCACCCGAATGCCCGGGAGGCCACTGGCTTCCGCGACCTGGCTTGTATGGATCGTCCCAGACCGTTCGCCGACCATTCAGGCAATCCTCGATAACACGCACGGAATAACCGGCTTGGGAGAGTTCGGCTTCAAGAACCCCGGGCCATCGTGCAGCGAAAGGCAGACGTTGTCGCGTACTGGGAATGATGCCCCATGTCAGGGAGTCGGCGTAGACCAGAATTTGGATCATAGTGTCACTCAGCGACTTGGAGTTCGGCCTCGCGAAACACCAACAGCTCGATAACTTCCGTAACAGGCACCGGCACGCGCTCGACAGCAGTCGCGGCTTCAATCGCGGCCTGCCCTTCTTGAAATTCAGAGTCTGAAATCAGGATCAGAGCTGTGTCGGCGCGCGATTGCGTTCGCTTGGCGAACTCGCTGAGACTGGCGGAGGTTTCTTGCTGAACTCGTCGATGCTCGGTCAGCTGAAACCCGCTTGCCTCGAAGACAAGTCGTGTTTCGCTGATTGTCGGGAGCTGCGCGCAAATAGCCCGGGCTGTCGGCCAAAACTGAAACAACGTCGGAAACCCGTCGAGTCGATCGCCGAATGTCCCTCTCACGAGTACGACGCCGCCTCGACGCACAACCCGGCCCAACTCGCGGGCACAAGCCTGGCGATCCCGAATGTGATGCCAGACGTGCGACAACCACCCGAGGTCACAGCTGTCGTCCTGGAGGGGGATGCGCTCGGCGGTGCCGACCACATACGCGAGGTTCCGCCGCGTGTGGTCCCGCATCGCCATAGCGAGCATCGCGATCGAGGGCTCCACGCCTACGACCTTGGCCTCGAAGGACCGAGCAAACAGATCGGAGAATCGGCCCGTCCCAGCGCCAAGATCGAGCATCCTGGCGCATCCCTTACCTTGAATGAATGGCCCGAGCACGGCGGACCATGTCTTCGCGGCCTCCGCCGAGAGCGCTCGTCCAGACAGGTAGCTGGTCGATATGCGGTCGTCGTAGTCGATGACGCCTGGGGAGAACTGTTTGGCCCTTGGCATGTGGTGAGGATAGTACCTACGGGGAAATGTTTAGTGCAATCCGCGTTGATCCGCGTCCCGTGAGAGATCCGCAAAATCTGCGTTCATCCGGGTCCCGTGGGATGTCCTAAAATCTGCGTTCATCCGCGTCGTCGACAGGATTCGCCCACCAGGTTGCTGCCGAAACTCCCCCATGATAGCGTCGGGCGTCACCCGGTTGCGCCTCGCCTCCCATCTCGACGACGGGAGCGGCGGGGCGGCTAGCTTCCATATTAGGAGACCAGCCCAGTCATGATGTTGTCGAACCTGCGTCCAAGGGGACTCCTCGCGGTCGCGTTATGCGCATCCGCGATCTCATCCGCGATCGTGTTCGCCCAGCAGGGTCAGCCGCAAATCGGGATTGCTCCAGTTGTGATCGGCAGCGAGCCGTACACCTTCGACACGGCCGAGCAGCACAAGATCCGCGTTGTGGTGGTCGCGCGAGGGCTCGCGCACCCGTTCAGTCTCGCGTTCTTGCCCAACGGCGACGCGCTCGTCACGGAACGCGGCGCAAGTCTACGACTCGTTCGAAACGCGACCGGCAAGGGCGAGGGCGCGCTGCTTGTCGCACAACCGATCAGCGGCCTGCCCGAGACTCCAGCCTTTCGCGGCGGCGGAGTTCACGAGGTCGTCCTCCATCCTGAGTTCGCGACTAACGGGCTCGTGTACTTCACTTACAACAAGGCCGGCGAGCCGGGTCCGAAGCCGCCGCAGCGTTACACCGCAGTCACGCTCGCACGCGGCCGGTTCGACGGCCGCTCGCTCACCAACATTCAAGAACTGTTCGTCGGCGAGTGGATTCTTGGCGGCAGCGGCTCACGCGTTGTCTTTGGACCCGGCGGCTTCCTCTATATCACTACCGGTGCCCCCTTCGGCGACCAGGCCCAGAAGCTGGACAACGTGTACGGGAAGGTCCTGCGCCTCCGCGACGACGGTGGCGTCCCCACTGACAATCCATTCGCGAAGCAGGCAAAAGCGCGTCCGGAGATCTTCTCGTACGGACACCGCGATCAGCTCGGTCTTACCATCCACGCCGCCACTGGAACCGTACTGACCGCCGAGCACGGACCGAATGGCGGGGACGAGATCAACGTGATCCTGCCTGGGCGGAACTATGGCTGGCCGACGTTTACCTTCGGTCGCGACTATCAGGGTCCGCGTCTGTCGGCGACGCCGATTGGCGAAGGGATTGAGCAGCCTCTGGTCGTCTGGCTCCCGTCGATTGCCCCGACCGGGTTGACGTTCTACACCGGTGGCCGATTTCCTGCCTGGAAAGGGAACCTGTTCGTTGGCAGTGCGCGTCGCGGCGAGGTGCCGCGTACGGGCGGACTCGAACGCGTCGTCCTGAACGACAAACTCGAGGAACTCCGTCGCGAAACCCTGCTCACCGAACTGCACCAGCGCATTCGCGACGTGCGCCAGGGACCGGACGGATTGCTGTACGTCCTCACCGATGAAGACGATGGGGCGTTGTTGCGGATCGAGCCAACTGAGTGAACGATGACTGAATCGCGATTCGGTCTGTTGACTCACGCACTTGCGTTGATGGTCGTCCTGGCTTGCTCGGCCACGGTGATCGCACAGTGGCCGCCGCGTCCCACGCCGGGGGTTCCACGAAACGCCGATGGGACGCCAAACCTCGAAGCGCCTGTGCCCAGGACTCTCGACGGAAAGCCCGATTTGACGGGCATCTGGGAGAATGCCTGGTTCCATCGCGGGCGGATCGCCCAACCTCCGGTATCGCCTCCCGGCGAACCACCCGCATCGACGTTTTTTGACATTGGTGCGGGGTTCAAGGAAGGGCTGCCGTTACAGCCGTGGGCGGCGGCGCTTCTCAAAGAGCGAAGCGACTGGAACAGCAAGGACAATCCCGACGCGCACTGCCTTCCCATGGGGCTGATGCAGTTTCACGAGCATCCGCAGCCACGCAAAATCATTCAAACGCCGACGCTCATCGTCATTCTGTACGAGGGCAACGCGGGGGTTCGGCAGATTTTCACCGACGGGCGATCCCTCCCCGACAACGATCCGCAACCGTGGTGGTTTGGTTATTCGGTGGGGAAGTGGGACGGAGACACGCTGGTTGTCGAAACCTCCTCATTTCGAGATGAAGGATGGCTCGACATCCGCGGCAGCCCCCAGACCGACGCCGCGAAAATGACCGAGCGATTCAGACGCCTGAATTATGGGACTCTGCAGATTGACGTCACGATCGACGACCCCAAGGCGTACACCAGGCCGTTCTCCGTGCGGGTGAATCACCGAATCGTGCTCGACGGCGAGCTGATCGAATTCGTCTGCAACGAGAACAACAGGTCGTTGGAGCACCTGGTCGGCAAGTAGCCACACGACGGTCTCGTTCCCACGACGTCAGGGCGCGAGACTCAGGAAGTACCACCGCTGGCCGTCGGCCAGTCCGGCAAGCTGTCGTCCGAGCGCCTGATAGACCGGCGGAGAAGCAATGATGTGCTGAGTGCCGGCGTGCATGTCTCGAAACAGGCGTTGGATCGTGCCGGCGCGTAGACCGCTCGTTCCCGCCGACTTGTAGACGAACATTGCAACTTCGTGGGCTGCCCACGTCACGTGCGTCATGGCCAGGCGGATGAGCGTGTGCTGTCCAACCGAAAGCGGCTCTCCGCGCTCGACGTTCTTTGCCACATCGCCCCAGGCCTCGTGCACGAGCGCGCGCGCTGATCGGTAGGCCGCTTCCGCCTTGGCGTAGCCCTCCTGAAAGCTTTCACTGGTTGCTTGATTCCCGCCGCGCCCCCCCTTTGTGCGGACGCTCCGACTGAGCTCGTCGAGCATCCGGCGAGCAATGCCGCAAGCCCAGCCGGAATGACACATGGCAGCGAAGCCGATCACACCAATCGCGTACAATCCGCCGCCGCGCTTGGGAGTCTCCGTGAGCGCAGGGTGCGTGTACTCCTCTGGCACGAACACCGAGTCAATCTTGTAGTCGATACTCCCGGTGGCGCGGAGCCCCATCACGTCCCAGTTGTCGACGAGCGTGGCCTGTTTAAGCGGAAGGACGAAAATCCGTGGTTCGTTCGTTCCCTGAATCACCCCAAGCGTATGAATGTGCGTCGCGTGTTTGATTCCGGACGCGAAGCTCCAAGAGCCACTGAGCAGAAAGCCACCGTCATGTGGAACGCCTGTGCCCGGGCGGGTACCCTGTCCCACGATGACCGGCAGACGGTCACCGCCAAAGAGCTGAGCAACGGCGTCGTCCCCGAGGAACGCGGCGCCTGTTCCAATTGCAAGTGCGGCCGCCATCAGAACCCAGCCTGTGGAGGGATCCCCGTACGCCAACCGTTCGAGAACCTGCAGTGACGAAACCGGGTCGAGTTCGGCACCGCCGCGAATCGTCCGCGGCACCCACATTCCGAAAAGGCCGTCACGATGGAGTGCCTCCACAACCGGCTCTGCCAGTTGGCCGTGTTTATCACCCCAGTCGGAATGCTTGTCAGCGAGCGTCCCAACCTCTTGCGCACGTTCGAGGAGAGTAGAAGTCTTCAACATGCCGGGTATTCTACCCGCACAGCTTCGTCAACGCGCCAGCGTCTTGAGCGCTTCTGAGGCTTGTTGCTGGTTGGGATCGATACGCAACGCCTCCCGAAACTGAACCGCAGCCCGGTCAAGCTGCCCTTGCTCGGTGAGAACCAGCCCAAGATTGGTGTGGGCGGCGGCATTTTCAGGATCGATGTCGAGTATGCGTGTCAGCTCCCGGGCTGCACGCTCCAGCTTCCCCTGTCGGACCAGGACAACCGCCAGGTTTCCACGGGCGTTGACGTCAGACGCATCACCGTTAAGCGCTCGCTCGTATTCGCCGACCGCCTCATCCAGGCGATCGGTCCGTGCCAGCAGCGTTCCCAGGTTGTAGTGCGTGAGGGCGTCGTCTCCACCCTCGAGTGCGCGACGCAGAAATGGTTCGGCCTCGCCGTATCGTCCAAGATCGCTGAGGCAGCTGCCGATTTGCGCAAGTCCTTGAAAATCACCTGGAACCTTTTCGTGATACCGCCGCAGGAATTCGAGTGCTTCCTCGTTGCGTCCCAGCGTGCGCAGGACTCGCCCCAGCTTGGAAAGAACATCCGGGTTATCCGGGTCGAATTCCAGTGCTCTTCGCGTCAGGTACTCACTCCATTGTGCGTTCACGGCAAGGTCTGCCTCGGAGGCTTGTCTCAGCAAGAAGGTGCTGTTCCTCGATTCTCTGGCGAGCGCCGACACGAGTGGGTCCGCGTACGGGGCGTACGGTGGCAAACGGTTGGCGTGATATCTCGCCTTGTCGGCATCGGCAGGAAGGTCGAGCCGTTGGTAGGCTTCAGCCAGCAGGCGGAATCCGGATCCGAATCGGGGGGCTGACTTGACCACCGGCTCGAGAACGTCACGTGCCATGTGCGGATCGTTGCGAACGAGGGCTACTCTTGCGAGACCAAATGACGCATACACCGAAAGCGGAACCTCGGCATGGTGGGCAACCGATTCGGCCGATGCGCGATCCGGCTCACGCAAGGTCAGTGCCTGTCGCCAGGCCTCTTCCGCGGCGTCGTAACGGCCTTCCTTGAACTCCGCTTCCCCAAGCCGCCACCAGGCGGGGCTGAAATCTGGCGCCTCCGCGACCACACGACGGAGGGTTTGGGCCACTGCGTTGCCGCTACCCCGCTCGTTCTGAATCAGCGCGCGATAGTACGTCCAGCGCCAATCGGGAGGGTTCAGTTCTTCGGCCAGGCGGTAGCACCGTTCGGCCTGGTCGTAAAACATGTCCGCATGATACGCGACGCAGAGGGCACCCACGGCTGTGCCAGAGGCCGGGTCCTCCCTGGCGACGAGAAATGCACCGCGCAGATGATCCGCGATGACCTTTTGGCGTTCGCCCAGTTCAGGCGGGTCTGGCACACGCGACCCCAGCATCCGCTCTCTTACTTGCGAGATGCCGATGTACAGAAGGATGCCGATGAGGACGGCAATTCCCAGAACTCGGTACGAGATTCCGCGTACTCGAGTGGCTGGCGGGCGATCATCGCGCCGCGTCCGGCCCATTGCTGCTCCACGCGGTGATGCGGCCGAGGCGATCGTACGGACGGCTGATGTGCATCCCGCCGGTCACCAGATCCGGCCGGCCATTCCCGTCCAGATCTCCTATCGCCAACGTAATCAGGTGTGTCGGAGAATTGCCGATCGCGCGCATGGAAAACTGCATCCGGCCGTTGTTCTCGAGCCAGACAATGCTGGGTGCCTGCGGATTGTCCCAGTCGTTGTTGGCCGTTACGACGACAACATCCAGATCGTTATCTCCGTCGAGGTCTGCCGCCTGCGGGCTCGATGCGCCTTGCAAGTCGGCAATCCGATGGTAGTCGAACTCCAGGTTGCCTTTGTTCTCGAGCCATTGCACGCCCTGCCACGGCCGGCTGTTGGGCGGTGCGTAGTCGAATGCATCGCCGTTACTGTAAATAATGTCCACGTCGTTGTCGCGATCGAGGTCAACCACCGAAATCCAGCTCGATCCGAAGTCCGGATTCGTTGATCCCCACAGCATTTTGGGTGTGAGGTTGCCACGCCCATCGTTTGAAAAAGCCCAAATCTCTTCCCACTCCTGGCTGACGAGCGACACGATGTCGGGGAACTGATCGCCGTTCAGCTGCGTGACGATCGCATTGATGGGTCCAGAGAGTCGCTGCAACACGTGCTGGTTGAACTTCCAGCCGCCCAGATTTTCCAGCCAGCTGGTTTCACCATCGTCGTAACCGAATCCGGCCACGGCCAGGTCGAGATCGCCGTCACCGTCGAGGTCGCCGGCGCGAACGTCGGCCACACGGGCCGTCTGGTCTATGACGACGTGTGGAGTGAAGTTCTGACGGCCGTCATTCTCGAGAATGACGACCGAGCCCGTCCGATTGTTGCTGGGCATCAGGACCCCAAGCGCACCGACCACTAAGTCGAGGTCGCCGTCGGCATCGAAATCAATCGCCTCCACGTGTGCGGGTGCCGCAATGACGCCCGCAAGAGGAACCTCGCTGTAAGCCCCTCTTGGAAACTGGCGGATCCAGGTCACGCGATTGCGAAGGGCATCACATACCAGAACGTCGGCAAGGCGGTCCCGATCGAGATCGATGATAGCCACATTCGCAATTCGCGGTCGTTCGTCTCCGCGGAGAGGGTCGCCAATAGCCCGGGGCCTCAAGAAGGTGGATGGCGGACCTGGCGGGAGGATGGACGAGCGTGCGCTCTGAGGCTCTGGTGCTCGTGGCTGGGGCTCCCGGCTGCGGATCCACCAGACGCCGCCAACCGCCATCGCAGCGGCAGCTGCCACAATCGCAAGAGTTCTTGTCTTGAACCGCATCTCTTTCCTCTACCAGGGCGAACATGAGGATACTCCCGAATTGTCCGCTCCTTCGTGGGCTGAGTGTCGCCGTGTTCGAGGAGTTGTGAGTCGTTGTAGCGTGCGGCTTTCCACTTAAGAAGCCTTGGAGGTGTCGCGAGGGGCTTGATATCATCCGCCCGATGACGTGGGTGCCAGTCAGGACGGCTTTGATCCCCGAACGGGACGCGGTTCTAGGTCTCAAGCCGGATGTCTACGACGCGCTGCGCACGTTGCTGATGCTGACGTGGCAGACCACGGATTCCCGCCTGCTCGATCTGTGTCGTCTCCTGCTGGCGCAGATGGTCGGCGCCCGAGCCGAGCTGGCCGGCGCGGACGAGGCCCTGCTGGCCGAGGTCGAGAACTGGCGTTCGAGCCCGGCCTTCTCGGAGCGGGAGCGGGCCGCCCTGTCCTTTGCCGAGCAGTATTACTTCGACCACAAGCAAATCACAGGCGAACAGAAGGAGGAGCTCGCGTGCCATCTCAACCGCCGCGACATGGTCAATTTCGTGTGGGCTCTGCACATGAACGACGCTTACGCACGCGTCTTGAGCTTGCTCGACATTGAGCCGGATCCGCCCTCTAGCCCGCGTCGTCCCGAGCGGGTGCGAGACAACCGGCCGTCTGCAACAGCGTCGGGCTCGAGGCCGCCTCCTCGGCTTGAAGGCAAGTTCGCAGAGATCGATCCGGAGTTCTTCCAAGCTTACGGTGCTCTCGGCCGTATCGTCGTCCGGCAGACGCTAATCGACGAGGTGACAAGCGAGGCAGTGCGGCTCCACAACGCGAACCATCAAGGGTGTCTGTATTGAATGAGCATGCGCCGCGCAGTTGCGCGGCCCACCGGAGCAGGTGACCTGATGGACGCGGTCGTCGCGTACGAACAAAGCGAGGGTCTCACCGAGTCCCAACGTGTTGCTCTGCGCTTGCACGACGCCTTTCTCATCCATCCAGGCCGACTTGACGCGGTGGTTCAAGCCGAGACGCTCGAGCACTTCTCGCCGGCGCAGATCGTGGAGCTCGCTTTCAAGTTCATGTACTGGTCTTCGAACCGGCCCGTTGTGACGCTCGGTATCGATGCCCCCCACGATAGGAACCGTCTCACGTCGTTCCACTACACCGAGAAGGGAGAGTACGTCGTCCACCACGCGCAGGACTAGCCCGAACGCGAGCCGACTACCAACCCGCTCCAGGGGAATGCACAACCGATCGAACACGGCGAAGAGGAGGTTGCGACGTGCGACGCTTAGCTTTGAAGCATCACGCGAGCAAGATGGCTGCGGTCCTGATCAGTGTTTCGATGGCCGCGGCCGCGCATGCTCAGGAGAAGCGGCCGATCTATGACCAAGCCCTGGTAGATCGCTGGATGACCGAGCTGTCCAACTGGGGCCGGTGGGGCAAGGATGATGAGCTTGGGACGCTGAACTTGATCACGCCAGAGAAGCGTCGGCAGGCGATGGGGCTCGCGAGGAACGGCGTGGTCGTGTCAATGGAGCAGAAGGTCGTCCTCATACCACCGCCGCCGCAGCAGGTCGACGACACGCCGCTTGCAATCACGTTCTACGACGTGCACTTCAAGACTATGGGGCCTGGCGATCAGCCCGAGCTCGCTGGTTGGACCAGCGAAGTTCAGCGGTACCACCCGCACGGCTACGGTACTCACGTGGACGCACTCTGCCACACCAGCGATGGCAAGGGGCGCCTCTACAACGGTTTCTTGCTCGACGAGTGGGTCACTCCAAAAACCGGGTGCGGTAAGACAGGTCTGGGCGTGTGGACCGAAGGGATCGTCACGCGAGGAATTCTGGTCGACATGACACGGCTAAAAAGCGCCAAGGCGCGCGAGCCAGGCTCGCCCGTGATGGTCGAAGACATCGAGGCCTGGGAAAGGCAGGTCGGTGTGAAAGTCTCTCCCGGCGATGCTCTATTCGTCTACGACCCTGGTCCTGTGCGGGACGGTCGACCCACGGTCGGGGGCTGGGATCTGAGCGTCCTCCCGTGGATGAAGACGAGAGGAGTCGCTCTCACCGGGGGCTTCGCGACCACTCCAGGCGCGCGGCTTGGTGGACAAGTGCCAGGGATGCAGTCTGCCGACCACCGGATTGCGCTGGTGGCGCTCGGAATGCCGTTACTGGACGGCCCGGAGCTCAAACCGCTGGCCGAAGTGGCGGCCCGTGAGAACCGTTGGGAGTTCCTGTTTGTCATGGCTCCTGTGCCGGTGCCCGGCGGCACTGGACAGATCGTTAACCCATTGGCGATGTTTTAAGCGGCATTCAATATGACACCCGACGTGACGGACTCCCCACACTTCACGCGCTGGCTCGAAAGATATCGTCGTGCTTGGATCGAACGAAATGCCGCCGATGCTGGCGAGTTGTTTACCGAGGACGCCATCTATCGGGAGCAGCCGTTTCAGGCACCGTTCGTCGGACGTGAGGCTATCCAGCGGTACTGGGCGACGGTCACTGCG
>DATBJG010000253.1:0-10244 GCA_036556585.1 Vicinamibacterales bacterium
ATGTAATCGGCGTGACCCGGACAGTCCACGTGCGCATAATGCCGCTTGGGCGTGCTGTACTCGACGTGGCTCGTCGCAATCGTCAGAATCTTCGTTTCGTCGCGTCGACCCTGCGACTCCGACGCCTTTGCCACCTCATCGTACGGGACGAACTTTGCCCAACCTTTGTCGGACGCCACCTTGGTGAGCGCCGCCGTCAGGGTCGTCTTCCCGTGATCGATGTGCCCAATGGTCCCCACGTTCACGTGCGGTTTCGAGCGGTCAAATTTTTCCTTCGCCATTGCGATGATCCTTTCGCGCTACTTTCCTTGAATCCGCGCCACGACTTCTTCGCTGACGGCCTGTGGCGCCGGTTCGTACCTGTCAAAGTGCATGGAGTATGTGGCCCGACCCTGCGTCCGCGACCGAAGATCGGTCGCGTACCCGAACATCTCAGACAACGGAACCCGCGCGGTGATGATTTGCGTGCCCCCGCGATCTTCCTGTGACTGTATGTGCCCGCGGCGGCTCGCCAGATTGCCCATGACGTCGCCCAGATAGTCCTTCGGGACGACAACCTCCACGCGCATCACGGGCTCGAGCAGTACCGGCCGCGCACGTTTTGCCGCATCCTTGAAGGCCATGGAGCCGGCAATCTTGAAGGCCATTTCCGACGAATCGACCTCGTGGAACGACCCGTCGTACAACTCGATTGCCACATCATCCACGGGGTAACCGGCAAGGACGCCGGTCGTCATCGCCTCGCGAATGCCCTGATCGATCGGCTTGATGAACTCCTTGGGAATCGTGCCACCCACGATCTCGTTGATGAACTCGTAGCCTTCGCCGGGCTGTCTTGGAACCAGCCGAATCTTGGCATGGCCGTACTGGCCGCGGCCTCCCGTCTGTCGCACGTACCGTCCTTCGCCCTCGGCCGGACGCGTCAGGGTTTCCTTGTACGCCACCTGCGGACGACCGACCGTGGCCTCGACGTTGAACTCGCGCTTGAGACGATCGACGATGATTTCGAGGTGCAACTCGCCCATGCCTGCAATGACGACCTGGCCGGTTTGTTCGTCGGTCTTGACGCGGAACGTCGGATCTTCGGCCATGAGCTTCGACAGACCCGTGCCGAGCTTCTCCTGATCGGCCTTCGTCCGTGGCTCGATGGCACGAGAAATGACCGGTTCCGGAAAATCCATCGACTCGAGCACGACCGGATGTTTCTCATCGCAAATCGTGTCGCCCGTCGTCACGCTCCGGAGCCCGACGGCCGCGGCGATATCCCCGGCGTAGACCTCTTTGATTTCCTCACGCTTGTTCGCGTGCATCTTCAGGAGACGACCCACACGCTCCGTCTTCTGCTTCGTCGCGTTGTAAATGGACGTGCCCGAGGTCATGACGCCCGAATACACGCGAATGAACGTCAGCTGACCCACGAAGGGATCCGTCATGATCTTGAACGCCAGCGCGGAAAATGGCGCGCTATCGGACGCCGGGCGTTCGACTTCGGTGGGTTCCGCCTTGTTCGGATCGATACCCACGACCGACGGAATCTCAACCGGTGACGGCAGATAGTCGACCACAGCGTCGAGCATCGGCTGGACGCCCTTGTTCTTGAACGCTGACCCGCAAATCACCGGCACGAACGGGGCCTTTTCCTTGCGCACCGATTCGATGGCCCGCTTTCGGAGGGCCTGCTTGATTTCTTCCTCGGACAGTTCCTGCCCGTGCAGGTATTTTTCCAGGAGCGCGTCGTTCGACTCGCTCACTTTCTCGATCAATTGCTCCCGGTAGTGCCGCGCTTCCTCTTTGTATTCCTCGGGAATCTCCGCAACGACGTAGTCGGCGCCCATCGTCTCGTCTTTGTACGTAATGGCTTTCATCCTGACGAGGTCGATGACACCTTCGAACCGGTCCTCTGAGCCAATCGGCAGCTGAATCGCGACCGGGTTTCCCTGCAGCTTGCTCTGAATCTGCGACAGTGTCCGCTTGAAATCGGCTCCGACACGATCCATCTTGTTGACGAAACAGATGCGAGGTACACGATACTTGTCCGCCTGCCGCCACACCGTTTCGGACTGTGGCTCGACACCCGCGACTGCGTCGAACACGGCCACGGCGCCATCGAGTACACGCAGTGAGCGTTCGACTTCAGCCGTGAAGTCCACGTGGCCCGGCGTGTCGATGATGTTGATCCGATTATCCCGCCAGAAACAGGTCGTGGCAGCCGATGTAATCGTGATGCCGCGCTCTTGCTCCTGCTCCATCCAGTCCATGACCGCCGTTCCTTCATGGACCTCACCGATCTTGTACGTAATACCGGTGTAGAACAGAATGCGCTCTGTCGTGGTGGTCTTGCCGGCATCGATGTGCGCCATGATGCCGATGTTCCGCGTTTTGTCGAGAGAAACTTGCCTTGGCATTGCTATTGAGCCATCAGCCCTCAGCCGTCAGCCCTCAGCGGTCAGTTTTTCTGAAGGCTGATAGCTGATGGCTGAAAGCTTCTTGTTACCACCGATAATGCGCAAAGGCCTTGTTGGCCTCGGCCATCCGGTGCACGTCCTCACGTTTCTTGACCGCCCCGCCACGCAGGTTCGACGCATCGAGCAATTCGTTGGCGAGCTTCTCTTCCATGGTCTTGCCGTCGCCGCGTTCCCGCGCGTAGCCGACCAGCCATCGGATGCTCAGAGAGAGTCGCCGGTTCGGATTGACCTCGACGGGGACCTGATAGTTCGATCCACCCACCCGTCGTGACTTCACCTCGAGACTGGGCTTGACGTTCTCGAGTGCCTTCTTGAAGACCTTCAAAGGATCGTCACCACCCGTGCGATCCTTGATAATGTCAAAGCTGCCATAGAGAATGCTCTCGGCAGTGCTTCGCTTGCCGTCGCGCATCACCGTATTGATGAACCGGGTGACGAGCGGACTGCTGTAGAGCGGATCCGCCTGGAGTTCGCGTTTGGCTATCTCTCGTCTGCGTGGCATATCTGAATCCTGAAGCAGGCAGCAGACTGACGGCAGCAGGCCGGACTGGGGGCTCTGTCCGCCTACCGCCGGCTTCCTGCTACCGACTGACTGCTGTCTTTATGCCTTCGGCCTCTTCGCGCCGTATTTCGATCGTCCCTGCTTGCGCCCCTGTACACCAACCGCGTCGAGCGTGCCGCGTACGACGTGATATCGCACCCCCGGCAGATCCTTCACTCGGCCACCGCGGATGAGCACGAGTGAGTGCTCCTGCAGGTTGTGCCCCACACCGGGAATGTACGTGGTGACCTCAATCCCGTTGGTCAGCCGCACACGCGCAACCTTTCGGAGCGCCGAGTTTGGCTTCTTGGGCGTCTGGGTGAAGACGCGGACGCACACACCACGCTTTTGCGGACAATCCTGCAATGCAGGGCTCTTGGTCTTGCTGAGAATCTTCTCTCGCCCCTGCCGCACAAGTTGACTGATAGTCGGCATGTTCTTTACTTAAAATGTCGTGGGCCCCCAGCCTCCGCGTTCGCTACGGCTAGGCTCGCCGAAGCGTTGCGAAGGCGGCACCCCCACGACCTGTCCCTCGCGACCTCTGGTCGCTCGGCGCGGTTAGTAACATCCACTCGCTTCGTGAGTCCGTCCATTGCAAATAGCAGCGTCCGCCGTCGCGCCGACAGCCCTTCACGGGCCGCACGCCGCAGCCGAACGTTTTGCTCCAGGCCTAAAAGCCACCGTGGCTTGGCGCCTGTGAGCTGATGACCCTATAGCGTGAATAGTCGCAGGGAACGGCCACCGTAACGTGCCGTAAACCCTTGCAAGACGCGGCCTTATACCGCCTCGTTCGGGAAAGAAGGCCCGCCGTGGAACCCTCTCTCGGACGTTCGAAGCTAGATAGGGTGTCCTAGCTCCGACAAAACCCACCGACTATATCACGTGAACTTTTCCTTTCGCAACACCTTGGGCCGCGAACTGGCCTCGGTTAGAGCATGGTCCCACCCAATCGGAGCCCGGGGTCTCGACGTTCGCTGCGCTAGAATGTCCGGCCAGGAGGCACATGTGAAACTCGTTGCCACGATCATGTTGGGTCTCGGTGCCGTGGCTCTTGCCGCCGCGGGAGATGCAGGGCAGGCGCCTTCACCGGAGAAGGTGATTACCACGCCATCGGGCCTGAAGTACGTCGAGGTTCAGCTGGGCACCGGCCGGGCCGCTGAAAAGGGGATGCCGGTGCAGGTGCATTACACTGGCCGGCTTGCCGACGGCAAGAAGTTCGATTCCTCAGTCGATCGGAAGGAGCCGTTTCAGTTCAATCTCGGGGCCGGCGAAGTCATCCGGGGTTGGGACGAGGGTGTCGCCGGCATGAAGGTGGGCGGCAAACGGAAGCTGATCATCCCGGCTAACCTCGCCTACGGCCCACGCGGTGTTCCGGGCGCGATTCCTCCAAACGCCGAGCTGACGTTCGATGTCGAACTGCTGAAGGTGGGACGGTAACAGAACATTTGTGATTTGCGATTCCAGGATTGGTGAATTGTTGGTGATTGGTGATTCGCGATTTGTGATTGATCGGCGATTGCGCGATTCACCAATCAGCCCACTCTGAACCACGATCACGAACAATTCAAGAATCGTCGTTCAATCCGCCAACGATTCACCAGTCCCGAATCACCAGATCAGACATCCCTAGTTCCCCACCCAGTCCGCTAGAAAGACATTCGTCTCTCCCTCACTCTTCGCGCCGCGGTTGGAGGCAAACACGAGCTTCCGGCCGTCGGGCGAAAACATCGGGAATCCGTCGAACGTCTCGTTGTTGGTAATCCGCTCCAGGCCCGTTCCATCGACATTGATCAGGTAAATGTCGAAGTCGCGTCCCTTCGGATCGTGGTGATTGGACGCAAAGATGATCCGCTTGCCATCGGGGTGGAAGAACGGGGCAAAATTCGCGCCGCCAAGCTTGCTCACCTGTCGGAGCGCGCTCCCATCCGCGTTCATCACGAAGATCTCCAACGTCGTCGGGCGCCAGAGCTCGTCTTTCAGCAGCGCGCGATAGTCATCGAGCTCGGCACCCGGAGCAATCGCCCGACCCCGAAACACGATCTGGCGCGCGTCGGCTGAAAAGAACGGCCCACCGTCAGGACCCGGGCGATTCGTCAAACGTCTCACGTCGGAACCATCGCCGGCCATTGAATAGATCTCCATGTCACCATCCCGAACGCTCGTGAACACGATGCGTCCGTTCGATCCGATTGTAGCCTCGGCATCATAGCCCGGTGTGCTGGTGAGTCGCTGAAGTCCCGAACCGTCAGGTCGCGCGCGGAAAATATCGTAGCTCGCATAAATCGGCCATACGTAGCCGCGCGCAAAGCTCGGCCTCGGTGGACAATCCGGTGAGGCGAGGTGAGTGGACGCGTACAGAAGGCTCTGGCCGTCCGGGTAGAAATACCCGCAGGTCGTACGGCCCCCCATGCTGATCCGGCGTCTGTCAGATCCATCCGCGCGCATCGTGTAGATCTGGTCGCATGAACTCGGGGACGAGGGATCGGCCGTCAGTTGAAAAATCAGCCGCTGACCGTCTGCCGAAAAATAGGCCTCGGCATTTTCACCACCCGAGGTGAGTTGTCGGACATTCGCGAGCCGTGGCTCGGTTTTGGCCGGCCCGGCGGATGTCGTCGGCCCGGATCGCTGGCCTATGACAGGCACCACCAACGCCGTCAGCATCAGGCCGAGCATCGCGATAACACGATCCGAAGGCATGCAGTCCCCCCTCAACCTCAGTGGTCAGTGGTCAGTGGCCGGTGGACGGTGTGTTGGTCACCAGCGGCCAAAGTAATCGCCAGAAAAATTACCATGAATCCGGACCCTGATCCTCCTGTTGCTTATCTCCTGCCAACTCCCACTACCCACTACCCACCGACCACTGCCACTAGCCACTATCATTGCTATGCTGTCGTGATGGCTTCGGAGCTTTCGCATCTCGCACGTGCCCAGGCTATCGCGCGTGCCGCGCGCGACCGCGGCGCCCGAGCGCTCGTCGTGGGCGGCTGGGTTCGGGATCAATTGCTCGGCCGAGACTCGAAAGATCTCGATTTGGAAGTGTTCGGTATTCCCGGCACCGACCTGCCAGGGTTTCTCGCTCCGTTTGGACGGGTCGAGGCCGTCGGCCAGAGTTTCCCGGTCTACAAAGTGGACGATATCGACGTCGCTCTGCCCCGCCGCGAGTCGAAGGCCGGCCGAGGCCACAAAGCGTTCAAGGTCGATGGCGATCCGTCGATGACCGTGGAGGAAGCGGCCCGACGTCGGGATTTCACCATCAATGCCATCGCGTGGGACCCGCTGACCAGCGAATATCTCGACCCCTTCGGAGGTCGTGCAGATCTCCAGGCGTCCATTCTGAGAGCCGTCGATCTCCAGACATTTGGCGACGACAGTCTTCGCGTGCTGCGCGCCCTCCAGCTGGCCGCTCGGTTCGAACTGCAGCTCGAGGCGGCAACGGCAGACGTTTGCCGGGCCATCGCGCTGGACGATCTCCCAGCCGAACGCCTGTGGGGCGAGATCGACAAGCTGCTGCTGCAAGCCGAACGTCCGTCAATCGGATTCGAACTGGGGCGCCAGCTCGGGGTCATCGAAAAGCTGTTTCCCGAACTCCACGCTCTGGTCGGGTGTCCGCAGGAGCCCGAGTGGCATCCGGAAGGAGACGTCTGGATTCACACGATGCTCGTGATCGACGAGATGCGCCGGCGTCTCGACGACCTCGACAGGCCCGATCAGCTCATCCTGATGCTTGGCGCCGTGTGCCACGATTTGGGCAAACCCGCCACCACCGCCTTGATCGAAGGGCGAATTCGATCGCTCGATCACGAAGAACAGGGTGTAGCGCCCTCCGCGAAACTCCTGGATCGTCTCAACGTCCACTCGATGGCGGGCCGTGATGTGCGTCAGCAGGTACTTGGACTCGTCGCGCACCACCTCAAGCCCGGCATGCTCTACAAGCGTCGCGACGAGGTGAGCGATGCCGCGTTCCGGCGGCTTGCCGTCAAGGTCGACCTCGAACTCCTGGCGAGGCTTGCCAAAGCTGACTGCCTGGGTCGAACCGGTTCATTTGATTGTTCGGCAATGGATTGGTTCATTGATCGTGCCCGTGCGCTAGGGGTTGAGCATCGCCCGCCCGAGCGGCTGGTGCTGGGCCGTCACGTGCTGGCTCTCGGGCTGAAGCCGGGTCCGAAGGTTGGCGAGGTGCTGAAACAGATCTACGACAAGCAACTTGATGGGGCCATTACCACGACAGAGGAAGGGATCGCTCTCGCAAGGCGACTGATCGGCAGTCTGAATTCAGAGTCTTGACCACGACGCCCAATTTCTTTGCCACGAAGGTCACAAAGAACACGACGTCTTCGACGTGTCTTGAATTCGTCTGCCTTCGTGGTTCAGCTACTGCCCGCAGCTCGAAGCGATCATCTGCAGTGACGTCAGATTGATCCGCTTGTCGTCGGGATCCTTGTACAGGAGCCCCTTCGCCTCGACTTTGTGGCCTTTATGAAGATCCGGCTTGAAGGCAGCCACGCTCACGAGTTGGAACGTGTCGGCTCCGAGCGGTTGCGATTCCGCGCGTTTGAGCGCCTCGGGCGATGAGGTTTGCTCTTTCGTCACGACTGGCGCGCTCGTATTGGTGAGAACCCAGCCGCTGTTGGCGCCCTGCGACAGGCATCCGACGACCTGCACAAGGGCAAAGTTTGGAGCCGCCGCAGCTTCGCCGGCCTTCCGGACAATCTGAATCGCGTCCAGCATGTCACTGTCGACCTTCAAATCGTCCGAACCGGCTGGAAACTTGTTCACCTGGAGGATGTACGTGAGGATCTCGAGCTTCGCTTCGGGCTCGAGAATCGTCCCGAAGTTCGGCGGCATCGTGTCTCGAATCTTGACGAACAGGCTGTTCAGGCTGTCGGTTTCCCAGTTGCCGAGAAACTTGTCGCCCGCAAGCGGCGGCGCTGTCGTTCCGGCGAGATCGGCACCATGACAGCGAATGCAGGCGGTCTCAAATGTCGTTTTGCCACGAGTAGCCTGCGCCGCTGAGTAGATACCGTTCCAGATGCCTTTCTTGACGATTTTGATGTTCTCGAGAAGCGTGCCCGTCGGCCGCAAATCACTAGTGCCCGTTGGGTACGAATTCACCTGAAGAATGTACGCAAGGATGTCGATCTTGATGTCCTCGCTCAGGGTATTGGGACCGATCGGCGGCATCGTGTCCCTGATCTTGTTGAAGATCGGCTCGAGGCTGTCATCCTCCCAGTGCGAGAGGAACGTGCTGCCTTTGAGCGCTGGACCACGTTCGGAGCCGGTCAGCTCCACGTTGTGACAGCGCGCGCAGGTTCCTTCAAAGGTGGTCTTGCCGCGCGCAGCCTGAGCAGCCGTATACACGCCATCCCAGATGGTGCCGGCCCCTTGCGCAGCTGCCTGGCTCTCACCAGTCAACACGCACAACACGGCCGTCACCCACACAACACAGAGTTTGTCGAGCATCTTCTGCCTACTGCTTCGCCGACGCCGGCACTGAAATGCCTGCCGTACGTTCAGCCATCAATTGTTTCAACAAGGCCGCAGTGCTTTCGCGCACCTGGATGCCCACCGGTGGACGGCCGGCGCGAAATCCGCCGCGGCCTCCGAGCCCCATGGCCACATCCAAAGGCGTCAGCCCCTGCTTGTTTTTCTGGTCGAGCTTGGCCCCTCGCTCCGCGAGAAACTTCACGAGGTTGTCCGCCCCTCGTTGAGCGGCGCTATGAAGGGCAGTCTGACCGTTGGCATTGAACGAATTCACATCAGCGCCGTACTCCGTCAGCACTTTGATGGCTTCGATCGCGCCCGTCTCCGACACCGGAAACGGCGAGGCATAGGCTCCGACTCGCCCACCTCCCGCGGCCGCAATCATCAACGCATTGGTGTAGTCCTTCTGCGTCAGGAAGGGGTCGGCGCCCCCTTCGAGAAGCATGCGCAAGACCGGCACGTCGTTCGCCTTGGCGGCCCGCATCAGCGGTGTCGTTCCATCGCCCAGCGAGGCATCGCCACCGTCATGATGCCGGCCCAGTACCGGTCGCTTCAGCCGGGCGTTGGGGTTCGCGCCGCGCGCCAGCAGAATCTTGACGAGATCAGCGGCGTCCAGCTTGTCCACGAGTTTCGGCACCGGCCGGCTCAGCATCGGTCCAAGCGTGTGCATGTCGACCGCTGCATAGAGCGCGGCCATCCCTGTTTCGTCTGCAACGTTCGGGTCGGCACCCTTTTCAAGCAACATGGCCGCGAGATCGAAATGCGCGTTGATGATCGCGATCACCAGTGCGGTGCCACCTTCGGGGTCTCGAAGGTTCAGATCCGCTTTCATGTCGGCGAGCGCGCGAGCCGCGTCGGTGGCGTTCTGGCGCGCGGCGTACATCAGCGGCGTCCAACCACCACGCGGTAATGAGGTGGACACCATCCCCGAGACCACCCACTTGAATTGCGGATAGGTCAGATTGGTCGACCGGGCGTTGATATCCGCGCCCGACTCGACAAGCACCTGGACAGCCGCGGGATTGTTTTCTGCAGCGGCCCACATCAGCGCGGTCTGGCCCTGCGAGCTCTCCTTGGCATGGACGTTTGCCCCATTGACCAGCAACATCTTCAGCGCCGCGGGATTCCCGGTGCGGGCGGCGGTCATCAGGACGGTCTCGCCGTCGGGAAGGACCGTATTCGGGTCGGCGCCGGCTTTGATGAGGGCTTCAATCAAGGTGGCATCGCCGTTGGTGGCGGCCAGTGACAACGGCGTAATGCCATAGCGGTTGGCAGCCTTCACATTCGCGCCCGCGCGGATGAGCAACTGTGCGGTTTCCACGTCCGAGGCCCGCACGGCCCAGTGCAACGCGGTCATCCCGTCGGATTCGGCGGCATTCACATCGACGCGCTGCTTGAGGAGCGCTCGCACGGTTTCCCGGTTGCCCTGCCTGACCGCGTCGGTAAGCCGGGTCGTAGTGCTGCCCGCCTCGAGCCCCGCAACCGACACCAGAGCCGCAATCCAGACTGCGTACTTCTTGCGCATCTTCATAACCTCGACAAACCGTCCGGCTAAAGCCGGACGCTACAGTTCAAGGCGGGCAACTCCGGTCGGACAGTCGCCGTCGAACAATCGTAGCGTCCGGCTTTAGCCGGACGTCACGTCTGGCGTCCGGTCGAACAATCGTAGCGTCCGGCTTTAGCCGGACGTCACATCTAGATCTCCAACCTGCCGGTGCTCTGGGTTCCGTAGCTCGTCATCTCATCGCCGAACTTGT
>DATBJG010000254.1:0-3891 GCA_036556585.1 Vicinamibacterales bacterium
CGTCTGGTAGTCGACGTCGTCGGTCACCGGCACCGGTTCGCGCCCGGCGTGCATGACGCGGATCTCGTCGCCGAGATGCAGGTCGATCGACGCCGGTCCCACCTGGTCCGCGAGGAACGGATCGATCACCACTCGCCCCGCCTCAATCTCCCGCCGGATCACGTCGCATGTGAGGATCATCGTGTCATTTCGTCGGCACCCGTCGCTTCAGCTCTTCCGTCCAGTTTAAGACCACCTGAATCTGCGCCCTCGCCGATCGGCGTGATCATTTCATAGACGCCGAAGTGGGTGCCGGGAGTGAGGGCCAAGTTCTTGGATTATATGAGCCGGACGGCCATGCAGGATGGATAGTTCGTGGTGCATCCCGGGCTCTCGGACCCTGAGGCGACGCTCTATGGTGTCCGCTCCTGCCGTCAGGCGACACACTACGAGCTCAGGTTCCGACATGGCGCTCCGGAGCGCCTGGAGGTCGTCTCGACTCTCGACCGCTGACGACGATGACCTTGACGCCCATGTTGAGGCAGAGAGTAACCCAATCGCGGAAGAAGGTCAGTCAACCTGAAGAATCAGATTGCCACGCAGCGTCGACGGATTTTTCGCGGCTTCTGCGAACTAGTCCGCAAAGAGCTGTGGAGAGATCGCAAGAAGAGGCGCGAATCCGAGTATTGTGCGCAGAAACGTAACCTATTCTGGTGCGTGTCTTGCTCAATCGTCTCGCAATGCGGCTGTCTCTGACGCCAATACCTGACCAGAGCCGCCATGACTATTTGCGTTGGGCTCGGCGCAGTGCCGGGGCATAAGAAAGACGAGGGCTTTCACATCATGACCGGGTTCCTTACGCTGCTTCAGCGCTCGTTCTGCACGCTGTGTGGACACGACCGGGTGCTTGAGTTCCAGAGCGATCGGATGCTCTTGCGATGCTCGTCGTGCGGTCATCAGACGACTGGGTGGGAAATCGGCAAGCGGTCGTTCCCCCGACAGTCCAATGAACGTAACGATCCAGTCACCCGACCCGGATTCTTCACTCCAGGCAGCATCGGATCGACTGATAGGCTGCTGGCGCTGAACGACCGATGAGTTGACGGGGTCGATTGGGCTGGGCGTTTTTGCGGGATCGACTTTCCGACAAGACATGCATCTTCGCGAACCGGGGCGACTGGAGTGTGCGTGCAAGCGTCGCCGACGAGCAAGGCGGTGACCTTCGATGAGAGGGGGCAGTTTTTTGCGGCTGGCACACAATCTCCATGCGCAACCCTCGCGCATCATGGCAGGGCACTTGCGGAAAGATCCGGGTTCTGCGAGCAACTCGATCCACGATCGCTCATTACTAGCGATGACATCGCAAGCTGGTGTCAGCGAAGAGGTATACGAAACAGGTTGCGCTGCAGATCCTGTTTGACGAATACGTACGTGGAAAAGTCACCAGTTCTCGGGCGTAAGGTTCGTTCGATGGTCTTGCCGAACTTGTCCCAACTCGCTGGGAAACCGATGCCCGGGTCGGGCAATTTCGGAAACATTGTTGGCCATTCAAGCAAGCCGCGATCCTATGCTTAGCGCCCGACCGATACTCGGAGGGCTGCGGCGAATCCTCCCAATTGGTCGTCGCCGAACACCTCGGAGACGCCGCCGAGACCCAAGACACCGGAAACTGCGCGATAGCGCAAATCCCCTCCGACGTAGATCCACTTCCAAATGGCGACGTCCACCCCACCGACCACCAGAGCACCAGCCTTTTGTTCGTTCACGTCGTCGCCAGTCTGTGAAAAGTCGGAGGTCTCCTTGTACGATACGAAGGAGATTCCGCCGCCCGCGTACGGTGACACTTTCCCCCTTGTAAAGCGCCATCGCCATCCGGCAGCGAGATCCAACGGGCGCAGCGTGACTGTCATCGGAATGCCGAGCGGGTAGGTGGTGCCACTGTTGATGAAGACGCGCTCGCCCTCAAACGTTCGCGAGGACAACGCCACATCAACGAACAGATCGCGCCACACGTTCGTGACAGTGCCACCTCCGCCCCACCCTGACCGTGTTCGCTTGCCACTCACTGCTTCAAAGCTATCAGCGGCAGCGAACGTGGTGATGCCGTAGGTCATGTACCCTCGCGCGCCGATTGTTGCCTGAGCGAAACCCGGACGACTTGACAACAGCCACAGGCCCACAACGATGACAACTTGCCGAATCATCGCGCCACCCCCAGTCCGCGCAGCGCCGCGCGAGCATCGATGAGGCCAAACCCATACTCGTTGTCGCGGCCTTGGGGACCAAGGTCGACGGCAAACCGCCTAATCGCGGCTTCGATGGCAGCAGGATTGGTGATCCCCTGCGCATAGAGGAGCGCCGCAACACCGGCCACATGAGGAGCCGCCATTGACGTGCCTTGTTGCGGTTGATCGTAATAGCGGTCAAATCGGGGAACGACCACCGTAAAGGGATCGAAGTCGGGGTCGAACAGGCCAGCTTGATAGATCACTCCCGTGGCACCGCCGTCCCGCACATCTCCGCCCGGCGCAGCGATCTCGATGTGCGACCCAGTATTGGAATAGTAGGCTCGACCTCGTGATCGATTTACAGCCGCGACCGACATCGCACCATCGACCATCCCCGCGTACGCAGCGGGGTAATCGATGGGATTGCCCTGTTCGAACTCGTTACCGCCAGCGATTGTGACAAATACGCCTCGTTGGACTGCATACTGAATCGCGTCGAGATACGCAGGAGCCGGAAATGGCCCGCCGATACTGAGATTGATGATTTGCGCCCCATTGTCTGCCGCATACCTAATCGCTGCGACTGCCGCTGCGGTATCACACCCACCTCGGTTATTAGGGTCAACGAAACCAGGGATGCCGAAAAAGGACACCAGAATCTGCAAATCCCAGTAGCTCAAGCACGCCTTCAATGCCATCAGTCGGGCGTACGAAGCGACACCGGCCAGGCCGAGGCCGTTATTGGTTTCCTGAAGAACGGTGCCAGCCACATGTGTGCCATGCCCGTCCATATCCAGCACGGGTCCAGCCCAAAAGACAAAATCTCGAGATGTGCCGTACCGCGTCGCGCCGATGTCAGGGTTCTGACGAAACGGAATACTGAAAAATGCGATCCGTGTGCCCGTCCATAACGGGAAGACTTGTGAGGCATTCGTCGTGGTGACGCCGCTGTCAATCACGGCGACCGTCACTGCTCCTGAGCGCGTGCCCGTGATGTCCCACGCTGAGGGCATATTGATGAGATCCAGATTCCACTGGCGCGAGTACGAGGGATCATTCGGTACTGATTGGAACCGGTAAAAATAGTTGGGATGAGCCCACTCAATTTCTGGCTGCCGTGACAACACCTCCGAAAGTCCTTCCGGGTCATTTTCTGCCCCTGCTCGAACGTGGAGAGTGTCACCGATCCACCGGGTCCGTGTGGTGCCCTGCACTCCTCGAACAACGGATAAGGCACGAACCTGCTGCGCCGGTCCAAATCCGGGCCGAAACTTGACAAGTACTTCGCCGCGAATGTACGGGAGCTGATCATTAAACGCTTCCTGCCGTGCCACGACCTGTTCTCGATCCAGCAAGAACTCATAGGCCGTGCTGTCTTGCGCAGAGATCGATGCACCCATGATCAAGCCAGCGGCGGCGATTGCAGCCAGTACTAACCCTGATAGCCCGGTTTGTCGCATGGCACCTCCGTATAGTGCTGTTTTTTAGGGGACACCGTAGCGGATTTGACACCAGGGCGCCGAGATCGCCATTACAAGTTGTCGAGAGCGCCTTCTATCCAACACCGAGAGATATAGATCACACAACGAGCAGCGGGATCCCCAGGGAACGCGTCAGGGTCTCTTGCGGAGCTGTGACGCCGCTCACGAGCAATCAACGATTCCGGCGACCCGAACGAACACGG
>DATBJG010000255.1:0-3227 GCA_036556585.1 Vicinamibacterales bacterium
ACCTCTTGATCGATGACCGCCTGCCGAGTGGTGCTCTGCACGTCGACGACTGGCGTCTCGCCGGAGACCGTAATCGTTTCCTCGAGCGCCCCGACCCGCATATCGGCGTTGATGGTGACTACCTGCGTTCCGGTCAGCACGACGCCCTCTCGCCGGACGGTGGCAAATCCTGTCAGCGTGAACGTCACCGTGTACTCGCCCGGCCGCAGGTCCGGGATGATGTAGCGCCCGTTTCCGTCGGTCACGGTGGTCCGGACTTTTTCAATCAAGACTGGGCTGGCCGCCTCCACCGTCACGCCAGGTAACACCGCGCCCGAGGTGTCCTGAACCAGCCCGGAGAGTGCCGCCTGCGCCGACGCAATGGTCGGCAGGAGCAGAACACACGCGAACAGACACAACACGAAAGCAAATCTACGCATGACGTGTTTCCTCCACATCAAGCCAGTCACCTGGGGCCTTACCGACCCCCACCAAGAGTCTCAAACTGCTGAGAACGCACGGAATTGTGTATGGAATGCGGTCCTTCTTATACGTCGCCGATGCCCAAAGGGTCAACATCATTCGCAAAAAGTCATCTCGATCCAATAACTTAGATCCCGGCGTCCGGAAATCCAGGAATCCGAACGGAGTAGCGCGCCGATCTGCGCATTTGCTCAGGGACTAATGCATTTTGACTACAGAGGGTGGGAGCCAGTGCAAAATGCGTGCACGAACGTCCGAACTGATCTATTCCCCTAGCTCTTTGCGCACTGACTTGGCCCCTTCCACCATGGCCGTCAATTTGGCTGAGGACACTTCCCTGGGCAGGTGGACGAGTCCACAGTCCGGGTTGATCACCAGACGCGCCGCCGGAACGATCTTCAACGCACGCCTGATGCGGTCGGCCACGAATCCGGGCGACTCGATATCGTGGTTCTTGACGTCGATCACTCCAAGGCCGAGCGCGAACGGGACCTTGTGCTCTGCAAAGAGGTGGAGATCTTCATCACCCCGCCGCGCGAACTCGAGTGAGAGCTGGTGAACGCGGGCCTCGAGGATGGCCGGGAACAGATAGCTGTAATCGCCGGCCCATGAGGGCTTGCCGTATCGGTTGCCGTAACAGATGTGCAAACTGATATTCGCGTCGACACCCTCGACCATGGCGTTGATGGCCCGCACGGCCCAGGGAATATCCTCGGCAAATCCGGAGTAGTACGGTTCGTCGATTTGCAGCTCGGTCGCACCGGCTCTCACCAGCTCGCGCAACTCGAAGTTCAAGGCGCGCGCAAGGTCGAGAGCAAACACATCTTCTGACGCCGCGTAAGCATTCCGAATGCGTTTGACGAGCGCATGAGGTCCAGTGACCGCAATTTTCGGTCGATGCGTCGTGAGCCGTTTCAGAAACTTCACTTCATCAACCAGGCCCAGGGAGCCGGTCGCAGGCTTCGAACGCGCAATGGCCTCATAGAAGTCGTAATAGAACCGTTTAGAGCCGAGATCGACCTGAACGCCAGGAAGACGTTCCGCAAAATAGTCGATGAAGTTGTCGCGCTGCAGCTCTCCATCGGAAATGATATCGACGCCCGCCACCTCCATGTCCTTGATGGCTGCTTTGCGAGCACTGTCGTACATCTCGTCGAGATCGTGCCGGCTGACACGGCGCTGGAGATAATCGTTCTTGGCGCGCTCGAGCCACGCGGGCATGGAATAGCTGCCAATCACGGCTGTTGGGAGGAGAGGTAAAGGCATAGGACCCTTTCAAGAACGTTCAGAGCGTTCGGACCGTTCGATGCGTTCGGATCGTTCTGAACGATTGGAACGATCGGAACGATCCGAACGTTCTAAGCTCGCTGCGTCGTGTGCAAGATGCTCGTCCGCGAACCTGGTCGGTACTTGTACGGTGTAAAGTGCACGTCGTACCCGGCGCGGCGACCAACCGCCCGCAGAAGCGCCCCGTTGACCCAGGTCACCACCGATCCGTCCAGCTTGCCCGGACCGCGGAACCCCTGACGATATTCTTCCATGCCAGACACAAAGATGTCTTGTACTTGAAGGCTGCCTCGCGGATGAAGCAGCGGCAGCGTATTGGCGAAGCTCTCGGCGGCTCCACGCGAGATGTGGAATCGGACGTCGTCAGGGGCCTCGGCAAGCAGGTCGTCCAGGTGAACTCTGGTCAGACCCGGAGGCACATGATCCTCGTCGACCTCGTCGAGGGCGCGGAGCCGCTCCTCAAGCTTGAGCGCCCCCCAAATGCCGCGCCAGAATGCCACCCCCCGTGCTTGATCTCCCATCACGTCCGGGCCCACCTCGAGCAGCCGTCCAACCAGTCCCGGTAGTTCGGCTCCGGAGACGCCGAAGTCGGTCTCGATTCGCTCGACTGACGCCGCACTGAGGTACGCGCGTGCCTCGACGAGATACACACGGCCGTCACGTCGTACCATTTCATCGAAGATCAGGTTGTCGTACACGTTCGTCAGGTGAACGTAGAGAACCTTGAACCTGAGTGACGGCAACGCTTTGAAGGGATTCAACGCGTCCATCTGCACGAGCTGCACGAGCGGCGCATGAGGCCCGACCGCCGCACGCGCTCGCTCGAGAGTAAAGAGCGAGTAGTCACCAAAGACGTAGCGCAACTTCGAGTAATAGCCCGACCCGTGCCGATCGTCCAACGCCTTGAAGGCATCCAGCCACAATCTGGGGTGTTCGCCGGATCCGACGCCTATTTCAAGACCGTAGATTTCATTCGGGAGCTGTCCGTGCCCCGCCAGATCATCAAGCAGGCGATAGAAGTCCGCGACCGTATCGGCGACCGCCTGAGGATCGTTGGCATCGGACTTTCCGCCAGGGAGCGCGGCCTCGAATCCGCGTCCCGAGGCCGACTCCCATTCGCCAACCCGTTCCCAGAAAAGGTGGTTGAATCGCCAGATCAGGCTTTCGCGCAGCGGCCGGAAGTCGTCGAGCATCACACGACCGTCGCGATCGTCGGCGCTCCCAATGGTCTTCAGCGCCCCGGCCAACCCCTCAACCAGACGGTCCGGATCCGCCTGCCGCAGGTCGATGGCAATCTCGGCCAGCGGCAGCGGCCGACCCAGACCGTCAATCGTCCGACGGACGACGAGCGGTTCACGAAAATTGGCGCTGTACTGGAGCCAGTCCAGATGTACGCGCAGAGACGCGAGCAGACGCGGATCAATCCCGTCCTTTTCGACGAGCGTCATCAACGAGCCGGCCACGAGACTCGTCAATTC
>DATBJG010000256.1:0-7826 GCA_036556585.1 Vicinamibacterales bacterium
TTCGGCTGATGCCTCGAAAGGCCGTCGAAAAGTCGCGATGTGCCCTGTGCGGCGCCAAAGAAGTCGCCGAGCCGCGCGGCGAGGAACGGTACTGCCGCGACTGCTGGGACAAGAAAATCGCGGTCGAGGAAATCGTCGCGCGCGAATTTACTCTCAAGCGTTATATCCGAGCCCACAGCGCTGAAAAGTACCTGCTTTATCATTCGACCCTCAAGCGTCCCTGTGGTCAGCTCGTTGTCGTCGACGACGGGTACGACTTGTTCCTCACGATGATGCTGTACCCCAACTTTGGTTGGGATGACCCGGCGTATCACCTCGAAGGCGATCCGGAAGGACGGACGTTTGCCGAGATTCTCGTTGATGTCGTCGCGACCGAGGTCATCGAGCCGTGGGGCGGGGGCAAGTGGCACCTGGAGATTTTTCGATCCGTCGCGCTCGAGCCGGAAAACTGGAACGGCGAGATGTAGCGGGTTGAACTTGCGGTTTTCTCCCTTCTATCTTCTATAATGAGGCCCGTCTGCGCCTCAGTCGGCGGGTTTGGACCCGCCCCACTCGTGATCGACCGGAGGAGATTATGAGACGGTGGAGATTCGCCAGTGTGGCGATCCTTGCGTTGGCAGGCCTTGCCGCCGCCACTCTGCACGCGCAAGCGCCAGCAACCGAACGCCCGAAGCTCGTCGCACCCGTGAAGGGTGAGGCGCGAATCGGGCACCTGCGCCCCGATACGAAGGTTGTCGGGAACGATGTGGTGACGGTGTTTCAGATAAAGAACCTGATGTCACAGCCCATCGCAGGCCTGAAGATCGAGGAATTCTGGTACGACAAGGCCAACAACCTGGTACCGGGGGCCAGCGAAACCGTTCGGAAGCCGATTCAGCCCAACGAAGTGGTGACCGTCACACTCAAGACACCAAAAGATTCACGGATGTCTCAAAACAGGTACCGCTTCTCGCACGCCAATGGTGCGATCAAGCCGGAGCTGATGAAAACGCTGAAGTAGTTTTCAGTTGTCAGTTTTCAGTTGTCAGTGGTCAGCGGTCCTGGCGCTGAAAGCGGACCGGACCTTTGTGGGTGGGCAGCCTCACGAGATGAAAAGGTGACGTCAGCACCTGGCTGACGATATCGGCGCGGCCGGGTCTCTGCTCGGCGTATTCGACTACGAGGGCGTCACCTTCCACACGCGTACCGACAATCTCCACGCTGAACCCGCCCGTCGGGCGGGTTCCAAGAAAGACTGCCGCAACGATCTCTTTTGAGAAATTGACGGATGGCACGGGCTGCGACGAGCCGTGTTCTTTCCACAAGGCCGCCAACTCCGCAGTCGAGCGCACCACCACCTGTCTGGGGTTGGTAATCACGCTCATCGGTCCCCGTGCGACGGTCGTCAACGCGGGGTCGGCCGCGAGCGCAAACACAGCCACGAGATAGATCATGAGCGGATGCGAAACTGGATCTGGCGCGTGACAGGCTCGACGTTGCCCAGGCGCGTGCGCGCTTCGACCTTCAACACATAGAGCCCCGGCGCCAGATCCTTCAACGGAACTCTGGCAGTGTAGCCGTAGCCGCCACGCTTTCCTTCCAGCTCCTCGCTCGACCGGGTGTCGGACATGGTGAAGACCACGCGGCCCTCATCAGTGAGCACGCTCGTGCTGATATCAACCATGTGCCGAGGGGTCAACTGATTGTCGTACACCTCGGTGAACAACGCGAGTTCATCGTCTACGGGAAATTCGCGGATTGTCGTGGGCGCTCCCGGAAGAAGTCCCTCCAACAACGGGTCTGGCTTGGCGGTCAGGACACGGCTCGCGGATGGGCTGGTGAGCAACAATCCGCTCATCATGATCGGATCCTTCGAAAAGTCCGGAATCTCGAGTTCGTAGAAGACACTTCCTCGCAACCCGGTGTCGCCTGACAGTCCACCCACGCGAAGCTGATAACGACCCGGCGGCAGGTCGAGCCTCGTCAGGATGCGCACTCCAGACTCGGTGACGCGTGTGAAGGTTTCCGGGCGAAGACCGAACGAGACGGTCGGTCGCTCACCAACCTTGTATTTTCCGTCCCGATCGAACGCCGAAACCGAGAGCTCGAGGTTCCCGACGTACTTGCCGCCCTCGTTCTTGAGGGTCAGATCGCGCCCTCGCGTCTCAATGACGATGGAAACTGAGGCGTTCGGCGCCGTCCCCCTGAAGGCCGCTGCGGTGGCCGACATTGTGAGGCCACTGAGCGGGAGTGGGCTGTTCACGACATCCCTGAGCGCAATCGACGTACCTGCCGCCACGGTTGGTGTGGCCGCTGCCGGCGGTCGCCCGCGCGGCTCGATGTAGTCCTTGCGGGCAAACACTTGCGCGCCGGGACGTCGTACCCGGACGGTGATCCTCCGCGTTCTGCCATCGCGCCGATCGTTGGTGGGGTAGTACCCGAGCATGTAGTACGAACTGTTCTCACTGACGATTCGGTCGAACGCCGTGGCGAAATCGTTGGTGTTGACGACGGCGAATCCCCCCGTACTGTCCGCGATAACCCGTAAACTGTCGTGCGCTAACTGCAGTTCGCGATACATCGATCGCAGGTTAAGGTCCGTGGTTGTACCGGAGAGCGTGATGTCGTCATCGCCGAGTGTCGTCAGTCCTCGCGGATCGATCGTATAGATCGTGACGTTGCTTCGAGTCGCCGCTGCCACAGCGTCGTGCGCCGCCGCGGCCACTCGGGACGATGCGAGTCGGGTGAAATCCGCGATGTTGTAATCGATGCCTTCGCTGATGTAGATGAGCGTCTTACGCCGTCCGCGAACGCCGGCCATGAACTCGGCCGCATTCCGCAGCGTTCGGAGTGAGGCATCTGCATTCATGCCGCGCTCCATGTCCGCCGGATCAGCGCTGGCTGGTCCTAGCTGACCTTGCTCGTTCGGCTGTGGTGTGTTGAGCCGCAAGAGCGTCTCACCCTCCAGTCGCTGGCCAATAAATCGATCCACGGCTCTGACAAGAAGCCGACGATTGTCCGTAAACCCCTGCATTCCATCCGTTGTCCCCCGGACCGAGATCACTGCGGCCATGTCGTTGGCGCCAAGCTTCGTCTCGATGAAGCGCCTGGCTGCATTCCTCACCAGTTGCGTTCGGAGTGCCGCGGTGTGCAGGTCGTCGAGTACGAAGAGGTACAGGCGCCCGTTGAAATCACGGGCGTTGGAGCTCACATCTGGTTCGATTGGCTCTCGGGCAAAGAGTGGCACCTCTGGGCGCTCGACCGGGATGTTCACGAGGGCGAACGTGTCAATGTTCTGCGGTTTGCCGTCCTCGATTATTTGGAAGTCTTCCTTCACCAGATCGCGGATGAAGTTGCCCTGCGCATCCAGGACGCGCGCGTCAACCTCCGCGTAGTTGACCTCGACCCTGAAGGTGACGTTCGGGCCTTCCTGAGGTGGTGGAGTGGCAGGCGTCGGAGCCTGAGCGGCAACCACAGCCGCGGTCAGCACCAGCACCGCGGGCGTCGTCAATCGGAACAGATGCTTCATGGTCTTCGCTCGTTTAAGGGGGCGTGGCTCAGTCATCTTAACCCGAGAGGGTCCGATCAAGATCTGACCCCCTCGGCGATATACTGACGGGGTGTCTCTCGATGTGACGGCCGTACAGGAAGCGTTGCGGGCAGAAGGCCTCGACGGCTGGTTGCTCTACGATTTCCACGGGTCGAACCCCATCGCCGCGCGTATCGCCAACACGCTGTCGTCGGGCAAGATGACCACCCGCAGGTGGTTTTACCTCATTCCGGCATCGGGCGAGCCCCGCGGTTTGGTCCACGCGATCGAGAGTCACAATCTCGACGCTCTGCCGGGTCTCAAGACCGTGTATGCGGGTCGCGAGCAACTGGAAGCCGGCCTTGCCGCACTCGTCGGCGGGTTGCGGCGGGTCGCCATGGAATATTCGCCAAAATGCGCGATTCCGTACATCTCGCGGGTAGATGCCGGAACGGTAGAGCTAGTCCGTCAGCATGGTGTCGAAGTACGATCGTCAGGCGATCTTGTCCAGCGATTCGAGGCGCGATGGGACGATGCTGCTCTGGCCACCCATCGGCGAGCCGCTGCAGCGCTGTATCGAATCAAAGACAAAGCATTTGAAGCCATCGCCGATCGATCACGGCGGCAAACCAGTACGACCGAATACGAGATCCAGCAGCTCATGTCGGGGTGGTTTCGTGACGAGGGGCTGGTGAGCGATGCACCGCCTGTGGTCGCCGCCCAGGAAAACGCCGGGAATCCCCACTATCTGCCTACGGCCCAACGGAGCCGGAACATCGACCGGGAAGAGCTGGTGCTGTTGGATTTATGGGGTAAGTTGACGACGCCCGGAGCCGTGTATGCCGATATTACGTGGGTAGGCTTTACAGGGTCGCGGGTGCCCGACGAGATGGTACGGGCCTTTTCGGCCATTTGTGCGGCCAGGGATCGGGCCGTTTCGCTGGTTCGCGACGGCGCGCGCGCGGGCCGCGACCTGCGAGGCTGGCAGGTCGACCGGGCGGCACGCGAAGTGCTTGAGCAACAGGGGTACGCGGCGCATATCCTGCACCGGACTGGACACAGTCTGGGCACCGAGGTTCACGGGAACGGCGCACACATGGACGATTTTGAAAGCCATGATGAGCGACGGCTGCTGCCGGGAAGCGGCTTTACGGTCGAACCCGGCCTCTATTTCGAGACGTTCGGCGTACGAACCGAAGTCAACGTGTTCGTCGCGGATAGGGAGGCCGAACTCACAGGCCCCGCTCAGACCAAAATCACGGAATTGACGTGACGGCAGGTTCATAGAGACTGCGGAGGATTTCATGTCTACGCGGAAGACCACACTCTTTTACGCCGTTCTGCTGGCGGTTGCCTCGGCAGCCGTCGGGATGGTGATTGCGTCGCGTTTGGAGCTTGCGCCAACCTCAACGGCCCAGACCCTGACCGTGCCGCCCATGAACAGCGCGCCGCTCAACGGGCCGGTTGACATGGCAACGTTCCGGAATATTGCCAAGGACCAGAGCCCGATGGTCGTCAATATCCGGACCGAATCGCGAGCCCGGACGCGCGATCTGACGGAGTTTTTTGGCGGTGGCGGCGGCGGTGGTCAACAACCCGATAGTGATCTGTTCCGACGATTCTTCGGACAGCCCGATCAAGGGCAGCGACAGCGCCGGCCTGAGACGGTTCAAGCCGCTGGAACCGGCTTCATCATCACCCAGGACGGGTTCATCCTGACGAACAACCATGTCGTCGAGGGAGCAACCAAAATTGAAGTAAAGCTGTTTGGTGCGGCAGACGACGACCGTGGTTACGAGGCTCGGCTGATCGGACGGGACCCGCTGACCGACAGCGCGCTCATCGAGCTTGTCGAGAAACCAAAAGAACCGCTGCAGCCTGCCAAGTTCGGTGACTCGAGCCTGATGGCCCCCGGTGACTGGGTCATGGCCATTGGAAACCCGTTTGGTCTCGCGCATACCGTCAGCGTGGGCGTGATTAGTGCTGTTGGCCGGCCGTTCACGGTTGCGGAAGCGCGATCGCAGAACATGCTGCAGACCGACGCAGCCATCAACCCCGGCAACTCCGGCGGACCGCTGCTGAACGTGCGTGGCGAAGTGGTGGGCATGAACACCGCTATCATCGCCAACCAGATGCAGGGAAATTTGGGCATTGGGTTTGCGGTGCCCATCAACACAGTCCGCGAGCTTCTTCCTCAGCTGCGCAACGGCAAAGTCACTCGCGGCTTGATCGGGGTGTACATCCAGAATGTGTCGGCGGACGAGGTCGAAGAGTTCGGTTTGAAATCGCGGCAGGGCGCGCTCGTCACGACGGTCTCCGAAAACGGGCCAGCCGCCAAGGCCGGCCTCGAGCCGGGAGACGTGGTGCTTGAATTCAACAGCAAGCCGGTCAAGAACCGCGATGACCTCGTGTCGATGGTGGTGGCCACCAAGCCGGGATCGACGGTGCCGGTCAAGATTCTGCGAGATCGGAAAGAGCGGACGCTCACCATCACCGTCGATGAAGTGAACCCAGAAGCGGAATCCACACGCACGTCGCGCGACAGCGACCCGAACGAGACGGCCGGATTTGGTGTTGCGCTCGACAACCTGACACCCGACGTGTCGCGCCGGCTTGGTGTTCCACGCGACGTTGACGGTGCCATCGTCATCGACATCGATCCTGATGGCCCAGCGGCCCAGGCGCGGCAACCGCTGGAAGTGGGAGACGTCATCCTGGAGGTCAACCGTCAGCCCGTCCGCAGCGCGGCAGAGGCGAAGCGCGCGCTGGATGCCGTGGAGCGCGGCCGCTCGGCCATGGTCCTCATCTGGCGGCAGTCTCCAGGCGGAGGTCAGCGCATCTTCCTGACGATCCGTAAGCAGTAGGCTGAGGCGGGTCTCGAACGACCCGCCTGCGATCCATGAACGCTCTCCGGACGCTGATCAGTGATCGCATACGCAGTCACGGTCCGATCAGCGTCGCGGAGTACATCGACCTCGCGCTCTATCATCCGTCCCACGGCTACTACGCCTGCGCGTCGCGACGAACCGGGCGCGCAGGCGATTTCCTCACCAGCGTAGACGTAGGTCCCATCTTCGGCGCGCTGCTGGCCCGTCAGTTTGCCGAGATGTGGCAAATCCTCGAATCCCAAATCACCAAGCCCGAACCCCGAATCCCGAACCCCGAACCCCGGCTCTTCCACCTCGTCGAAGCCGCCGCTGGCGATGGCCGGCTGGCCCGGGACATCCTCGATGCTGCGGCGGGTCAACACGCGGACTTGTATGCGTCCATGCGACTGCACCTGATTGACGCCTCGACAGCAGCCCGTGCCGCCCAGGTTGAGACACTTGGTCCGCACGTCCACATTCTTGCGTCCTCTTCAGACGCGCTGCCCGACTCGGTAGAAGGAGCGATTTTTGCGAACGAACTGCTGGACGCTCTCCCCACTCACGCGGTGGTGATGAGGAAAGAGGGGCTCCGGGAGATGTTCGTGGATGTCCGCGGGGACGAACTCGTCCCGCACGAAGCGACCCCTTCGACACCGGCGCTCGCCAACTATCTCGACCGCGCCGGTGTGCGACTGAAAATCGGGTGGCGCGCCGAGATCAACCTTCGGGCTATCGAATGGGTTCGCCGTGCTGCACGCGTGTTGCGCCGCGGGTTTCTCGTCCTGATCGACTACGGCCATGAAGCCGCCGAGCTTTACTCCGCTACACACGCCGCTGGAACGCTGGCCACATTCCACCGGCATGTCAGTAGCGATTGGCATTCGTTGCTCGAAGACCCAGGTGAACGCGACATCACTGCTCACGTCGATCTTTCGACGGTGACACGCGTGTGCGAGGAAGAAGGGCTGGTGACACTCGGTCGACTCGATCAGACCTACTTCCTCCTGGGGCTGGGTCTCGGCGACATGCTCGGCACCAGTTCGGGCTCAACACCGGCCGAGCTCAAGACGCGGCTGGCGTTCAAGACACTGATGCTGCCAGGGGGACTCGGCAGCACGCTCAAGGTGCTGATCTTCGGCAAAGATGTTGGCGTGCCGGCGCTCCAAGGGCTTTCGTACGGGGGGAGATTAACTTAAACAGAATTCAGATTACAGAATACAGAATACGGAAGACGGAAGACGGAATTCGAAAGACAGAATTCGGAAGACAGAATGAAGGGGCTCCCCGGTTATTCAGTAGTTGGCTTGGTGACCATGCTGCTCTCGGAGGCGCTGATGCTCCTCCAGGTGGAGCCGTTCTGGTCCTGGCATACGCCCATCGCGTGGACCGGCTACATCCTGTTGGTGGACGGTCTCGTGCTGGTGCGGCGGGGAACCTCGTGGTTGACGAGC
>DATBJG010000257.1:0-3060 GCA_036556585.1 Vicinamibacterales bacterium
CTCGATCTGCCAGCAAGCGGGGAAGGCTATCCCAAAGATCTCGAAACGCTCGTCGAAGGCGTCCCGCTCAACAACGATGCATCGGGCATCAAACTGAAGTTTCTCCGTCGTATTCCGGTCGATCCAATCATGCAATCCGCCGAGTGGCAGCTTCGTTCGTATCAGGACGAACCCGATGCGAAATCGTGGGGAGGACAGAACGTGTTCGACGTCCGCTCCCGAAGTGAGGCCCGAGCGCTGGACGGGACGTTTTACAAGGACTGGTAAATGAAATTCGGGAACTCGACGGCGGGTCTAAAGACCCGCCTCTACCGCGACAGGACCCGGGACGATGACGCGAGGCAGACTGGCTTCACGCTCATCGAACTGATGGTCGTGACCACGCTCATCGTGATCCTCGCGGGGACCGGTCTCGCAATGTATTCGACGAGCGTGACACGAGCCCGTGAGGCCACGCTCAAAGAGGATCTGTTCCGAATGCGTGATGCAATCGACCAGTATCACGCCGACAAGGGCACCTACCCCCCCGCGCTCGACGCTCTGGTGAGTGGCGGATATTTGCGGAAGTTACCGGAAGATCCCTTCACGCAATCAGCCGAGACGTGGGTGCCTGTTCCTGCCGAACCAGACCCCAACAATCCCATCGCCGAACCCGGCGTGTTCGATGTCAAGAGCGGATCGGACAAGCTTGCGCTGGACGGATCCAAATACGGAGACTGGTAGTTCGGCTCTCGGCTCTCGGAACTCGGCTCTCGGCTCTCGAACCTACTGGACTCTCACTTCAACCCGACCTGGTGCTGGAGTCGTTCCATCGGTCGTCGTCACCGTCACGGTGACCGGGTAGGTTCCAACTGCCGCAAAGCCGTGGGTTGTGATGTTGCCGCTCGTGCTGATGACAGCGGTTCCGTCCCCGAAGTTCCACACGTATCGTTCGACCTGAGTCGTCGACGGTGTCACGACCGCGGTCAACGTCACCTGCGCTCCGACGGTTGCGGGATTTGGCGTAGCGGTGAGGTTCACGTTGACGGGCGCCGACGGGAGCACGATAACCGATGTCGATCCCGAAACAGGCTCGCCGTTCGAGTCGATGCCGTTTGCCCGCACCGTGTAGGTTCCGGAGGATTGATAAATGTGCGGCACTGTCGTCGCCGCCGTGATGGTGCCCAGAGGCGTGCTGCTGCCATCGCCGAAGTCGACCACGACGTTCCGGACTACCGCGTTGGTACCAATAGGCGCGATGCTAACTGACGTGACCGCTCCAGCCAGTGGTGCAGTGGCGGGTGCCGTAACGGTGAGCCCGGTTGCTGGTCGGAGTCCTACTGTCAGTTCGGACGAAACCTTCGTACCCGCTCTTGCCGTCACGCGTGATTCTTGTGACGCCGTCAGCGTCGAACGCGCCTCGCCAAGAGAATCGGTGACCGCCGTTTGAGGACTCAGGCTGCCAGTCGTGGCTGAAAAGGTCACCGGGATACCGACCAGGCCCTGACCACCTGTTCCGCGCACGGTGGCCGTCAGCACGACTGAGCCGCCGAGGGCCGGGATGGTGCCAGGCGATGCAGACAAGGAGACCGTGTCCGCCGCGGCCGCACCAATCGTGATTTCAAGGGCCTCCGACCGAGCGCCCCCGGAAGACGCCGTAATCCGCGCAACGCCCGACGATCCGTTTGCGCTCAAGCGAACGTTGGCCCTGCCATTGTTCGTTCGTGCTTCGGTCAGATCCAGTTGGCCGAGCGTTGTCGTAAAGACGACCAGCGTCCCGTTATGCACGGGTGTGCCACCGTTTTCAACGATCGTCGCGGTCAGTTCGGCCGTCTCGTTTACGCCAAGGACGATATGAGTGCTCGTGACCGTCACGGTCGATCCGGTGGGCGCGAGAAGCGGAAGGGAGTCGCAGGCCGCCAGGGCTACGACTCCAGACAGGGTGAACCGAAGAAGAAGGTTCCGTGCTACCATGGGCCTTAAAGATAATAGTTCCATGCAGTTAGCGGGTCAAGGTAGCGCCGGCAACCGCGGATACGCGATGGTGATGCTCCTGGTCGCCATGGGCGTCATGGCAGTCGTTTGGACCACAGCGCTTCCGGCATGGAGCCAGCTCGCAAAGCGGGAAAAAGAAGAGGAGCTGATCTTTCGCGGAAACCAGTACGCGCGCGCCATTGGTCTTTTTCAACGCAAGTACGCGAATCAAAGTCCGCCCAACCTCCAGGTGTTGCTCGAGCAGAAGTTCCTTCGAAAAAAGTACAAGGACCCCATGGTCCCCGACGGCGAATTCCAGCTCTTGTATCAGACGGTCCAGCAGCCAGGATCGTCTGGCCGGGGGCAGCCCGCGGGATCCTCCGGGCGCGGCCAACAACCCCAGGAAGGGCAAGGCCGAGCCAATCAGCCGGCACCGGGTTTCGGCACGGCCGGTGGCATTGCCATACCCGGTCAGGTCACCGGTGCTCCAATTATCGGCGTGAGCAGCAAGAGCAAGGAGGAGTCCCTCCGAACCTATAACGGCGCTACCCACTACAACGAATGGCAGTTCATTTACCTGGCCACAACCCGGCAGCCTGGCGCGGCCGGTGGTCCCCCTGGCGCACAGCCTGCAGACGGTCGGGGTCGCGGGGCAAGGGGAAGTCGTGGAGAGCCGTTCGAACTGGGTGGCCGCGGCGGGCGGGGGAGGGGAAGCCTCGAAGACGGACCGGGCGGACGTCGAATGTTCGAACCAAATGACGGCCGCGGACGCGGTATGGGCAGCTCACCGGGTCGAGGATTCAGTTTCCCACCGTCAACCAGCGACAACGATCTCGATTTCCCTCAGCCGCCGGCACCGCCTGGCCGTTAGGCGCCGTCCACGCCTTTTCCCCACGCCTAAGCAAGGCTCAGCACTACGCGTCGCCTTGAAGGTGCGGTTGCTTCTGTGGTCGCCGAGGAGCGGATCGATCTCGACGCCGCTCGGCGATCTGGGCGTCCTGGGCGCCACGACGACTCGCAGCCGGCAGCGCGGGGGCACGGATTCCACCTCGTTCAACGAAGCCGGGCTGCCCGGGGTCGCTAGGCCGTACGTTTGGCGTTGTCACT
>DATBJG010000258.1:0-3121 GCA_036556585.1 Vicinamibacterales bacterium
CGCCATGCCGGCCGCGGTCGATTGTTAACTTTTGGATACACTCGCGTATCCAAATTTACCTCCGCTTCGCAGCCGCTTTCCTTGGCCGTTCGCGATTTTTCAGCGAATCTTCGGAGCTTTTGTTGGCATTTCGCTTACACCGCAGTATGGCACCCCTATTGCTCACTCGTCGATTGAAAGTAGAAACTTTGCAATGTTCATTGTCTCGAAGGTGTCGATCCATCATCGATTCTCATCAAGCACGTCTATGGAAGCCTGTTCGACTAAGATTCCGCCGTATAACACCTAGCGTGGCGCGGACACCGAGACAGAATGGGGTTTTTTCGATGCGTTGGTGAACAGCCGTGCTAAGCGTCGTGCGGCTGTGCGGTGCAGGTACACGCGATTGATAACATGGTTGCCAAGGGAGGCCTTCTCTAATGGCAAACAAATCTAATCCTGCCACTCAAACAATTTCCATACCGCAAGGTGGTGGAGCCCTGCACGGCATCGGCGAAACATTTTCACCTGACCTCCATACGGGGACCGGCAACTTCACGGTACCCATTGCGCTCCCCCCAGGTCGCAACGGATTCCGGCCACAGCTCAATCTCGTCTACAGCACCGGCAACGGGAACGGCCCATTTGGCTTGGGGTGGAGCCTGAGCATTCCCGGCGTCAGCCGGAAGACGTCCAGAGGAATTCCACGGTACACGGACGAGCACGATACCTTCTTACTTTCCGGCGCGGAGGATCTAGTGCCAGTCGAGGAGATGGAGGGAGTGACACGCTATCGCCCGCGAACGGAATGTCTTTTCGCTCGCATCGAACATCGCCGCGATGCGCAGACGGATCACTGGGAAGTGCGCAGCAAGGACGGGTTGGTCAGCGTATACGGGACACCGCGCAGCATCCAGAACGATCCGGCGGTCATCGCCAATCCGGAGAATCGAGGTCAGATCTTCAACTGGAAACTCACCGAGACTAAAGACCCCTTCGGCAATACGATTCGTTACGACTATGAACGCGACTTGGGCGATACCGCCGACCATCTGTGGGACCAGCTCTACCTCAAGCGGATACGCTACGTAGACTACACCGATCCCCAAGCCGGCGACGAGAAATTCCTCGTCTCGGTAACGTTCAACTATGAAGAGCGGCCCGATCCATTCTCGGATCATCGCGCGGGATTCGAGATCCGCACGACCAGGCGTTGCACCAGCATTGAGATCCGCACCCACGCTGACCGTGACTGCCTGGTCCGTGTCTATCGATTGATCTACCTCGATCAACGCGGGCTGCCGATCGAACAACTGCCGTCGAACGCGGCGTCGCTGCTCAGCCAAGTACTTGTTGAAGGCCACGATGGGGACGACCGTGAGTCGCTGCCGCCGCTCGAATTCGGCTACACGAAGTTCGAGCCGACAAAGCGGCGCTACCAACCGTTCAACGGTTCGAGGCCGGAACGCTCGCTCGGCCACCCGGAATACGAGTTGGTCGATCTCTTCGGCAACGGTTTGCCCACCGTCCTGGAGTTCAATGGACAGGTGCGGTACTGGCGCAACCGCGGCGATGGCCGGTTTGACCTTTTGCGCACCATGGAGACGGCCCCTGCTGGAGTGCGATTGAGCGAGCCGGGCGTGCAACTGCTCGACGCCAACGGCAATGGCCGGGCCGATCTGATTGTGATCGATGGGTTGCGCAACGGCTATTTCCCGCTGACCTTCAACGGCCAGTGGAACGAGCGCGGATTCGTACGCTACCGCAGTGTGCCGACGGTCAATCTCGACGCGCCGGACGTGCGCCTCATGGACCTCGACGGCGACGGCGTGACGGACGCGCTCCGCACCAGCACGCAGTTCGAACTCTATTACAACGATCCCGACGACGGCTGGTCGGATCTCGAGGTGCGCCAGCGGATCGACAGCGACTCGTTCCCCAACATCAGCTTTGAAGATCCCCGCGTCAAGCTCGGGGACGTGACCGGCGACGGCCTTCAAGACATCCTCCTCATACAGAATGGGCGTGTCGAGTACTGGCCGTATTGTGGCTATGGCCTCTGGGGACGGCGCGTCACCATGCGCAACAGCCCGCGGTTTGAAGACGCCGTCTTCTTCCCCGGCATCGGCTTCGACCCCAAGCGGCTACTGGTCGGCGATGTGGATGGCGACGGCGTGGCGGACCTTGTCTATGTCTCGTCCGGGCACATCACCGTATGGATCAACCAGGACGGCAACGCCTGGAGCGATCCCATTATCATCCACGGCACCCCGCCGGTCACCGACGCGACGCCCGTGCGCGTCGCCGACATGCTGGGTACCGGAACGGACGGCATTCTGTGGACCTATGATTTCGGCGCCTTTCCCGACAGCACCTACAAGTTTCTTGATCTGACGGGCGGGGTCAAACCCTATGTGCTCGACCAGATGGACAAGCACATGGGCGCGGTAACGAAAGTTTCTTATGCCGCCTCGACTCAATTCTACCTGGAGGACGATGCGCGGCCCGAGACGCGCTGGCGCACGCCGCTGCCCTTCCCCGTGCAAGTGGTAGCGCGCGTCGAGGTGATCGACCAGATCTCCCACGGCAAGCTCACGACCGAGTACCGCTATCACCATGGCTACTGGGATGGGACGGAGCGCGAGTTTCGCGGCTTCGGCATGGTGGAACAACTCGACACCGAGACCTTCGCCGACTATCACGCCCCTGGCGCTCACGGGCCGGAGATTCGCTTCGAGCCGGTTTCCGAGAGGCATTTTTCCCCGCCTCTACTCACAAAAACCTGGTTCCACCAGGGGCCGGTGGATGAGGACACTGGAGACTGGCGGGAACTGGACTGGACCGCGGAGTATTGGATTGGCGATCCCCAGGCTTTGGCGCATAAAGATGCAGTCAACGCATTCCTGCAGACGCTGAGCGACCCGCAGCACAGGCGCGATGCCCTGCGGACATTGCGCGGCAGCACGCTACGTACCGAGCTCTACGCCCTCGATGGCACGGTCCACCAAGATCGCCCCTACACGGTGACCGAACAGGCTTATGGCCTGCGTGAAGAATCCCCGCCTGAGAGCGGCGATACGCAGCGCCTGCGGATCTTCTTCCCGCACCCGATTGCCCAACGCACCACGCAATGGGAGCGCGG
>DATBJG010000259.1:0-2446 GCA_036556585.1 Vicinamibacterales bacterium
TTTAGCCGACAGTCGGCAGTCAATGTAGTCAATGTAGCGTCCGGCTTTAGCCGACAGTCGGCAGTCAATGTAGTCGATGTAGCGTCCGGCTTTAGCCGGACGAACGGAGTAAGCCATGGCGACGGTGGTCGAAAAGAGAAAGAAAACGGTCCGCATCAACGGATGCGTCGCGGCCGCACAGGCTGCGAAATATGCGGACGTTGACGTCATCACTGCCTATCCGATCCGGCCCTACACGGCCACGATGATGGCCCTGGCCCAGATGGTGGCCAATGGTGAGCTCGATGCGGAATACATCGTTGCCGACAGCGAGCACTCCCAGTTGAGCATCGCGCACGGCGCCTCGTCGAGTGGCGCGCGCGTGTTTACGGGAAGCTCAGGTGTCGGAGTTCAATTCGCCTACGAGTTGTACTCCCCGATTTCGGGTAGTCGCATGCCGGTGCAGATGATGATTGCCGACCGTACGCTCGACCCGCCCGGCGATTTCGGCTCGGAGCACACCGACGCCCTCTCCACGCGTGATATGGGATGGCTGATGGGCTGGTCATGTAATGCCCAGGAAGCGTTCGACAACCATTTGATGGCGTACAGGATCGGAGAAGACCCGCGCGTGCTCCTGCCGCAAATGGTCTGTCAGGACGGATTTTTCGTGTCGCACATCACGAGCGACGTCGAGTTACCAGACCCGGGCCAGGTCAAGGAGTTCCTGCCACCCTACAAACACCCCTACCCGCTCGATCCGCGCCATCCGGTATCGCACGGGCCGCAGATCATGCCAGAGCAAGGACCACCGCTCCAGCTGGAACGCGCGCGGGCGATGGAAGGCTCGGTGCCCGTCATCGAGCAGGTCCACGACGAGTTCGCCAAAATCTTTGGCCGTCGGTACGATCCATGGGTCGAGGAATTCATGACCGACGGTGCCGAGGTTGTCTTCTTTCTTCAGGGCGGTCACGGTGTCACCGCGCGGTTCGCCATCAAGCACATGCGCGCGCGGGGAGCCAAGGTCGGGCTTGTACGGTTGCGCACGATCAGACCGTATCCCACCGATCGCGTGCGTGACGTGCTCAGCCGGTTCAAAGTGGTAGGCGTGGTCGAGACCAACATGGGACTCGGTAGCGTCAGCAGCGGCGGTGTCCTTTATGCCGAAGCCTGCGCGGCGCTCTACGAGAGCCATCAGCGGCCGCTCGTCATGTCGTTCATGGCGGGCATGGGCGGCGAGGCAATCGTGCTCAAAGAGTTCTATTGGATGACGCAGAAGATGCTCGAGGCGCAGAAGCGCGGAACGATTGAAAAGCGCACGCACTGGGTCGGGTTCGAGGAATGAAAAGACAGAAGACGGAAGACAGAAGACGGAAGACGGCGCTTCGGCGAGCCTCGCCGAAGCGCTCGAGAAACGAATCGAGCGAAGGCCGGGGGGCCCCACGCGAACTAATAGATGGAGATTCACAACATGCCAGCGATTGAAGTTCAGCGGCAGATGCTGCCGCTTCTGGGCAGTCCGAATCAGGGCGCTCGCTTCTACAATCCGGATTTGCCGCAGACCGAGCCGTTTGTGCCTGGTCACCGCACGTGCGCCGGGTGCGGCCCGTCGATCCAGTACCGGATGACGAGCAAAGCCGCGGGCGACAACTCGATCCTGGTGGGACCGACCGGGTGCATGTATGTCGCCAACAGCTCGTATTTGTGCACGCCCTACAATGTGCCCTGGGCGCACACGCAGATCGGCAGCGCCGGCAGCTTTACCGCGGGTGTGGCGGCTGCCTACGAAGCCTTGATCCGCAAAGGCAAGTGGTCGGGTGCGTATCCAAACATCATTTGCGAAGCCGGGGACGGCAGCGCATCGGACATCGGCTTAGCGTCGATTTCTGGAGCGCTCTATCGCAATCACGACTGCCTGATCATCTGCTACGACAACGAGCAGTACGCGAATACAGGCATTCAGGCGTCATCGCGCACCCCGTACGGCGGGATGACGACGTTCTCGCCGCCTGGGCCGATGATTCCTGAAGCGAAAAAGCTGTTTCCCAAGGACCTGGCGCGCATGATGGCCGCCGGCCATCCACATTGTTACGTGGCGACGGCCAGTGTGGGGTATCCCATCGATCTGATGAACAAAGTCCGCAAGGGTCTCAACCACAAGGGTGCGTCGTTTCTGATGGTGTATACACCCTGTCAGAAGGGCTTTGTGTACGAGACGCCCCGCTCGATCGATCTAGGCCGACTGGTGGTCGAGTGCGGCCTTTATCCGATTTGGGAATGGGATCCCGAACAGCGTGCGTACGACTACAGCTTCAGACCGCAGACCATGCGGCCGGTTTCCGAGTACTTGAAGTTGCAGGGGCGATTCGGGCATCTGCACGCCGAACACATTGCGACGTTGCAGAAGTTCGCCAACGCGCAATGGGGCATGATGGGCGTCGCGCTGCCGGACGCGCTGGTCCGGGCG
>DATBJG010000260.1:0-7409 GCA_036556585.1 Vicinamibacterales bacterium
TGAGCGGACAGCGGAGGTTCCTGTGTCGCCCACTTCAGACGACCTGATGGACATTGCCCGGGCCGGCGCCGATCGCATTGACATCGAAGGCGAGGCAAGGCAATTCCCCAGTTTCAGCGATATCGAAGACCAGTGTGAGGATGAGTACGGCGAGCTGCTCGACGCGCTTCACGAGGACGAAGTGTTCGAGCCGGTCAGCCTTGAACGCCAGGAGGAGCTGCTGAACCAGATCAAACAGCAGCTCAACGCGGAAAGCCGTGAGCTCGCAGACGAGCTGGTGGACAATCTGTCCCGACACATCTGGTTGCACCAGGAAGCCGCATTCCACCTGGGGATGGCCGTCGGACTCCGCATCGCAATGGGACGACGGCAGTAGGCCATGATCGAGCCGGCGAGTGAGCGCGTGCGGCCGCTGCTGAAGTGGGCTGGCGGCAAACGACAGCTCCTTCCCAGCATCCGTCCCTTCTATCCCGCATCGTTCAACACGTACTGGGAGCCGTTTCTCGGCAGCGGCGCCGTCTTCTTCGATCTCTATGGGGCCGGCCGTCTGGCCGAGCACGCCGTCATTCTCCTCGACAACAACGCCGATCTGATTGCGTGCTATGACACCGTTCGACGGACGCCCTCACCCGTCATCGCGGCATTGCACAGGCTGGCTGACGAGCAACGTCAGCGCGGATCCGCCCACTATTACGACGTCCGCGATCGGCGATTCAACCCCGCGCGTCTTCGACGGGCGCGATCGAATGGGTCGGGCCTCCGGTACACGGCCGAGATGGCGGCCATGCTCATCTATCTCAACCGCACGGGCTTCAACGGGCTCTTCCGGTTGAATGCGACGGGCGCGTTCAACGTCCCGGCCGGACGCTACCAGGCGCCGAAGATCTGCGATCCCGAAAACATCCGTCGCGTTGCAGCAGCCCTCAATCGGCCGTCCGTCAAGCTGATGCATGCTGACTTCGATTGCATGCTCTCAAACGCGTCGGCGGGCGATTTCATCTACATCGATCCTCCGTACGCGCCCCTCAGCCGGACGGCCCACTTCACGTCGTACACCGCCGGCGGATTCGGCCGTGACGAACAACGTCGCCTGCGCGATGTCACCGTTCAGCTCGCGCGGCGAGGTTGTCAGGTCCTGCTGAGTAATTCCACGGCCACCGAGATCGCCGACCTGTACGAGCAAAGTCGGGAGGTTAACGAAGCAGGACTGCGTTGCTATCGAATACCGGCGAGAAGGGCGATCAATTCGAAGGCCACCAACCGCGGCCCCGTCATGGAATTTCTCATCACGAATATCCCGCGCGACGAATCACGAGACGCTGATCAACGCGGATCACGCGGATCAGATAGACCGGGCGACCGGCAGCCTGGCGGAGCCAGGCTCGTGGAAGGGTGACCGACTGCACAAACCCGTTCTGGTTGACAGATCCGCGACATCCGCGTTGATCGGCGTCCTGTGATCTTTCGGCCAGGCGAAAACCTTGTAAAATAGGTCTATGCCAATCTACGAGTACGAATGCAGAGGCTGCGGACAGCGGTTCGAGGCCCTGGTGAACGGATCAATCAAAGCCAACTGCCCTGCCTGCCAGAGTGAAGAACTGGACCGCATGCTGTCGGTCTTTGCCGTTGGCGGAAGCGCTCAAAAATCGACGTTCAGCGAAGCCCCCGCTCCATGCGGCAGCTGTGGCGATCCGCGCGGCCCCGGATCGTGTTCGATGAACTAACCTGAAGACGACCGTCGACTGACGACTGCCTACCTCAACTTCTCGGCCGTCACAAATACCGGCTCGATATCGACCGGCACTGACTGCAACCGCTCCAGCACGCGCTGAACCGGAGGACGCACGACACCGAGTCGCTTCAAAAGGTCGCTCGCCTTCATGTAGTTCCCCTCGGCCTGCAACGTCATGATGTCGGCCGTCAGAGCCCTCACGGCTTCTTTGATCTTCCCTGGCACCACACTGAAGGTGCCGTCGGACGCCACGGTCACAGCACCGGCATCGAGCAGGTAGTTCAGCTGCACCGCAATGCCCCTGCCGTGCGCTTCGTTGATGCCAAAGCGAATCGACCGGAACGTCGAAGCCAGGAAGGTCGTGTACATCGTCTGCTCGAACTGCTTTTCGAGCACGCCTTTGTCCACGAGGTACTGCAGCGCGAAGAGTCCCGAAATGTCAGCCTTGGCTTCCTCGATCGCGCTGTAGGTGTCCTTCAGCTCCTGGCGGACGGTCGTGGCCCGTCCGGCAACTGTGATGTTGTGCGGCCCAAGCCCGTGCATGAGCTCGTGCATCAGGATGTGCGTGAAGAAGGCATCGAACGCCACATCTGACTGAAGGGACGCGGGCAGGGCAACCTTTGAAATCGGCGTCAGCACGAGCTTGAACTTGGCTTCCTGGACGTTTTTCAACATCACCCGCTTGGACCCTTTTTCGCGAATCACCCGCTCGTCGTTGGGGAGATTGAACGCAGCAGTCTGAACGCCACGGTTGCCGTCGCCCGAGGCGAAGATCTCGTTCACCACGCGAATGGGGGCCATTGCCCCCAGCTTGGGGTTGCGGTGTTTCGGATCGATGGGCAGATGATTTTCGATATCCTGCAGCTCACTCCCGAATTTGGCGAGTTTCGCGGTTTCAGCATCGTCGCGGATGGTGATGAAGGCCTCGAACGCCGCTTTGTAGTTGAACCATTCGTCTTCGTACACCTCGTACGGTCCAATGGTCGGTTCGATGCTCGCATCGAGCTCCATCCAGGCGATGTCGCTCTCGAGGTAGTCGTTGGTCAGGAACGCATCCGCGCGGCTGGTCAGGTACTTCTTCAACGTGGGCTGGGTCGTCAGTGCGGCCGCCTGGCGCAGCAAGTCTGCAGCGAGCGACAGCTCACCCTGGTATTCGACGTTGTAGGGAACCGTTGAAAACTGACGATCGCCGGTCTGGCGTCGAATGGTGGTGAAAAACCCCGTTGCGTTGCCTCGCTCCTGTTCGGATCGCGTTTTGAGCCATGCTTCGACGTCGCCCTTCGTGGCATCTGCCGGATAGAAATTGGCGGAAGGCGGCTTGGCTGGCACACCTGGAATGAACGGCGCATCGTGGTCGAGCCGCGACCAGGGGCCCTTGTTGATGAGAAAGTAGTGGAGGCGAGCCTGACCGAGCGGCGTCGTGTCCTTTACCAGATCGAGCAGCAGTGCCTCATTGCCGGCCCACACCTGGCGAAGGAAGAGCGCGTCCATGATTCGGCTGGCTTCAACAATCTTCGCAAGCGCGCGCCGCTCGCTGTCTGGCAGTCGAGACACGTCTGCGCCAACCTCTACCCGGGCAAACCTCGAGGCCATTGTCTTGAGCGCAGCAGCATCAGGAAGTGTCGGTTGCTGAGCACCGGTGGCCGACCCCACGAGCGCCGAGGCAGCCAGCAACGAGACCAAAGGCTTTTTTGTCATAGTTGAAATTCTCGCACGATCCCTGTCAGGCGGGATCCGTTTCCGGTTTCACATCGTGTCGGCGCAGCTTTCGACGTGCCCAGCCGACGTGTGTCATGACGTTGGTATCACACACCGATTCATCAGTCCGGCTGATGTCGAGAGCCGCCAGTGCCGCCTCGTCTCTGGAATTCCCGAGGGCGACAGCCAGATTTCGCCGCAACCCCTGCAGCTTTGGTCGAGTCATTGGGCCACCCTTGGCCATCTCGCTCAGCTCTTCGTCTGATCGGAGCCAGAGATCGACGAGCTTCGGCCGGTCGAGCAAGGACCGCGGTTGCCAGCAAGGATCCGTCGAGGTGGGCGGCGCCGCATTCCACGGGCACACTTCCTGACAGATGTCACACCCGAAGACATGGTCCCCAAGAGCGTCCCGATGAACCTCTGGAATCTCGCCCTTCAGTTCGATCGTGAGATAGGAAAGACAGCGCGTTGCATCCAGAACCCAGGGTTCGACAATTGCGCCAGTCGGACACGCTTCAAGACAAAGCGTGCACGTCCCGCACTGATCGATCGCTGGTGTATCGGGCTCGAGCGGAAGGCTGCAGATGATCTCGCCGAGAAAGACCCAGGACCCGAGAGCCGGGTTGATGACGCACGTGTTCTTGCCAATCCAGCCAATACCAGCATATTGGGCGTACACCCGTTCCTGCACGGGACCTGTATCAACGTACACGCGCGCTTCGAAGTCGGCCTCGTGATGCGCGCGCATCCATTCGAGCAACGTGTCGAGTCGGCCTCGCAAAACATCGTGGTAGTCATCGCCCCAGGCGTAGCGTGCGATCGAGGCACGGGACGCATCGTCGTACTCGGTCGAGTACGGGCGATCGACGTTGTAATTGGTGGCGGTCACCACTACCGAACGCGCCGATGGCAGGACTGCACGGACGTCTGCGCGGCGGCTGGCGGACCGCGCCATGTAGGTCATGTCGCCCGCGTACCCCCGATCGATCCATTCGCGCAGCCTGCCGAGCTCCGGAAAACCCGTGGCTGCCGCCACGCCGCAGAGATCAAACCCCAACTCGAAAGCATGGGCTTTGATCCCGGCCGCAGTCAACATCTCAACCCCGGGAGGCCAATTGCCGTAGCACGTAAGGGAGGATGCCGCCGTGGCGGAACGCCTCGAGTTCCTCGGGTGTATCGATTCGCAGGACGACAGGAAACTGCCTGACCGATTGATCCGGCCCTGTTACCTGTACTGTCACCTGTCCCCGCGGTGACATGGACGTGACGCCCAGAACGGCGAACTCTTCGCGGCCCGAAAGGCCGAGTGAGGCCGCAGTGTCCCCGCTGCGGAACTGAAGCGGCAGCACACCCATGTTGACGAGATTGCTGCGATGGATTCGCTCAAAGGATTCGGCAATCACGGCGCGAATGCCCAGCAACACGGTGCCCTTGGCCGCCCAGTCACGAGACGAGCCCGATCCGTACTCCTTGCCGGCGATCACGAGGAGCGGCACCTGCGCCGCCTGATACTTCATCGAGGCGTCGTAAATCGTCATCACCTCGTCAACCGGCTGATAGCGCGTCCAACCACCCTCGGTGCCCGGCGCGAGTTGATTGCGCAGTCGAATATTGGCGAACGTCCCGCGCACCATGACCTCGTGGTTCCCGCGACGCGCGCCGTACGAATTGAAGTCTTTCGGCTGCACACCCTGCGCGATCAAGTACTGTCCCGCCGGGCTGTCGGCAGGGATGGAGCCGGCCGGCGAAATGTGGTCCGTCGTCACACTGTCACCAAGTACGGCAAGCACACGTCCTCCGCGAAGGTCGCTCAGTGGCGCAGGCGTTTTCGGAAGGTGTTCGACAAAGGGCGGCTTTCGAATGTAGGTGGAGGTGTCGTCCCACTTGAATCGATCGCCGGTAGGCACCTGCAGCGACCGCCACCGCTCGTCACCGTCGAACACGTTCGCGTATTCCTGCTGAAACATCTCGCTTCGGACGGAACGAAGCAGGGCATCCTGAATCTCTCGCTGGGTCGGCCAGATCTCCCGGAGGTATACGTCTTTGCCCTTGTCGTCGGTACCGACGGGTTCAGAGGTCAGGTCGATGGTCATGCGACCGGCCAGCGCGTATGCCACCACCAGGGGTGGCGATGCCAGGTAGTTAGCGCGGACCTGCGGTTGAATCCTGCCCTCAAAGTTGCGATTGCCGCTTAGAACCGAACAGACGACGAGATTGCGCTCCTTGACGGCGGCTGATACGTCCTCGGGTAACGGTCCGCTGTTGCCGATGCAGGTCGTGCACCCGTAGCCAACCAGGTTGAATCCCAACTCGTCGAGATACTGCTGGAGACCCGCATCGCGAAGATAGGACGTCACGACTTTCGAACCTGGCGCGAGGCTCGACTTGACCCACGGTTTGCGCCTCACGCCGCGCTCGACCGCTTTCTTGGCCAGGAGACCCGCAGCAATCATTACGCTCGGATTCGAGGTGTTCGTGCAGCTCGTGATGGCGGCAACGACAACCGCTCCGTGGTCGAGCGTCTCACCCACTGCCGGCGGTGCATCCAGCACCGCTACTCCCGTCGCCTGTGCTGTGGCTGGTCGTCCGCCCCCACCCTTCCGCTCCGTCATCATTGACGGCAGCGCCTGCGCAAAGCCGGCCTTGGCACCTTTGAGCGACACGCGATCCTGCGGCCGCTTTGGTCCCGCCAGACTCGGTTCGACCGTCCCGAGATTCAGTTCGATTGTGTCGTCGTAGTCCGATTCGCCGGATGATCCGCGGAAAAGCCCCTGCTCCTTGGCGTAACGCTCGATGAGCGAGACCTGTGCCGCGCTGCGACCGGTGAGGCGCAGATAATCCAGTGTCATCGCGTCAATCGGGAAGATTGCGACGGTCGCGCCGTATTCCGGGCACATGTTCCCCAGCGTGGCGCGATCGGCCAGCGTCAGGTTCTCGAGCCCGGGCCCGAAGAACTCGACGAATTTCCCGACGACTCCATGCTTGCGCAGCCGCTCGGTGATCGTGAGCACGAGATCGGTCGCCGTTACACCCTCCGCCAGGGTACCGACGAGGTTGAACCCAAGCACTTCGGGAATGAGCATCGACATCGGCTGGCCCAGCATTGCGGCCTCCGCTTCGATCCCTCCCACACCCCAGCCCAGCACGCCAAGACCATTCACCATCGTCGTGTGCGAGTCGGTTCCAACGAGCGTGTCGGGATACGCGATCCTCGTCCCGCCGACCGTCTCGACAAACACAACCCTGGCCAGGTACTCGAGGTTGACCTGATGGACGATGCCGGTGTCAGGCGGGACGACCCGGAAGTTGCGAAACGCGTTCTGCCCCCATCGCAGAAACGCGTACCGTTCGCGATTACGGGCAAACTCAATCTCGGCATTCAGGTCGAAAGCCGTCGACTGACCGAAGTAATCGACTTGCACCGAGTGGTCGATGACCAGCTCCACCGGCTGGAGTGGGTTGACCCGATCCGGATTGCCGCCGAGCTCCACGATGCCGTCACGCATAGCCGCCAGATCGACGACCGCCGGCACACCCGTAAAGTCCTGGAGGAGGACTCTGGCTGGGGCGAACGAGATTTCCTTTTGCAGCCCTGCCTTGGGTCGCCACCCGGCGAGCACTTCGATGTCGTGCCGATCCACGAAGCGCCCGTCTTCGTGGCGTAACAGGTTTTCCAGCAGGATTTTCAACGAAAAGGGCAGGCGGCTGCTCTGCGGAAACGCGCCCTCGAGGGCACGAAGACTGTAGATCTCCGCCGAGTCCGGTCCGGATGCCAGGATCTGACGGGTGCCAAACGAATTCATGGGGATGCCTTTCAGTCGGAGGCCGATCGATAGATCTTATCCGATCGTCCGGCTAAAGCCGGACGCTACAAAAGCCACTTGTCCGATCGTCCGGCTTCGGTCCCAACAGCCGTAGCGCCCGGCTTCAGCCGGACGTCAGACGATCCCAACAGTCGTAGCGTCCGGCTTCAGCCGGA
>DATBJG010000261.1:0-3117 GCA_036556585.1 Vicinamibacterales bacterium
CAGCTCGACCTTGACGTCTTCCTTCTTGACGTCCGGAAGGTCGGCTTTGATCAAGTACTCTTTCTCGGTCTCTTGGACGTCGACGGCGGGCGACCAGCCGGACAAGGACATGCCGTCCTCGCCCATGCGCGGGAACGGCGCGTCACCGAACAAGCGGTTGAGGCGACTCTGCATGTCTTCGAGTTCACGAAATGGATTCCATCGGACGAGTGACATGGTGGCTCCTTCTTTGAGTCAGCAATGTTGGTGGCTCTCTCATGACGACTTGCGATGTCGAAACATCATGTCGAGGTGGACGCTACGCTGCAGCGGTCATCGTGATGGGACGACGATGCTCGCAGATGCTGGCCAGCGTGCTCACGACCTCGGGTGGTGAGGCCGAACCGGTATGCGTCACGAACGTGGCCGTTTGCGTCGATGACCGGAAGGCGTCGGACTCGATGCGCTTTCATCGTGCCCTGGCGACGTTTACGCCTTCACGTAGGCACCGCTGTGGGTGCGTCGCAGAAACCGAGCGGCCTCGAGTGCCTGGAGGACCGCCTCGCACATCGACGTGTCAAGATTCCACAGCCGCTGAACCTGTGGTTTGGTGAGGTGGAGACCAGGAATCTCGTGATATTCGGCGCGAATGAGTTGGATCCAATCAGTCATCGTGTCCTCGCGAGTCATCTGAGAGAGCCGCGTCATGCGTGGGCCGTCTTGGAATCGTCGCTCGGCACAGCAACTCGCGTACCTGCGCCGGCTCCTATGATCTGATGCGGCGAAGGCGCGGTCTGGCGTGTTTGAGAGAGCCGCCGTGTGAGGGTGGGCCTCGCCCGGGGAATTTCGCGCGGCAGGCGGGAAGAATCCCCGCAAGACGCGAGTGCAGCTCCAGGTTCGACACTGAGCAGGGCCCGCCAAGCACCGCGCGTGGTAGGATGCAGGTTCTTTATCCTGCTTTTCTGAGCCCTGGCGCCTGCCGTTTACGGCGGAAACGCTCGCCCACAGACTCCCCAAAGCACCACCTCGCGGCTATCGGAGTGCCTGAGCCCATGTCCAAGCAAGGTCGATCGTCCGTCCGACCGGGCGTCGTGCGCCCCCCACCCAGCAATCGACGACCGAGGAACCATCTGCTCGCCGCGCTACCGCCGAAGGACTTCCGCCGGCTCCAGCCGTATCTGACAACCGTTCCCATTCACCTCAAGCAGGTGATTCACACCCCCGGTGACCCAATCCGAGCGGTGTATTTCCCGAATGGCGGCGTCGCGTCGATTGCGACCATGCTTTTGGACGGCACGATGGTCGACGCGACGACCGTCGGGAATGAGGGCATGCTCGGGGTTGAAGCATTCCTCAGTGCTGATGCGTCCGCGCCGTCCACGAGCGTGGTGCAGGTGCCCGATATGGACGCCGAGATGTTGAGCGTGGTGGATTTCCGCCGTGAAGTCGCGACACGTGGCGCCCTACACGATCTGATGGGGCGCTACACGCAAGTACTCATCGCGCAGTTGATCCAATCAACGGCTTGCCGCGTACGGCATCAGGTTCAACAACGGTGCGCCCGCTGGCTGCTGATGACGCACGACCGGATGCATGAGCAGGACTTCAATCTAAGCCATGAGTTTTTGGCGGTCATGCTCGGTGTGCGCCGGCCGACGGTCAGCATCGCTGCCGCCGCACTGCAAGAGGCCGGACTGATTCGCTACGCGCACGGGAGGGTCACGGTGCGGAACCGCAAGGGCCTGAAGATGGCATCCTGCGAGTGCTACTCCAGCCTCCGCGCCCATTTCGATCGACTGCGACATTAGCACGCCGTCACGCTCACCAGGTTCCTGTCCGGTGGAGCGTCGGTTGATCGGGTCCTCAACTGGCCTGAGGGTAGCCTTTCTGTGACGTGTGCCAGCTCGTCTTGACCCACGATTGTCACCTACATTACACTTCGGCCATCGCTTGTGGCAGGCATCAAGGCCGACTGTTTTCTGGCCCACGACACCGCTTTGGCCGGGCCGTTCCGTTGTCTTGACCGCAAGCGCACTCCCATGGCTGCACCTGTGGCGCCCAACGAGGGCGATGTGGTCGTCCGGCAAAAGCGCGGCAATCCCAGCACGGTCTACCTGCTTGGCACACCGTTGGCTCCGGACCAGTTCATCCTCCGCACGCGCGACGAGGCCGTCTCGCAAGCGCTGGCGTTTGCCAAACGGCATCAGGTGCGGGCATGGTTTGCCAACGGCGACGACGAATTCCTGTTGCTCGGCACATTCCGGAAGGAACACGCCCCACCGGAGAAGTCGTCGTAATGGCGAAATCAGCAAAGAGAAAAACAGCCGATGCGCTCGTCACGGCCGCCGATCGCTCAGTGAAGGCGCTGACCGACGCAACCACGAACGTGACCGAGTACGACATCGCTCGTCGCGCGTACGACCTCTACCTCGCCCGCGACCACCAGCACGGACACGACCTGGACGACTGGTTACAGGCGGAGCGTGAACTGCGAGATTCGCGACGTTCGACCGGTGTGTAGAGGCCGTGATGCCGCACAACGCCCTGCTGACGCGAATCCGTGCCGAGTATCTGGAAATGCCGGGTCTGCGCTTGACTCGCGAACAGGCGCAACGGCTCTGCGGGGCCGAGCCATGGCTGTGTCAACGCGTGCTCGACATGCTCGTTGACGCGAAGTTCCTCTGCGTCAAACCGAACGGCGTCTATGCACGACTCACCGACGGTGCCGACAGTCCACGGCCGCATGCCGCGAAAGCAGATCTAGGAACCCGCACGCGTGCCGCGAAGGCTTCTTGAGAAGGGCAGCGAGGGCGGTCCCACCTACCGCCATCTCAAAGTCGATTAAGGCACCAACCGGCGCCAGAGGCGATCCGTGGCGCCGGCGCGACCTTGCAGTCGAAGCCCGGACGTTACTCCGCGCTCGGCTCGCGAGCCAGGGGAATCGTATCGCCTCGTCAGCCGACGGATAGATGATTCCGCCGACGAGCACAGTGCGAACAAGCCCGCGGGTTCTCTGCGGTGCTCGTCACAGGAGCCGCTTCAACAACTGGAGCGCCAACAGCAGCACCATCGGGGACAGATCGAGGCCACCCATTGGCGGGAGCGCCCGACGAATCGGCGCGAGCGCCGGCTCGGTCA
>DATBJG010000262.1:0-11473 GCA_036556585.1 Vicinamibacterales bacterium
GCACCATGAAGTCTTCGAGGTTGGCCTTGCAGTGCGCGAGGACCTGGTTTTCCGTCACCGGGGTGCCGTTGACCACGACAAACGCTTTCACGGCCTGTCCCAGGATCGGGTCGGGTACGCCCACCACGGCGGCCTCGACAACGCCGGGCAGACTGTAGAGCACGTTCTCGACTTCCTTCGGTGCGATTTTTTCGCCGCGGCTCTTGATGATGTCGTCGCGGCGCGCGACGAAGTAGAAGCAACCGTCTTCGTCCATCGAAAACAGATCGCCGGTGTAGCAGAGGCGCTCGCCGGGAATCGAACCAGGGCGGAAGCGGTTAGCTGTGGCCTCGGGCGCCTCCCAATAGCCACGCATCACGTGACGGCCACGCACGACCAGCTCGCCCGTTTGCCCCGGACCCAGACGATTTCCGTTCGCGTCCGCAATCCACGTCTCGGTGCCAGGAATGGCAATACCAACCGAGCCGGGCTTCGATTCGAGCAAATCGGGGGGCAGATACAACGTGCGCTTGGTTTCCGTCAGGCCGTACATCGAAAACAACGTCGCGGTCGGGAACTTGCGGCGCAGCGTCAGGATGTGGCTGGGTGGCAGAGCGGCCGCGGTGTTGGTGATGTACCGCAGGTTGGACAAGTCGTACGACGTCAAATCCATTCCGACGAGAATCGCAAACATCGTCGGAACACCCGGGAACCCCGTGACGCGCTCCTGTTCCAGCCGTTGCAATACAGCCGACGGATAGGCAAAAGACCGTTCGAGCACCAGCCGGCCGCCGAAGTGAAACGTCATCAGCAGCTGATACAAGCCGTAGTCGAACGACAACGGCAGCACGCTGAGGACGACGTCGTCTTTGACGTTCTGGAGGTAGGTCGTGATCGAGGTTGCCGCAAACACCACATTGCTGTGGTCCGACATCACGCCTTTGGGGTCGCCCGTGCTGCCGGATGTGTAGATGAGACACGCGAGATCGACGTCGATGTTGACCTGCCGTGGCCGTTCCGTGGAGCCCGTCGCCTGGATCTCGGCATAGTCCAGCAGTCTGGCGTCGTTGGTTGCGACCGTTGACGTGGACCTGCCGGCCAGAACCACGAAGCGAAGCGACTGCACTCGCTCGAGGAGCGAATCGAACAGCGGCTGCTTTTGCGCATCGCCCACCAGGGCGGTCGCACGGCAGTTGTTGAGAATGTAGGCGAGCTTGTCTTCTTTGGTCGTGTGGTTGATGACCACAAAGACCGCCCCGGCCTTCAGGATTCCAAAGATGCTGACAACCGCCTCGACCGAGTTGTTGAGGAAGATGCCAACGCGATCGCCACGCTTCACGCCGTGCGCGAGCAAGGCGTTGGCAAGTCGGTTGGCTTCGGCCTCGATCTCGGCATAGGTCAATCGTGAGCCGTCACAAACGAGCGCCACCTTGTCTGGCGTTCGCGCGACACTGCGATGAAGTGAATCTTGGACGAGCATCAGTCTCCTGTCTGGTTTAAGACACGGAAATCCCGAGCAAAGGTCAGCAAGAAACCTTCCCAATCAGGCCTTCCGAACGCCGTCCGCAAAACCCTATGACTGTGTGAGCTTTAGGGTGACCCTGAGAAGAGAACGCTGCCGAATGCGTCCCAGAAGGCTCCCTGACGGATGACTTTGTTCAACCTTTTGCGACTGGCCGTTCAGAAGTCACCCTGGAGGAAACAAACTATCGAATGCTCCCGATACGACGACCGAGCCCTTCGGATTGCCCGGCTCGAGAAATACGAAATCGTAATTGCTGGCAACAGGGGCCATGCACATGAACAAATTCTGGTTCACCATTGCTGCGGCCTGCATTCTGACAACCATGAGGGTCGCGTCCGCGCAGGACCCCAATCCAATCGAGCTGGCAGCGGATGCGCTCGGCGCTGGAGGGCTGACCAGCATTCAGTTCACCGCGCACAGCGAGAGCCAGACCTACCAAGCCACTCTCAACTACGAAACGATGAGCTCGCGGCTGGACCTGGTCCACGACGGCCTGACCGAGTTCGTTAGTGGCAGCTATGCCTGGAACGTGTTCTGGTCGATCGATCCCAATTCTCCGAAGACCGAACCGCTCCCGTCGGCCGTGGCCGAACGCACATTACAAATCTGGTTGACCCCGCATGGCTTTTTGAAGGCCGCCAGCACGCACACCGCAACGACCAAACGCCTGCCACAGGGCACGGAGGTCAGCATGACGGTTCGGGGCAGGCACAAACTGACCGGTCTCATCAACACTCAGCATCAGGTCGAGCGCGTGCAGGCCCGCTTGAGAAATCCCGCTCTGGGAGACCAGGTTTTCGAGGCCAATTACGCGGAGTACCTCAAGGTGGATGGCATTCTCTTTCCAATGCGCATCACACGGCGCCGGGATGGGGATGCTTCGCTCGAGCTGCGGGTCGATTCAGTTAAGCCGAACGCACCGGCTCTGATTGTGGTTCCGGAGATTGTTCGACAAAGCGCTCGCCAAGAAGCAGCCGCCGAAGGGTTCGCAGGTCGTTGAGGAGCTTGCGGCTGTTGTCGAGGTGATACTTCAGGCGGTGGAGCTTGTAGTTCACGAGCTGCAACGCTTCAACGCGTCTGGCGGCGCCTTCGTCCTGCGCCAGCGTCACGTCCCACTCGACTCCACGACGCGCCTCCTCCAGCGCTTCGCAAAGCAACGCCACGTACTGCCGGGCACTTTCCAGGTTGTCAAAAGGAGCGTTGGGATCGTCCATGGGGCCTTCGAGCTCCCAGTGCAAGCGTAAGGCCACGAAAACGGCCGATTTTTGCCCGGATTTCGCGCGATCCTTCAAGATGTCTTACCCGGAGAGGAGAAAGGTCCGCCGCCTTACGCAAATCGAAAAAACGGGGTCTGACCCCATAGACGGGATATCTAGGGGCTCGAATTCTGGACACCCAAGTAATAGTTGCCTCGGCATTACGATTTTGTTATCGTTTCCCTGCTTCTCCCGAAGATTTTCTTGCCACGAAGAGCCATATGACGGCGCTCGCCAGTGTCCTCGCACTGGACTGCGACTTCGTAGACGTGTGCCGTCCGAGCCACCACACCCGCGCACTTTTGCCAGGACTGGGGGACACCAGATGCGCACGATAGCTGTCGTGAATCAGAAGGGCGGTGTGGGAAAAACCATCACCGCAATCAATCTCTCGGCGTTCCTGGCTCGAGAACAGAAGCGGGTCCTGCTCATCGACATGGATCCGCAGGGACATGCGACCCTGGGGGTGCTCCGCGATATGGCCCAACCCACGCGGACCATGTACGAGGTGTTCCTTCGCGACAACGGCGGGCCGCCAACCAGCCTTCGGGACGTCACCCATCCCGTTCAAGACAATTTGGACATTGCGCCTGCAGACATCCTGCTCAGCGCCGCATCGGAAAAGCTGGCCGGCGTCGATGGACGAGAAAACATTCTTCAGCAAGCCCTCGCCGTCGCAAGCGACGAGTACGACTACGTCGTGGTGGATTGCCCACCGAACGTAGGTCTCCTGACATTCAACGCTCTGAAAGCCTGCTCGGAAGCCATCGTGCCAATGGATCCCAGCTTCTTTTCGCTGCATGGCATTGGCAAGGTCTTCGAAACGTTTGACGTGCTGGCCCGAGAGACTGGGCACCGGATCAGCGCGCGCGTTCTGGTGACCATGTATTCGGGTCGGACGTCTTTTGTGAAAGCCGTGGTCAACGAAATGCGCAGTCATCTTTCGGGTCGGCATTTCCAGACCACGATCAGATACAGCGTCAAGCTTGCGGAAGCCGCGAGCCACGGGTTGCCGATTGCCCACTACTGTCGGCACTGTGCCGGATTTGACGATTATCAGGCACTCACCGGAGAAGTCTTGCGCCAGGAATCCGTTTCGGCATCAGCGTCGGCGCCAGCACTGACAGCTGGTGGAGTGCTGTTCACATTCGATGCGCCCGACGCGGGACGCGTTCAGCTCGTGGGCGACTTCAACGGATGGACCCTGGAAGGCAACGAGATGGAGTCGGCCGGGAAGGTTTGGAGCAAAGTCGTGAATCTTGCCCCCGGTCGTTAACAGTACCGCTACGTCGTCGACGGTCGCTGGCAGAGCGACCCGGCAAATGCGCTCACCGAACCTTCACCATTTGGTGGTGACAATTCGGTTCTGATCCTGGACGAACGATTCGGCAACAAGGCTCTCGAGAACTAATCAATGGCCATGCGCAGCGACGATTATCAGACGGACGAACCGGCGAATATCGATTCGTTGTTAGAGGCCGATAAGAGGTCCATGCGGACGAACTTCGACCAGCACAAAATCGGCGCCCGGATCCGGGAACAGGTTTTTGGCGGGACTGAGAAGCCGCTTGGACGAGGGCTGGAGGACATTTCCCATCTCTTTCTTACTCAGAGGACGGACGGGGCTCTGGCCATGGACCGCCCAGCGGGTGAAAGGGCGCCAGGCTCGGAGCCGGAAGACCGCGAGACCGAATCCACTGCCGCTGCCGTGGTGCTGCCGCCCCACGCACCCGTCACGAGAGACAAACTGGCGACCATGCTGCGCGGGCTCGAAGGCGCCCTCGAAGAAGGGCTGAGAGGGATTGACGCCGCCGTCAGCTGTCACCCGTGCGGCGAAATTGATTTTCTGGCTGTGGACCGTTCCAACCAGCTGACGATCATCGATTTCGAGACGACCGCCAACGACGGCCTCCTCGTGCGGGGGATCGGTCACTTCACCTGGATTGTGGACAACCTGTCTCTCGTGAGACGGATGTATGCGCAGCAGGCGATCAATTTTTCTGTCCAACCGAGATTGTTTCTGCTCGCGCCGCAGTTCTCTGCCTTGATTCGAGGCAGTGCTCGCCAGATTGCGAGGCCTCGCATCAACTGGGTTCGCTACCAGGTCGTCCAGACTTCAACCGGACCTGGAATCTTTTTCGATCCCGGAGTCGGCGAATAACGTACCTCCGACAACGTAGAGGCGGGTCTTTAGACCCGCCGACTTATTCCAGAATGGCGTAGCGCACCGCTCCCTCGAAATCCTGTCGCAGCGCGCCGCCCGAGCCACCTTGAACAAAATAAATCGACACGATCTTTTCTTCGGGCTCGATCCAGAAGCTGACGCCGGTGCCGCCTGCCCAGCCGTAGGCGCCTTTTGAAACGCGCAGGTTGGCCGCCACGGGATCTTGCACAACTTGGACACTCAACCCGAAGCCCATCCCCTGCGCTGGCCGTCCAAACTGCCCGTTGACCATATCGCCGGTGTGATTGGCCGTCATCAAATCGATCGTCCGTGGACCGAGCAACCGTTTGCCATTCAGCTCGCCACCGTTCAGCAGCATTTGCGCAAACTGCAGATAGTCTTCTGCGCTGCTCATCAGCCCGCCCGCGCCGGAAAAGTAGGTCTTGCTCGCAGGCCGGTTTGCAGGCTGAAGTCCTTGAGGCGTGGACTGGTAGATCGTCACCAAACGAGCTGACTGTGCCGACGTCAGGAGGAATCCCGTGTCCTTCATGCCCAGCGGATCGAAAATGCGCTGCTTGAGAAACCGATCGAAGGTTTCGCCCGACACGATTTCGACAATGCGACTGAGCACGTCGAAGCCTGCCAGACCGCTGTAGCGCCACAACGTGCCCGGCTGAAAGTCGAGCGGCACGCTGGCGAGCTTTGGAATATAGGTCGCCAGGCTGTCGGCTTCCCCGCGAGGGGCGATCTTGTCGGCAGCAGCGGCACCAAGACCGCCGCTGAGCAGTCCGGATGTATGTGTGAGCAGATCACGAACGGTGATTTCGCGGGTAGACGAGACGACGTCGAATGCACTTTCCGGGTCGCCGGATCCAGCGCGACCCCCAGCCGCCCCGCGACCGCCACCTGTTGGGCCGGCCCCCGGCTTGGCAACGGCAACCTTCATCGTTTGGAACTCGGGCAGGAACCGAGACACCGGATCGTTCAACCGGATCTTGCCCTCTTCGACGAGCATCAGAATCGCCACGCCCGTGATCGGCTTTGACATTGAGGCCAGGCGAAAGATGCCGTCCTTCGGCATCGGCTTCTTGGTTTCAATATCCTGCATGCCCAATGCATCAAAGTGTGCAATGTGACCGCGTCGGGCGACCAGCGTGACCACGCCAGACACGCTGCGCGCGTCCAGATGACGCTGGGCGAGCGCGCGGATGCGCAGCAGGCGCTCAGTCGAGAGGCCGACTTCTTCGGGTTTTGCCGGTGACACTGACCCGGCCGCGGCAACCGACAGGGTCAAAAGCAGCAAGCCAAAAACTGCATAGGCGGCCTCCGGGCTGACCGGACGTCGGTCGAAATCTGCAGGCATGATGACACTTCCTCAGGAGTTTCCGAATTGCCGTCTCAGTGGTACAGTGCTGTCACTCTCACAACGCGGATCCGCCGAATCCTGGGGACGGGGCCCCGGTCGAGCACGTCGCTTGTCTGGCGTGGGGGCTTTATATCACATTGCCGAGCGAATCGTCTGTCTTGAAGGAGTCGGTCCGATGCAAAAGAGGCTTTCAATCTTCGTGGCCGGCGCAGCCCTGCTGCTGGCGGCCTCGGTGCCCCTGACGGCCCATCATTCCTTTGCCGCCGAGTTCGACGCGCGACGGCCGGTCAAACTTCGGGGGACCGTGACAAAAATGGAATGGGTGAATCCGCACTCGTGGATTCACATCGACGTCAAGAATCCGGACGGGTCGATCAGCAAGTGGATGATCGAAGCAGGTGCTCCGAATTCGCTGATCCGGCGCGGCTGGAACAAGAACTCGTTGCCTCCCGGGATGGAAATTCTCGTCGAAGGATTTCAAGCGAAAGACGGACAGCTCCGGGCCAACGGCCGCGACGTCACGTTCCCGGACGGGAGCAAGTTGTTTGTCGGATCGTCGGGTATCGGCGCGCCTGACGAGCGGCCTGACTAAATCAAGCTGAAGTTGACGGCTGACCGCTGACCGCTGACGGCTGACGGCTGACGGCTGACGGCTGACGGCTGAAGGCTGAAGGCTGAAGGCTGAAGGCTGAAGGCTGAAGGCTGAAGGCTGAAACGGAGTGTTGCATATGACGCGACGATTTCTCACCGCGCTCAGCGTGGCCATCGTGATCGCCATCGGATCACCGATAGGGGAACCAGTCTCGGCGCAAGGTCCGTCAACCGCAGTCGGCACGAGCGGTGCCGAGGGTTGGTCGCTCGCTCGTCACCAGGAGCTGGTCCGAACCATTCGCCAGCAGATAGGCGTCGCAGAGAACTGGACTCCGCCGCGCACCGCATGGGGTGAACCGGATCTGCAGGGATCCTGGACGAGCGACAGCGTTCATGGCGTTCCGCGTGAGCGACCGGAACGCTTCGGCACACGGGCGTTTCTCAACGACGACGAGTACGCCGATCGCGTCGGACGAGAGGAAAAAACGCGACAGGCGGCATTCAACGCCTCCAGTCCAAACACCAACGGGCGTGACCGGGCATGGCGTGGCAAGACGACATTCCGGATCGCATCGATGATTATGGACCCACCGAACGGAAGAATTCCTCCGCTGACACCTGAAGCGCAGAACCGGCGGATCATCCGCGGTACATGGGGTGATGGCCCGCATGACGGCCCGGAAGACTTCACTCTGTACGATCGATGCGTGACACGCGGCGTGGTCGGCTCGGTGCTTCCTGTCTCGTACGGCAACGGAAACATGATCATGCAGACCCCCGGCCAGGTGGTGATCAACTACGAGATGATTCACGACACGCGCCTGATCCCCGTGGACGGCCGCCCGCATCTTGGGGCCAACATCCGTATGCTCATGGGAGACCCCCGTGGCCGCTGGGAAGGAGACACGCTCGTCGTCGAGACGACCAACTTTACGGACAGGACGAGCATCGGAGGCAACGGCAACGGCCTCAGGCACACCGAGGCGATGCGCCTTACGGAGTATCTCACACGCATTTCCGACAGCTTCCTGCTCTACGACGTGACCATGGACGATCCCAAGACGTATACGAAACCCTGGACCATGGTCCTTCCGTTGATTTCACCGCCCGGATTCCAGATTCTGCCGTACGAATGTCATGAAGCGAATGGCGCGGTCAAATACTCGCTGAGCGGCGCGCGCGAGTACGACCATGCCGTGAAAGAGGCACTGGCCAGGGGGCTTCCTCCGCCGCCACCGCCCACGACGGACCTGCCCGCCCGCGAGGAATAGTACGTAGGCCGGACCTTGAGGTCCGGCCTCCTCCTCACCGATCCAAAAATCCGTTCTTCGATCAGAGAACGAGTACCCGAACTCTGTTGACCTACCGGAACGACGGGCGTATAAGAAGGGCACATTTTCAATCGTTCGCGACTTTCACGCGGCTTCGCGTTCGACGTTTCGCGTGAGCTCACGTCATTTTCGGCGCTGGACAAAACCTCGCACGGAAGGGAGTCCGTTATGCGACGAGTGGCAGTGCGAATCGTGTTGGCGTTGCTCGTAATTGTTCTCGTTCCATCGCTCGCAGCGGCGCAATCGTCCATCACAGGAGTCGTTCGAGATACGTCCGGCGCAGTGCTCCCGGGCGTCACCGTCGAAGCGGCCAGCGATGCACTCATCGAGAAGGTCCGCTCGGCGGTGACCGATGGCACGGGCCAGTATCGAATTCTCGAGTTGCGGCCCGGTATCTATACAGTGACCTTCTCGCTGACCGGATTCAGCACGGTGAAACGCGAAGGGCTGGAGCTGCCAGCCGATTTCGTGTCTACCGTGAACGCGGACATGCGGGTCGGCACGCTCGAGGAAACCGTGACGGTCACCGGGGAAAGCCCAATCGTCGACGTGCAGAGCGCGAGACGGCAACGAACGCTGGACAATAGCCTGATAGAAGCGCTTCCCACTGCGCAAGGGTACGCGGCGGTCATGGTCTTGATGCCGTCCTACATTCAGTCGGGCGGCGCGAACAACAACGTCCAGCTGAATCCTGGGATGATCGTGTTCGGCGGTCGCGGAGGGCGCGGCAACGAGGGCATGGCGCAGACCGATGGGATTGGAACAGGGGCAGCCATCAACGGCGGTGGGGTTTCCGGTTACGGGCGACTCGACACGACCGAAGAAGTTGTCATGACCACCGGTGCCGGCTTGGGTGAAGCAGAGATGGGTGGCCCGGTCGTCAACCTCGTCCCCCGTCTCGGCGGGAACACGTTTCAGCACCGCTTCCAGGGATCGGGCATGACCGGCGCGTGGCAGAGCAGCAACTACTCTGCGGAATTGAAAGCGGCCGGTCTGGTGACTCCGGCGAAAACCAACTATCTGTGGGATACCAGCATCATGAGCGGCGGACCTATCAGGCGAGATCGCTTGTGGTTCTTCCTGGCCCTGAGATACAACGGCATTGGCGAAGATCGGGCCGGCGTGTTTTTCAACAAGAACGCTGGCGATCCGACGAAGTGGACCTATGACCCGGACCTGAACCGTCCCGCCCGCAACGATTCCTCCGGGGCGCTCAACCCGACCCTCCGTCTGACGATGCAGCTTTCCTCCCGCGACAAGCTGAACCTGTTCGCAGACGCGGGTGCGTTCAGGCTTAGCGATAGCCCGCAAATCGGTGTCGTTGGAGCTGCAGCGATCGCAGCGCCCGAAACCGGAACGGTCGGTGGAACCACCCGCTCGCCGATGTGGCAGGCCAAGTGGACCTCGACCATGACCAACCGGCTGTTGCTCGAAGCGAGCTTGGGGATCTACCAGCAAAACTGGAACGGCCGCGAGCGGCCCGGGAATGATCGCTCCCTGATTCGTGTCGTCGAGCAGTGCGCCACGGGATGCCCCAACAATGGTGGTCTGGCAAACCTCACGTATCGTGCCCAACTCTGGAACGCGGACTACATGCAGCCGACACGGTGGCACGCAGCTGGGACCTACGTCACCGGCGCGCACAATGTGAAGATCGGCTACCAGGGCGTACACCACTGGGACTATCGAGCTCCCTATCACAACGACCAGCGCCTCGAGTACCGATTCAATAACGGCGTGCCGAACCAGCTGACGCAGCGTCTGGCTGATTACCGGACCGACTCGCGCACACGGTACGACGCCATCTATGTACAGGACCAGTGGACCCGCGAGAGGATGACGCTGCAAGGGGCGCTGCGCTACGATTACGCCCGCAGCTACTACCCCGCCCAACAAATCGGCCCGACGCGGTTCCTCCCGACACCGCTGGTGTTCCCCGATACGAAGGGGGTCCTGGGGTACCACGACATCAACCCGCGGTTCGGCCTGGCGTACGACCTCTTCGGGAACGGCAAGACGGCCCTCAAGTTCAACACGGGCCGGTATCTCGAACCGGCGGTCAACGGCAACGGGAACTACTCGGAGCTCCTGCCCGCGTCTCGGGTCCCGACAAACGTGACGAGGACATGGAACGACGCCAACCGAAACTTCGTGGCGGATTGTGACCTGATGAACGGGTTGGCGCAGGATCTCCGCGCGAGCGGCGGCGACCAATGCGGCCAGTGGAGCAACCTGAACTTCGGGAAGGAAGTCTTCAGCCTTTCGTATGACGAAGAGATCCTGAAGGGTTGGTACAATCGTCCGTCTGATTGGCTGATTGGCGTGACGGTTCAGCAGGAAATCATCCCGCGCGTCTCGGTGGAGGCGAGCTACTTGCGCCGATGGCTCCAGAACTTCACGGTGACCGACAACCTCGCACTCGCCGCCTCGGATTTCACTGAATTCAGCGTGACTGCGCCAGCCGATCCTCGGCTGCCTGGCGGTGGTGGCTACGTCGTGTCCGGACTCTACGACGTCGTCCCCGACAAGTTCGGGCAAACCAACAACCGCCGTACGTACTCACCGGCGTACGGGGATGTTTCCCAGGTGTACAACGGCGTGGATGTCAGCGTGAATGCACGCCTGCGGAACGGCTTGCAAATGCAGTTCGGGACGAGCACAGGCGAAACAGTGGTCGATTCCTGCGGGGTTCGAGCCGCATTGCCTGAACAGGTTTCTACGGGGGCGTCCTCGCAGGGTGGCATCGCGTACAGCCCGACGAACCCGCATTGCCTGAACTCACCTGGTGTGACAACACGACTCACGGCTGCTGGCAGTTACACGATTCCCAAAATCGAGGTGCAGGTCGCCAGCACGTTGACGAGCAGCCCTGGAGTGCCCCTTCAGGCCAACTGGAACGTCCCGAGCGCAGTCGCAGCGCTGTCCCTCAAGCGCCCACTTTCGGGGAGTGTGCCGAATGTCGTCGTGAACCTCCTGGCGCCCGATCAAATGGCGGCCCCTCGCGTCAACATCTGGGACTTCCGTTTTGGAAAAGTACTGCGGATCGGCCCGAATCGTGCGCTCATCGCGGTCGATATGTACAATTTCCTCAATCTCGACACCGTGATCACGCAGAATTTCAACTACATTCCCAACGGACGATGGTTGGTCCCGACGGCGGTGCTGACAGCGCGGACCGTCAAGCTGACCGTACAGTACGACTTTTGAGCGGCTTTTGGATTTCGGCTCTCGGATTTCGGTGCTCTCGGCGGCGGGTCTAAA